>JAFZQY010000005.1 GCA_017620155.1 Lachnospiraceae bacterium | reverse complement strand
TGCGTCATGATGATGATATCCGGACACAGCGTGGGAGTTTCTCTGCTGGTTGCATTTATCGTAGGTTGTGTAGCCGGACTCGTTACCGGATTCTTACATACTTTTCTCGGGATACCCGCGATCTTAAGCGGCATACTTACGCAGCTCGGACTGTATTCCATCAACCTGCGTATCCTGGATAACAAGGCCAATCAGGCTATTAATGTAGATAAGTACAATCTGCTCGTTTCACTGAGATATATCAAAGGCGTTCCGATCTATAAGAACACGATCCTTGTGGTTGCGGTCATAATCGCACTGCTGGTCGGGATCCTTTACTGGTTCTTCGGAACAGAATTAGGTAGCGCGATCAGAGCTACAGGCTCCAATCAGAACATGAGCCGGGCTCAGGGCATCAATACCAATGCGATGAAGGTCATCGGACTTATCCTGAGTAACGGCATCGTTGCTTTTTCCAGCGGCCTCTATGCTCAGTATCAGGGCTTTGCGGATGTAAACGCCGGAAGAGGTGCGATAGTTATCGGACTTGCCGCCGTTATCATAGCTGAAGTCATCTTCGGCAAGATCAAGGGCAACTTCGCATTCAGACTCTTGAGCGTGTCATTCGGTGCGATAATTTATTACATAGTTCTTCAGATAGTCATGTGGCTTGGTCTTAACTCCAATGATCTTAAGCTGATCAGTGCGATCATAGTTGCGCTGTTCCTGGCCATTCCTTATCTCAAGACGAAATATGCACCCAAGAAGATCGTAAAGAAGGGAGATGGCGCCGATGCTTGAATTAAAGAATATTCACAAGACGTTCAATCCCGGAACGGTCAATGAAAAAACTGCTTTGAGCGGACTCAATTTAAGACTCAACGAAGGAGATTTCGTAACAGTGATCGGCGGAAACGGAGCCGGTAAGTCCACGATGCTCAATGCAATAGCGGGAGTATGGCTCGTAGATGAAGGTACGATCACCATAGACGGTGATGATGTGACCAAGCTTCCCGAACACAAGAGAGCGAAATATTTAGGACGCGTATTCCAGGATCCCATGAACGGAACCGCGGCTACGATGCAGATCGATGAGAATCTGGCTCTCGCCGCAAGAAGAGGCAAGTTCAGAAGCCTGAAAAAAGGTATAACCGCAAAGGAGATGTCATATTTTAAGGAAAGACTGGCCACCCTGGATCTCGGTCTTGAAGATCGTATGACCACCAAAGTGGGCCTTCTGTCAGGCGGTCAGAGACAGGCGCTTACCCTGCTCATGGCAGCGCTCGTCAAGCCGAGGCTCCTGCCTCTTGATGAGCATACCGCGGCACTTGATCCCAAGACCGCATCAAAGGTTCTTGAAACCACCCAGCGTATAGTTGATGCCGATAATATCACTACGCTTATGATCACACATAACATGAAGGATGCGATCGCTCACGGCAATCGTCTGATCATGATGCATGAAGGAAATATCATCTACGATGTATCGGGTGAAGAGAAGAAGAACCTTCATGTGAGCGACCTTCTGGCCAAATTCGAAGAAGTCAGCGGCGGCGCATTTGCAAACGACCGCATGATGCTCAACTAAACTAACATATGGATACTAAACCTGTCAAAAAAGGCGAGCTGCTAGTAAAAAAGGACAGCCCTATCGAAAATCTGTGGTATATTGCCGACGGTACTATCGTCATGGATTCGGGCATAGGAAAGATCACTCTTAAAAGGGGCGATTTTATAGGCCTTGCCGATTTTGACACGGGTATCCATTCTTATACTTATTATGCAACGAGCGATGCTCAGATCATGAGTTTTTCCACGCTCGAAAATCTGTATAACTCAGCATTCTATACTGCAAAAAGCGAGAACTGCCGGGCACTTGTCCTGGCTCTTAATCACATGCTCAGAGAGTCATATTCACAGCTTTTAACTCTATGTGAAGCCAGTGAGAAACTCTCGGTTCTTGTTAAGTACACCTATTCAAAATACTGTGAATATACCAGGGAACTCCATGCATCGATAGAAGCGATGGATGCGATGGAAGATGCTCCCGATGCCGTATCGATGAGCGTCAATCAGAAGATGCTCTATATGATGCATAAGGGCGCATATAACATGCTTGCCGTTAAGGAAAGCTCTGCAGGCCTTATATCAGGCGGCATCGTACCGGGTTACATGCTTCATGCTGTATCCGATCTGCATGAGGTGAGCCGTGCGATAGACTATGTTCACGGTGTGGTTGATGAGTGCCTTGATCTGATGATGAGTGATTCCGAGGACGACCTCTACGGAAGACTCGGCGATATAGCTATCAGGGCCACATCCGATCATCCGCTGTATGCAGACATAACCGGGCTGATGGACGGACTTAACGAAGCCGTCAGTGCATATACACCCGATGTAGCAGAATCCCGCCGGTTCATCTACGAACGCAAGGCATCCACCATAAGTGTCAGCAAGACTGATGAAGCCGATGCGGCGGACAGCAATGTGGCTGCAAAACTGGTCGGAAGTCTTAATACAATAATCGAATTCTGCAATTATCCTTCGGATAAAGCAGCCAAGCTTAAAGAAGCCGTGGCCGCGTTCAAGAAGATTTCGGATCCTTTCTCGTCGGATGATGAAGTAAGGCGTATCCGCCAGGTGATAGAAGAGAACTTCTACACTCTCTATGTATGCGTACTTGAGTCGCGCCTTCAGTCTGTTGACGTACCCATCATCATCAAGATGTTCCTTGATTTCGGATATCTGGACGAGGAACTATGCGGTATCCGCAATGCCTGCACGCTCTATGATATCTGCCGTACTTATTGCGGTGATAAGGAAAAGGGCGTATATACCGCTTCCGAGTGGCTCACAGCCGTATTTACCAACGAAAAGAACCCGAGCATCAACGAATTCGAACAGTCGTTTGAAGAGTATGTCAAGGAACAGGTGACCAACGGACGCATACCTTCAGCCAAAGCAGGAGCGATCATGAAAGACCGTGCCCAGATGGTCATGTTCGAACTTCAGAATATGTTCAGACGTACATCCAAGATATGTTCGGGACAGATCCTTGCATTCATGCCGATCCTCTGTGATTATCAGATGATGCGCGGAGTCAAGGATGATCTGCTCGATCCCCATATCATCACGGAAGCGATTGAACGTGTCAAAGCCATTGATTATTCACTTTTCTACAGGGAGACAATGGTTGTCTTCAGCGAAAAAGAAAACATGCACGATGTGGTCCATGTTGAGGTTCTGCCCGATATCATCCTGATGCCCGTAGCAGGTACCAGAGGTGCTATGTGGCAGGAAATCTCCGGAAAAGACAGGACTACACCTGCGAGAATGATGTTCCCCGTGATCTGTGTGGAGAATCTTGAGAAGATCGTGATCAAAGTCCTCGGCGACTTCAGATGGGAGATGTGCAAGCGCATGCAGGGCATGAGATGGAACGATGTAACGGATCCTTCCCTTACAAGCCTGTATTGCGATTATCTTCAGTTCTACCGTAAGAATTCCGAAGTCAGCGCCGAACAGAAAGAGAAGATCAAGATCGGTCTGCAGAGATATAAGCAGAACTTTAAAGAGTACTTTGTTAATGATTACAGCGAGTATATCAGATATGAAGCATCCGGATCGCCTCATCTTAACAAGATAGCCAGAGGTATTCTGTTTGCGCAGTGTCCGTTCTCCGCAGCCATCAGAAGCAAACTTTCGGATAACCCCATATACAGTGAAGTGTCTGAACGTTATCGGATCAAAGTAGGACAGCAGCTTCACAAGCTGGACAATGTCCAGAAAAAGCTTGCCAGCAGAGGCCAGCCGATCCCTCAGGAACTTAAATCCGAGATTGAATTCTATAATATGTAAACCAATATTTTGTGGTAATTACTTATTGCATCAACAAGATATAGCGGTTATAATCGAGTTTAGAGATTTTTTATGATTCTGATAGAGGAGGGATTATCATGAGTGATAAAGTCACACCTATTGTTGATGCAAGGACTCTCGGGGTTCCCAAAATGCTGATCCTCGGTCTCCAGCATATGTTTGCGATGTTCGGAGCGACCATTCTGGTACCGATACTCGTAACAAGTTATTTCCACGGACAGGGCCTTTCGGTTCAGGTCACATTATTCTTCGCCGGAATCGGCACATTGTTTTTCCATCTCTGCTCAAAACTTAAAGTACCCGCATTTTTGGGAAGTTCATTCGCATTTCTCGGCGGTTTTGCCACGGTAGCGGAACTCAATGCCGGCAAATTTGCCAATATGAGTTATGGTGAGAAACTCCCTTATGCAACAGGCGGTATCGTGATCGCCGGACTTCTTTATCTGGTGCTCGCTCTGGTCATCAAACTTGTCGGAGTTAAGCGCGTAATGAAGTATCTGCCTCCCGTTGTTACCGGTCCCATCATCATCTGTATAGGCCTCAGCCTTGCTCCTTCGGCTATTAGCAATGCAAGCACCAACTGGCTCCTTGCTTTCATAGCACTTGCCACCGTTGTTGTATTCAATATCTGGGGCAAGGGAATGTTTAAGATCATCCCTATCCTGATGGGCGTTGTTGTATCTTATGTAGTAGCACTGATCCTTAATGCAGTAGGTATGACCAATGCCGACGGTTCTGCCATTCTTAACTTTGCAACTGTTAAGGATGCCGCTTTTGTAGGTCTTCCTCCGTTCCAGTTATGCAAATTCGATATCACAGCGATCCTTGTAATGGCACCTATCGCTATCGCAACCATGATGGAGCACATCGGTGATATCTCGGCTATCTCCGCAACGACAGGAGAGAACTTCCTCGAAGATCCCGGTCTTCACAGAACACTTATCGGTGACGGCCTTGCAACATCGCTTTCCGCTCTTTTCGGTGGCCCCGCAAACACTACTTACGGTGAGAACACAGGCGTACTTGAGCTTTCACATGTATACGATCCCAGAGTTATCCGTATAGCAGCCGGGTTTGCCATACTCCTTAGCTTCATCCCGAAGATCTCCGAGATCATCGGATCCCTTCCTTCAGCGATCATCGGCGGCATCAGCTTCATCCTTTACGGAATGATCTCCGCTATCGGTGTTCGTAACATAGTTGAGAACAGAGTTGATTTCACGAAGTCGCGTAACCTCATGATCGCTGCAGTTATCCTTGTATGCGGCCTCGGATTCTCTGACGGTCTTACATTCAACATCGGATCCACCAGCATCACACTTACCTCACTTGCCATCGCGGCAATCGTAGGTATCATCCTGAATGCCATACTTCCCGGCAATGATTATGAGTTCGGAACCAATCCCGATGGTGATATCAACAGAGGTATTTCGATCAATCCCCTTCATGAGGATGTAGATCACAATGCAAATATTGACGACGGAAAATAATCAGTCCGCTTTGGAGAAACAGCATGAACGAATTTGAAAACGAGAAAAACATATTTATCATGGATCATCCCCTGATCCAGCATAAGATCACTCAGATCCGTGACAAGAATACGGGTACTCAGCAATTCCGTAAATGTATCGAAGAGATTGCTACTCTGATGGGATATGAAGCTCTTCGCGATCTGCCTCTGATGGATATCGATGTTGAGACTCCCATAGAGAGAACACAGTCACCCGTCATAGCAGGAAAGAAGCTCGCCATAGTTCCGATCCTGAGAGCCGGACTCGGCATGGTAAGCGGAATAGAAGCACTCGTACCTACCGCAAAAGTGGGACATATCGGTCTCTACAGAGATCCCGAGACACATAAGCCCGTAGAGTATTATTGCAAGCTTCCCGCACCCATCGAGCAGAGAACGATAGTAGTTGTCGATCCAATGCTCGCAACCGGCGGTTCGGGATCCGATGCCGTGACTCAGATCAAGGAACACGGCGGAGTACACATCAAATTCATGTGTATCATAGCCGCTCCCGAAGGTTTGAAGAAACTTCATGAAGATCACCCCGATATCCAGATATATGTAGGCCATCTTGACAGATGCCTTAACGAAAATGCTTATATCTGCCCCGGTCTCGGCGATGCCGGAGACAGGATATTCGGTACCAAGTAAAACTTATGTCCGGAAGATTTATGCGTAACAGAAGAACTATTTATGCCGTAACGGTAGCACTCATGATCTCATGGGTGCTATCTGGTTGTGGTAAGGATGAAGCACTCGAATCATATAAAGAGAGCATGGAGAACTATTATGACCAGATAGTCATGATAGATGCCGGTATCAATTCCATTGATCCTGAGACTGATTTCGACGGTACTCAGCTCCTGGGATATCTGGATCAGCTCGATCAGCTCACCGTAGCGATGTCTGAGGTGGAAGTACCCGAACAGTTCAGCATGGTAGAGGAACTTGCCGATGAAGCCGCAGATAACATGTCCAAGTCAGTGATCCTTTACCATCAGCTCTACGATAACCCCGAGTACAATGAAGATGTGGCTTCGGGTGCTTATGAGTATTATGAGAGAGCGAACTTAAGGATCAGGTACATCCGGGAGATATTGCACGGAGAGATGCCGGAAGATCTCGTTGTCGTTGAAGATAACGGCGAAGGAACCGGTTTAGAAGAGGGAGGAGAGTAATGGCAGATAATAATCCTATGTTCCCCGAAGCACCCAAGACGGAGCTTGATCAGTTGACCGAACTTGTAAAAAAGCAGACCAAGCAGCTTAGATATTCCAGAATAGCCTGCTTTGCTTCTGTTGCAATGGCAGCCATACTTCTGGTATCCTGTATCTTGATAGTACCCAGAGTCATGACTACCATCCATCAGTTCAACGATCTGATGACGGAGGCTATTACTGTTATTGATAACGCCAATACCACATTGGAGAGTTTTGATGAGATGTCAACCGAGATCACTTCTGCGGCAGAAGGAATCAATGGTCTGGTTGAAGAGAATTCAGAGGTACTTACGGAATCAGTGAAAAAGATGAACTCCATTGATTTCGAGGGTCTTAACGAAGCCATAGCAGATCTGCAGGCTGTAGTTGAACCCATGGCCAATTTCTTTGGCAAATTCACCAGATGAGGGTAAATTATGACAGGTGCGGATTCAATTGTTAAATGTCTTGAAGCAGAGGGTGTAGATGTAGTCTTCGGATACCCCGGAGTTGCAATATGCCCTTTTTATAATTCGATACTCGATTCGAATATCGAGACCGTGCTCATAAGGACAGAACAGAACGCTGCTCATGCAGCATCGGGACTTGCAAGGGTTACCGGTAAGGTCGGCGTATGTGCCGTAACATCCGGCCCCGGCGCGACCAATGTGATAACCGGTATTGCTACGGCTTTTGCGGATTCGATTCCGATTGTCGTGATAACCGGTCAGGTCAATTCCGCGCTCCTTGGTTCCGATGTGTTCCAGGAAGCCGATATTACCGGTGCTGTTGAGAGCTTTGTTAAATACAGCTATCTGGTCAGAGATGCCGATGATATACCCAGGATATTCAAAGAGGCGTTCCATCTGGCTTCGACCGGGCGAAAAGGCCCTGTTCTAATCGATGTTCCGATAGATATTCAGAATGCTCCGACTTCCAAATTCAAGTATCCCGAGAGCATCAATATGCGTACATACAAGCCTACGGTCAAGGGACATGCTGTTCAGATCCAGAAGGCCGTAAAGGCTTTAAATCATGCCAAAAGGCCCATCATCTGTGCCGGCGGCGGCGTTCATCTTGCAGATGCATGCGGGGTCCTGCGTAAGCTCAGCGAGAAGTATTCGATCCCCGCGGTCCATACCATGATGGGAAAAGGAGCGTTGCCTTCGGAATACAAGTTCAATTACGGCATGGTGGGCAATAACGGAAAACCCTATGCGAACCGTGCAATGAACGAAGCCGATGTTCTGATCATGGTAGGTGCGCGAGTTGCCGACAGAGCGATCAGCCAGCCGGATATCATTTTTGACAATAAGACACTCATACATATAGATGTGGATCCTGCCGAGATCGGCAAGAACGCCCAGGCTACGATACCGATAGTAGGTGATGCGGCGCATATCCTTACAGAGATGATCGAGTCTGATATTACATGTAATACAGCTGACTGGATAAATACTCTTGAGGAGTACAGATCGCAGATGGCGGTAGTCAGACATCCGGATCCTAAGTTTGTTGATCCTGCGGAATTCATCAGAAGAATGACTGACAGGATGGATGATGATGCCGTATATGTAGCTGATGTCGGACAGAACCAGATCTGGTCATGCGCACATGCAATCGTAAGAAACGGAAGGTTCCTGACAAGCGGCGGAATGGGGACGATGGGCTATTCGATCCCTGCAGCCATGGGCGTACAGTATGCTTATCCCGACAGACAGGTCGTAGCCGTATGCGGCGACGGATCTTTCCAGATGTCGATGATGGAACTTGCCACGATGAGACAGCATGGAATTCGCGGTCGTATCGCCGTAATGTGTAATGGATATCTCGGTATGGTTCGTGAGTACCAGCACTATACATACAAAGATAACTACAGCGTGGTTGACTTGAGCGGAAGCCCCGATCTTTCCAAGATCGCTGAGGCTTACGGATTCAAGTACCTGCATCTTGAGAACATGGATGACTGTGATGCCGTAATAGATGAATTCTTAAAGACAGATGAGTCGGTATTACTGGAACTTACCATAGATCCCATGGATCTCGTTAAGTGATCGGAGGAAGTATGAAGCGTATATATTCCGTATTAGTTGAAAACCGTTCCGGTGTACTTTTTAAGGTTGCAGGTCTTTTTTCAAGAAGATGCTTCAATATTGATTCTCTTGCAGTAGGTGAGACCGATTCACCGGATGTATCCTGCATGACCGTGGTCAGCTCGGGAGACGAGAGGACCATGGAACAGATCGAGAAGCAGCTCAATAAGAAGATCGATGTCATAAAGGTCCGTACATTTGATGAAGCTGAGGCAATAAGCCGTGAGCTTATGCTTCTTAAGGTTAAATACACCAAGTCTAACCGTGCAGAGATCCTGGAGATATGCGATATCATGAAAGCTGATATCGTGGATATGTCCAAGTCACAGCTCATGATTCAGATATGTGACGTGCCCGAGAGGACGAGAGTGCTCATCAAGATGTTAAGCTCAATCTCAATAGTCGAGGTCGCTCGTACCGGCACCCTTGCGCTCCCTAAGTGTGTTGACTAATCACTGAAACATCTGTAAAATTATATTTCAGCGTCAAATTGTCTGAAGATAAAGTTCAGAGGAGTTTTTATGCAAAGAAAAGTATTTCAGTTGCTTGTAGACAACACATCAGGTGTTTTGAGCCGTATTTCCGGACTTTTTTCCCGCAGAGGTTATAATATCGAGTCCATTACGGCAGGCGTTACCGCTGATCCCAAGTATACACGCATCACGATCGTAACCAGCGGTGATGACGAGATCCTGGATCAGATAGAGAAACAGGTGGCTAAACTTGTTGACGTACGTGATATCAAGGTACTTGAGCCTGCAAACAGTGTTTACCGTGAACTGGCTCTCATCAAGGTGAGAGTAAGCGCCGATAAGCGTCAGGAGATCATCGCGATCGCTGAGACCGACAACTTCCGTGCCAAGATCATTGATGTATGTAAGGAAGCCATGATCGTAGAACTTACCGGAAACCAGGACAAGATCGATACCTTTATAAGCCTGCTTGACGGATATGAGATCCTTGAACTTGCCCGTACAGGCATAGCCGGACTCGGCCGCGGTATCGACAACGTAACCTATCTGCCCTAAAACCGTTCAGTATCCTGCAGATCAGATCTGCGAGGGAATTATATAAAAAGGAGATTATAAAATGGCAAAGATTTATTATCAGGAAGACTGTAACCTTTCAATGCTTGACGGCAAGACTATTGCGATCATCGGATACGGAAGCCAGGGTCATGCACACGCATTAAACCTCAAGGAATCCGGATGCAATGTGATCATCGGTCTCTATGAAGGCTCCAAGAGCTGGGATAAGGCTGTTAAGCAGGGATTTGACGTATACACTGCAGCTGAGGCTGCTAAGAAAGCCGACATCATCATGATCCTTATCAATGATGAGAAGCAGGCTGATCTTTACAAGAACGACATCGAGCCCAACCTTGAGGCAGGCAACATGCTGATGTTCGCTCATGGTTTCAACATTCACTTCGGATGCATCGTTCCTCCCAAGGATGTTGACGTTACCATGATCGCTCCCAAGGGCCCCGGCCACACTGTAAGAAGCGAGTATCAGGAAGGAAAAGGCGTTCCCTGTCTGGTTGCAGTAGAGCAGAACGCTACAGGCAAGGCTCTTGATCTTGCACTTGCATATGCTCTTGGTATCGGCGGCGCGAGAGCGGGCGTACTTGAGACAACATTCCGTACCGAGACAGAGACCGACCTCTTCGGTGAGCAGGCAGTTCTCTGTGGCGGCGTATGTGCCCTTATGCAGGCAGGTTTTGAGACTCTTGTCGAGGCAGGCTATGATGAGAGAAACGCATATTTCGAGTGCATCCATGAGATGAAGCTGATCGTTGACCTGATCTATCAGTCAGGCTTCGCAGGAATGAGATATTCGATCTCAAATACCGCTGAGTATGGCGATTACATCACAGGTCCCAAGATCATCACCGATGAGACCAAGAAGGCCATGAAGCAGATCCTTTCCGATATCCAGGACGGTTCTTTTGCAAAGCAGTTCCTGCTTGATATGTCTCCTGCAGGAAAGCAGGTACACTTCAAGGCAATGCGTAAGCTTGCAAGCGAGCATCCCGCCGAGAAGGTCGGCGAGGAGATCCGCAAGCTCTACAGCTGGAACAATGAAGAAGATAAGTTGATCAATAACTAAGCAAAAAAATCCATGAAAAGACGATCAAAACATCTTAACAAAATAATCGTAAGCGTCATTGCATCTGCAATGGCGCTTATCAGTTTAACTGCATGTGAAATGATCCCCTCTTTGCCGGACAAACCGGAAGAGTCTGTTGCTCCTGTGCAGGAAAGTGAAGCTGATCCATCCGATCAGGAATTATTCGTGATGCCGGAAAGTTCATCCGGCCAGGGGTTTAAGACATCCGGAGATTCTGATTTAGCAGAGGCGGAAGATTCAGACAGAGTGCTTACGGGAACGGAACTTGCTGAGATAGAAGAAGATTTCAATTCGATGCGCTATAACGGCTTTCTGTCAACCGAATTTGAGACTGTCTCGGATATATGGTGGGATGAAGTCTTGTATAACGGAGCAGGGATAAATTCTTCTGTGAAATATGATGATGTAGAAGCATCATATCTCAAAAAGACCGGTGATGAAGAACTCTTTGGTGATATCACATATATTTCGACATCCGATATTCAGGATTTCGTGCTCGAAACTACCGGTCAGTCATATGATACCATGCATCACAAAATCGACTGGATGTACCTGAAGGACCTTGATGTATATGCCCATCAGCACGGTGATACAAACTTCAGGCCCATCGAACTGTCTGACGGGTATGTAGAAGACGGAATCTACCATGTGTATTATGATGCACCTCTCGGAGATGATGTCGATGATAAAAGGTTTGAGATCGTTTTCGAGAAGACTGATGAGGGATATGTATTCATATCTTATCTCTGGGCACCTGAATGCGGCAGAGAAGAGGGTATTGAAGCCATATATGATTCTCTTATCGATAAGTATGCAAAAGCAGTTAATGCAAGACTGGACCGGGATGAATTAAGGGCCGAGAACATCAGTGAATTGTGTGCCGTTGAGTATAACGGTGATGAAGATCCCATGGATGTCATAGGCTATTATCGTAAGGACATCGACGGGGACGGCATAGATGAACTGTTTTTCGGTGCCAACCATAACGACTACATAATGCCTGTGTATGAGGTATATACCATCAAGGACGGCTCATGGAACCGGATATTCATGTCATACGATGAGTATGTATATTATTATGCGGGCGATGGTACCTTTTATCTGGATGAGCATGTCGTTGATGTGGGCGATGTGCTGTCTCATTGCGAGCTTTACAGTGCATATAAGTTTACTAATGCCGTTGATATGGTCAGGTCGTTATATGACGGTACATATGAGTATTCTACGGACTATTTCTGGAAAGATATTCAGAATATTTCAGAAAAAGAGTATAACGAGTATGTTGATGATGCCAAGGCTATGTATGTGAATATCAAATACACGCCTCTTTCTACCGTAGATATCGGAAGTACCGGGTCCTCAGCAAGTGCGAAAGGCCCGTACACGAATAAAGAACTGTGTGAGATGGCGCTTGATCATTATGAAAAAGAATATGATTACAGGCCTACGATATCCGAGGTTGATTCGGAAGACGGAGATATGGTTACCATACATCTGTACGATATAGTCGATGATCATACCGCGACGAGTGCATGGTATGAGATAGACCGTAATACCGGTCGCGGCGAGGATGTGATATTAGGAAACAAGGTTGATATAACCAGGTAACTATCGCTGATCGGGAACGGGTTCATCAGTTCGCGGCAAAGAGGAGAAAAAGCTTTTAGCAAATATTAGTGCGGGGATCGTGGAAAGAACGAGTGAGACAGGCTGTGCCTCCTCGATTCCGTAAAGACCGCGCAGATGACTTAAGATTATGAGAGCGGGGATGAGTATCACCCCGCTTTTCATTGCGCTTAAGACAGAAGCATGGAGTCTCTTGCCTGTTGTCTGCAGGAGCATCTCGGTCATGACCGTTAATGGCATCGCCATTTGTGATGCCGCCATGAGACGCATGGCTCTGGTTCCGATCACGATGACATCAGGATCATTCCTTAATGCGGCCGTAATACGCGGAGCAAATATGAAAACAAATGTAGCAAAGGCTGTCATGCATATCTGGCTTACGATAAGTCCGAATCGGTATCCTTTACGGACTCTTGTAAACTTACCCGCACCGAAATTAAAACCGCTGACAGGCTGGAAGCCCTGACCTATACCCAGCGACATGGAGAATGTGAAGAACGAAACCCTCGTAACGATGCTCATAGCGGCTATCGCGGCATCTCCGTAAGGTCTTGCCGTTGAATTCATGAGTATTGTACATGCGGAATTAAGACCCTGTCTGATCATGGAAGGCATGCCTGTTGCGGTTATGTTTCCGAGCAGAGCGGGAGAAAAAGAGATCTTCTTCGGGGAAAGCCTGAGCTCACTTTTTCCGCGGATGAACATGCTCATCATGATGCACCAGCCGATGAACTGTGAGATGGCTGTTGATAAGCCGGCGCCTGATACGCCCATCTTAAACACAAACATCAGGACAGGGTCAAGAGCAATATTGATTACTGCACCGGAGAGCATAGCGATCATTCCGTAGAACGCTTTTCCTTCGTATCTGAGCAGGTTGTTCATCGTATAGCTCGTGGTCATGAAGGGCGCGGCTATCATGATGAAACGGATATAGTTCTTCGCATACGGGGCGATCGTCGGAGTGCTTCCGAGGAAAGATATGATAGGTTCGGTGAATATCAGACCGACCGCAGTAAGGACGAGTCCGAAGAAAAATGAATAGAAGAGGCCTGTAGATCCGGTCTCATCGGCGTGAGCATTGTCTTTGGCGCCGAGCATCCTCGATATAAGGCTTCCACAGCCCTGACCGAACAAGAAACCTACGGCCTGTATCATAGCCATAAAACCGAATACGATACCGACGGCACCCGAGGCGGACGTGCCGAGTCTGCCGACAAATGCGGTGTCGGCGATGTTATATATATTGGATATCAGCATGCTGATGATAGTCGGGATTGAAAGAGAGACTATCAGCTTCTCGACCGGAGATTCGGTCATCTTCTCATATTGTGTCATATGGCGCCTCGTTTCCTTATCAAGTATACCATATCACGTTTATTATCTTGTATAATGTTGTACAGTTGAAAGGATGCAGGCCAGAAACAGTTCAACGCAGGCACTTATTATAAATATATAGGAATTATTATGTTAAGAATTGGAATCTTAGGTGGGACATTTGACCCGATACATATAGGACATATGGAGATGGCAAGGGCTGCAGTCAGTGAACTTACTCGGATGGGTGAGGCCCTGGATAAACTACTGATCATTCCTGCTGGGCATCCGTATTTCAAGGGGGATATCACTCCATATGAGATGAGATGTGAGATGGTTAAGATCGCGGTGGATGAGCTTAATGCTGAGATTTCACGAAATGAATTGGTGCCTGAGGATTTCAGATATGAACTGAGTTATCTTGAGAAGGATGAGGGGAAGCCGACATATACATTCGAGACTCTGCAGAAGATCCATGAAGAAGAGCCGGGCTCTAAGCTTTACTTCATATGTGGTGAAGATGTGTATGATTCCTTACACATGTGGAGAAGTCCTGAGATAGTCTTAGATGAAGCTGCGCTTGTGGTATTTGAAAGGAAAGATGATGATTACGAACGGGCGAAGCAATCCGTTCAAAAGCCTCAAATGAATGATGGATCGGATATAGGATCGGAGCAGAGAATTAAGAAGCTGCAACAGATTAACAGCCATGCACGGATTATACCGATCAAGCACGATATTCCGGCCGTTTCGTCTACGCAGATCAGAAAGGCCGTATCGGGCTCCGAAGCTATAGACAGTCTTGTTTCTCAGGGTATTGCGAAATATATACAGGAGAATTCATTATACAGATCATGACAGACAGGCAGAAAGAATGGATAGTCGCAAAAGAACGGCTCATATCTAACATTACAGCACTTGGCTTTCCGGCCGATCTGGGGGAGCAGTGCGCCAAGCAGCTCGGAAGCCCAAAGGCCATGAACCGCATGTCGGCATACTTAAGCTATGAGAAGCCTAAGTCCGTTGAACTTGTCGTGGATGAGATGCTGGCAATATGCAGCGAGATAGAAGCCTGGCGTGAAAAGAAAGCCGCCGAAGAAGCCAACGCCAAATACAACGAGATTCTTTATTTCGGCTTATCCTGAAGGGATGTGGCGATCTTGCGGTATATCGGAAGGTCGATGGAGTATTTGTCGGCAAGCCGTATGACTTCGTAGATGAGGCCGTCTATTTCGGACCTGTTTTCTGCCATGATATCTCTTTGAAGAGAAGTAGTGGCTGTTTCGGACAGATTGTCGAGAATAGCCAGGTTACGCTTCACTATATCTTCTTCAAAATGAATATCCATGGCTTCTGCCAGAAGATCGATCTCATGAACGAGACCGGCAAAACAATCTCTGATCTCTCCGGGTTTCTGGATTTCTCCGGCGGCAACATTGTAATAAAGGCCGCATGCTCCCTGTGCGGACACATATGAGAACTTAAGAAGAGCATCTCTTGCTATATTGTCGGATAACACTCCGGTTATTCCGGCTGTGATCAGATCAGATTCGATCTGTTTAAGCTCATCTCTGTATTCCGACTCATTCCGTACACCGAAGATAACACGCAGGATTTCTCCGTTCATCCTGATACAGCCAGGTTCATGTATCTGTGCGGCGACATAAATGCATCCGTCTGTTACGAGAGAATCGTGAAAATGAGGTTGCATTGAAGCGCCGGTACCATAGATGTTGAGTATCGGGATGATGATAGTATGTGCGTCGGATATCCTTTGCAACTGAGGAATTATCTCATCAAGAGAATACCCTTTTACGCATACGAAGATCACATCGGGCTTTTCATCATATTCTTCAAAGGTTGAAGCTTTACAGGGGGAAATGGTGAACTCGTCGGTCGGTCTGATGATCCTGAGGCCTTTTTCGCGGATGGCCTGAAGATGAGTCCCTCTTGCGATGAATGATACATCCATTCCCGCTTTTGCAAGATATGCGCCTGTGGTCGCGCCTGTACCGCCTGTTCCTACGATAAGATATTTCATGTTTTTCTCCGTTTCTCTATGGATTCATCCGGTTGAGGATCCCGTCAATGTCGATTCCGGGATGTGTGGTATATATCTGGAGGATCTGCTCGACCAGTTCCTTTTCAATGTGGTTCCGTTCAGAGATCTGGTCTACGGTCCTGTTCGAATTCATATCCTTGATGATATCTTTAATGAGTTTGTCCATTTCCTTTGCAGGCGGATATTTAGCGCCGCGCTTAAGGATTGGAGAGAGGTCCAGTTTTTCGATTGAAACATTACCTTCTTCATTTATGGTCATCAGCATCATCGTTACGGGCTGCGTGAAACGCCTGGGACCGCAGCTACCGGGATTCAGATATGTGATATCGTCGGCCTGTATGTTCTCATATTTGTGGGAATGTCCGTATATGACGAAATCAATCCCTGACAGATCCTTTCGGACGTGTTTGATGTTGTGGACCATGTAAAAGTGAAAACCGGATATCTCGAATTCAACCTCTGTCGGAATATCTGCCGCCCAATCCTTATCCGCATTTCCCCGCACAAAATAAGAGGGTGCGATCGCATTTACCTTGTCATATAGCTCTTTGGAGGCAATGTCTCCGCCATGGAGAATATAGTCGCAGTCCGATATTGCTTCTTCTACTTCAGGGCGAAGCAGAGAGTGAGTA
This sequence comes from Lachnospiraceae bacterium, assembly GCA_017620155.1. Lineage (GTDB taxonomy): Bacteria > Bacillota > Clostridia > Lachnospirales > Lachnospiraceae > XBB2008. The sequence continues at coordinate 3,199 of JAFZQY010000005.1, read as the reverse complement.
TCAGAGATTATAGCTATCTTTATGTTCATCCTTCATCAATAATTATGGAACGGGCCATCAATACAGTATCGGCAGGTCTTCTTTGGTTATCGCATACGGACTGTCATACACATGCTTCAGGTATTCGTCGGTTGAATAATCCTCGGTAAGGCAGAATTCCTTTGACCAGGTCATAAATGATGCCCAGCCGATCTTTTCATCATGAATCGCATCTACATCCGGTAGAACCCCGATTTCGCCGATCAAGATTATCTTATCCTCACCGGCTATTTCAGTCATGTTCAGATATTCTTCTTTCCTTGCGGTATGCTCATGCTCGGGCGGATAGATGTCCACGGATACGATATCTACAACATCATCTCCGGGATAGAATTCACCGCTTCCTGCGTTCCATACCCATATTAGGTTGGTGAGATCATGAACAGAAGTTAATCTTTCGTACATGATATGCCAGAGTTTCTTAGCTGGCTCTGCGCCTTTGGAACCCCACCAGAACCAGGTTCCGTCCATCTCATGGAAAGGACGCCAGAGGATCGGAATCCCTTTATCAGAAAAAGGCTTTAGAAGCGAAGCCATATGATCAAGATCGGATATCATTGCTTCATACTCGGCAGTACCGGGAGTAACTGCTTTTTCAACGTCAAAATCAGTGTGCTCGGTATAGAAGGCTTTTGAACGGCCTCCGAGGGGAGAGAACCAATGCCATGTAAAAGTAATGAGACCTTTCTTTTCGGCCCAGTCATATGCGCATTTAAGTGTGTCACGGTTTTCGATGACTTCGGTCATGCACACATCATCTGTGTCTTCTTCATTGATGTTGGGGGAGTAGGCGAGAAGTTCGAAGCCGAGAAGAGCGGGCTCCTTTCCGGTAACATTTTTGATCTTTTGCAGTTCCTCCATCGGAATCGTCTGGGTATGCTGGCCGGTGATGATACGATCGCCTGATATTTCGGCCAGGTATTCAAGTACCTTCTTTACGCAGGGCTGCGAGTTTCTGTATACGGGTTCGGTTCTCATTTATTTTCCTTTCCTAAAACAGTGGTCAGAATTAGTTCAAATACTATTCATTCAAAAACGCTTTTACTTCATCCAGCCGTTTCGAGGCTTCTTTTCTTCCCATCTGATAAACTCGTTCTAGTTCGTATGGATCCTTCTCGGTTCGGCTTATATTGGGATTGTACGGAGGACTGATCACGATGCTTGCGCCGCAGTCGGCGCGCTCGTATATTTCCTCCATCTGACGGTTATACATCTTATGGCGGTCATTATATGCCTTGGCCAGAGCGGGGTAGTCCTTATATATCCGGTTTATGAGGAAGGACATGTGACGGTCCTTTTTTCTGTAACCTCTGGCCTGTGTCAGAACGATGACATTGCGATCGTATCCGCGTTCTTCCATGAATCTGTACGGTACGGAATCGGCGATCGCTCCGTCAAGATAGAGTCTGCCATCGATCTCCACGGGTTTGGAAACAAAGGGCATAGACGCGGAGGCACGCATCCACTCTATATCGGTGCTTCCGCAATCGCTGCAGAGGTGAAATACGCAGAGGCCGGTCCTTATGTCGGTTGCTCCGATATAGAACTCCATCGGATTATTCTTGAAGGTTTCTCTGTCGATGGCATCGAGTTTATCCGGGAGTTCATGGTAGCAGAATTCGTTTTCATACAGATCGCCGGTCCTGATCAGCGAGCGAAGAGTACCGTATCGGGGGTCTTTGCAGTACTTTTTGTTATATCTGACAACCCTGCCGGGCTGTTTTGACTTGATGTTGCACCCGAAGGTTGCGCCGGCGGAGATGCCTACCGCACCGTCGAATTCTATATTGTTTTCCATGAAGACATCGATGACGCCGGCAGTGAACATCCCGCGCATCGCTCCGCCTTCGAGTATCAGACCTTTTTTATGCATTTCGGGCTCCTTATTCATACATTACAGGCATTGTATCATAAAAAACTCCGATTATCTGATATAATTGCTCTAAAAAGCGAAAGAAGAGAGAAGATGAACAAAAAACGCGCTCTTACAATCATTTTCAACCTTTTGGTATGCGCATTGCTCACCGGATGCGGACTTATACAGACTTTGATCGATAAGTTTACTCCCGATGAGATCATCGAAGTGGGGGAACTCACCGAATTCAAATATCACCCCGGATACAGTGATATGAACGGCGGATATCACTGCATGACTCTGAAGAAGGAAGAAAGCGGTGATTGGGTGATAGTATCCGAAGACCAGGATACTTTCAGCGCGCCTACAGTCGTTACGACTTATGCGGCGACTGAGGAAGGTGTATCCGCTTTTGCCGAATTTATTAAGGATAACAACTTTGTTGCTCTGGTGAATCGTAAGGATAGCGATGATTTTGTCTATGATTACAGCCCCTGGAGTTACACGCTTGTGTTCGACAATTCTTCAATAGGCGGGAATTCTCGTGAAACATACTTTATTACCCAATATAAGGAATATCCGGATAAAGATTATGATCTGATGAAAGAGCTTGATACCCGGTTTGACGATCTGCGCGGAGAAGTCATATCCGAAGTTACCGTGAAGGATGATGAAGATCCTGATGAATCCGATTTTGCGATCGGATCATGGCTTGACAGAAAAAGAGACGAAAACACTTCTGAAAATATGGATGCCCCGGCTACAGATGTCGAAGAATATGATTCCGAAACTGAAGGTGAAGATGATATATATGAATTTGACTCATATGATGAAGTCCTTTTCAGACATAAGGAGGCACAGGAGAGAAGGTACTCTGCTAAGCAGACTTTTGACCTGATGGGATATTTTTGCCCTCTGACAGACCGCGGATGGCCTTATGCGACTTTGGATGATGAGGTCAAATATCTGTACTATGATGTGAACACTGACGGACAGGACGAACTGATCATCACATTCTGTGATGAGATCGCTGTGATATACGGAAAATGCGGGGACAGTTACCACATGTTTTACTCGTCGCCTTATGGAGCGGAAGTTTCGCTTTATCCTGACGGAATGCTCAAACAGTCATATCCCGAAGGAGCCGAATACGCGGGTACCGTTTGGCAGAAGTTCGACCCTGTTCTGGGATACTATTTTGATATGTTTTCGGAATATATCGATACTAAGTACGGAAATCAGTACTATACTTACTGCTATTTCGATCTGGACAGTGACGGGTATCAGGAGGTGGTTGATGCCCTT
>JAFZQY010000049.1 GCA_017620155.1 Lachnospiraceae bacterium | reverse complement strand
TTATTTCTGTTGCACTGGCCTGGGAGTCACCTCCACCGGACGTTATCCGGCATCCTGCCCTGCGAAGCCCGGACTTTCCTCACCTGCGTACGCAGCCGCGATCATTCATCCGGCTCAAACATGCAGGAGAATGATATCATACAAAGGATTTGAGATGCAATACAGACTCGATAAATACGGAAACGAATTATCTGTTCTCGGCTACGGATGTATGCGGTTTACGAATACAGCCGGGCATATCGACATGCAAAAGGCCGAGACGGAGATCATGAGAGCTTACGAGCTCGGAGTAAACTACTATGACACGGCCTATATCTATACGGGCAGCGAGGTGGCGGTCGGTGAGATCTTTGAGCGTAATAATATCCGCGACAAGATAAACATAGCGACCAAACTTCCTCACTACATGGTCAAGAATCCCGCGGACATGGACAGATTGTTCGAAGAACAGCTCAAGAGACTTCGCACGGATCATGTCGATTACTATCTGATGCATATGCTCACTGATATCGCTTCATGGAACAGGATCCGCGATATGGGCATTATCGACTGGATAGAAAAGAGAAAAGCCTCGGGCCAGATTCGCCAGATCGGTTTTTCCTATCACGGCAATTCCGATATGTTCATGAAGATCCTCGATGACTATGACTGGGAGTTTGCACAGATACAGTACAACTATATCGATGAGCATTCCCAGGCAGGCCGTACGGGACTTGAGCGCGCCGAGGAGAAGAAGATACCGATCATCATCATGGAACCTCTCCGCGGAGGAAAACTCGTAAACGGCCTTCCTAAAGAAGCGGGCGAGTTGATAAAGAATCATCCCTCCGGAAGAAGCGCGGCAGAGTGGGCTCTCGGATGGCTCTATGATCAGAGCGGCGTTAAGGTCGTATTGTCAGGCATGAACTCTGTCGAGATGATAGAAGAAAACTGCAGGATAGCATCCGAGTATACTCCCGGAAGCTTTACCGTCGAAGATCACGAAGCTATCAGCGAGATAGTTAAGCTTTATCATGCGCATATGAGAGTCGGATGTACAGGCTGCAGATATTGCATGCCGTGTCCTCATAATGTTGATATTCCCGGTACTTTTGCCGCTTATAACAGACAGGCCGTGGACGGTAAGCTCGGCGGTCTCAAGGAATACTTCATGTGTACCGCGATGCGTAAAGACTACACAGGCCCCGCCAACTGTATAGAATGCGGTCTGTGTGAGAAACACTGTCCTCAGGGGATCAAGATCAGGGAAGAATTAAAGAATGCCCGCAAATCTCTTGAGACCCCGATTTATAAGATCGGACGTAAGTTTGTTCCGTTCTTTGCCAAGTTCTAGGTATCTGCCCGGCAGATTTACCGATAGATGTTTTATTTCTAATCATAAGGAGAATAAATGATGGAAGAAAGAAGAAAAATTGACCGAGTCGAGTTCCCCTCCAATACCGTCATCGTGGTATGCGACACACAGGAGAAGATCTACTGCCGTACGGAGAACGTGAGCCCCTTGGGCATGGGTATCAGAGTACCCGTCGGAACGCCTGAGATACAGGGTATGGACGTTATCGTAGTAGCCGAGACGCTCATCATGTACGCAGATGTACTCCGTCAGGAAAAACAGGAAGACGGAACCGCCATGGTCGGTGTACAGGCAAGAAGATTTACACCCGATGTATTACAGTATCTCTTCGATCATGTAGGAGACTGATCTCGGGTAAGTATACTGAGGAGAAATATTATGACTAAAATTGATATTGTATCCGGGTTTTTGGGAGCCGGTAAGACTACTTTGATCAAAAAACTGCTGTCTGAGGCGTTAAACGGCACACAGACAGTCCTCATCGAGAATGAGTTCGGTGAGATTGGAATTGACGGTGGCTTCCTTAAAGATGCGGGTATTGAGATCCGTGAGATGAATTCGGGATGTATCTGCTGTTCATTGGTCGGCGATTTCGGCACGGCCTTAAATGATGTGATTGATACATACAATCCCGACAGGATCATCATCGAGCCTTCCGGAGTCGGAAAACTGTCCGATGTCATGAAGGCTGTCAATGATGCGATGGCTGACCGTGATGTAGTGCTTAATTCCGCGGTTGCCGTAGTTGATGCCAAGAAAGCGAAGATGTATGCCAAGAACTTCGGCGAGTTCTTCATCAATCAGATAGAACATGCCGGAACGGTCATCTTAAGCCGTACCGGAGATATCTCTGATGAGAAGCTTAAAGAGGCTGTAGGCATCATAAAGGAGCATAACGGCCGCGCGACAGTAATCACCACCGTATGGGATGAACTTTCAGGAAAGAGCATCTTAGATACGATCGAAGGTGCGAGCGATCTGGAAGCCGAACTCATGAAAGAAGCGATCAAAGTCGCTGAAGAGCATGAGAAAGAGCATCATCATCACCATCATGATCACGATCATGACGAGCATCATCACCATGATCATGATGAGCATGAGCACCACCATCATCACGACCACGATGATGATGACCACGATGAGCATGAGCATCACCATCATCACGACCACGATGATGATGACCACGATGAGCATGAGCACCACCATCATCATGACCATGATCATGACGAACACCACCACCATGATCACCATCATGCCGACGATATCTTCGACAGCTGGGGATATGAAACACCGGATAGATACACTTCTGAAGAGATCGATCATATCCTGGATGAACTTGACGGCGGTGAATACGGCGCAGTCTTAAGAGCCAAAGGAATGGTACCTTCAACGGACGGCGGATGGATATTCTTTGATTATGTACCCGGTGAAAAGAACATCCGTGCGGGAGAGCCCGATGTGACGGGTAAGTTCTGCGTGATAGGTGCCGAACTTAAGGATGATAAACTGGAAGGACTTATAAAGAAGTGAGACCGGTATATATGATCACCGGCTTTCTCGAGAGCGGAAAGACCGAATTCATCAACTACACACTTGCCCAGCCGTATTTTCAGGCAAAAGGAACCACACTCCTCATCCTCTGCGAAGAGGGTGAGATCGAGTTTGATCCCGAACTGCTTAAGGCTACCAGAACAATAAAAGAAGTCATCGAGAACGAAGAAGACTTTACGGCCGATAAGCTCGCGGAACTTGATAAGGCCTATAAACCCGAGCGCATCATTATCGAGTTTAACGGTATGTGGAATTATAAGAACATCAAGCTCCCCTGGTTCTGGAATATCGAACAGCAGATCACGACCATCGATGCATCCACTTTTCCGATGTATTACAGCAACATGAAATCTCTGCTTAACGAGATGCTGAAGAAATCGGAACTGATCATATTCAACAGGTGCGACGGACTCGGTGAAGAACTTGCCACATACAAGCGTAATGTCAAGGCGGTCAATCCCAAAGCGGACATCGTATTTGAGGATGCACAGGGCGAGATCAGTCAGATATTCGAAGCGGATCTTCCTTTTGATCTGAATTCGGATCCCATCGAGCTTGATAACTACGGATACGGCATATTCTTCATCGATGCGATGGATCATTTGGACAGATATGTGGGCAAGAAGATACGCTTCCTTGCTCAGGTGATGAAACCCGCGGAAGTAGGCGATAAATACTTCGTTCCCGGAAGGATGGCGATGACATGCTGCGCAGAGGATATGTCATTTCTCGGATATCTGTGCAGATATGATAAGGTATCGGAACTTAATAACAGGGACTGGATCACGATTACCGCCAAAGTGGGCAAGGAGAGGCTTCCCGAGTACGAAGGAAACGAAGGCCCTGTTCTTGAAGCCATCGAGGTTATCCCTGCAAAAGAGCCGGCACCGAAAGACCAGGTAATAAGTTTCAGCTGATAAAGCATTCATAAACAGGAGACTGATATGCCCAGAGTTTTTTTGATCGTTTTAGACAGTTTCGGAATAGGCGAGATGCCCGATGCCGACAGGTTCGGAGATGCGGGAGCAAACACCATCAAAAGCTGTGCTTCCGATCCCGGATTTAAAGTACCCAATATGAAACGGCTGGGTCTCATGAACATAGACGGAGTAGACCTTCCGGATAAAGAAGACGCCCCGGAGGGCGCTTTTGCTCGTCTTGCTGAGGCTTCGAACGGCAAAGATACCACTATCGGTCATTGGGAGATAGCAGGCGTATATTCACCGAACGCACTTCCCACATATCCGAACGGATTCCCCGATGAAGTCATCGAGGAGTTTAAATCGCTGACAGGGCGCGGAGTGCTCTGCAATAAGCCTTACTCCGGTACCGTGGTCATCAATGAATACGGTGACGAACATATGCGGACCGGCGACCTTATCGTATATACATCCGCAGATTCGGTGTTCCAGATCGCGGCGCATGAGGACATCGTTCCCGTGGATCAGCTCTATGAGTATTGCCGAATAGCCCGCGGAATGCTTAAGGGCGAACATGCCGTGGGACGCGTAATAGCCAGGCCGTTCATCGGAACGAGCGGAGCATATACGCGCACTCCCAGACGCCATGATTTCTCGCTGGTACCACCTTCGGTCACCATGCTCGATCAGATAAAAGACGCTGGGATGGATGTTATCTCCGTCGGCAAGATCTATGACATCTTCGCCGGAAAAGGAATCACCGAATCCAATCCGACTACCGGTAATTCCGACGGCATTGACAAGACGCTGGCGATAATGGACCGAGACTTTAACGGTATCTGCTTCACCAACCTGGTCGATACGGATATGATATACGGCCACCGCAGAGACATACCCGGATATGCCGGGGCGCTCAGCTACTTCGACGAGAAGCTGCCTCTGATGCTTGATAAGCTGCATGAGGGCGACTACCTCATGATAACCGCAGATCACGGCTGCGATCCCGGATTTACCAAATCCACCGATCACACCCGCGAATATATACCGTTCCTGATGACGGGAGCCGGAGTTAAGCCCGGCAGCCGCGGCACATGTACCACTTTTGCCGACATCGGCGCCACCGTGCTTGACATCTTCGGAATCAAACCGGAATTCGCAGGGACAAGCATGCTATAGATTTACTACGACATGTCCACAGAAATATTCACCGCAGGCACGCTTTCGCTGCTATCACCTCGCAGCGGACGCTACGGCTCGAAAGAACCTCGCCTAGCGCCGGCGGGCTCTAAGCACCTGCTTGTGAATCATTTCTGCGGACATGTCGAATACACATATAGGAGAACACATGAGTAACATTACGGAAGAGATAAACAGGCGCCGGACATTCGCGATCATTTCGCATCCGGATGCCGGCAAGACTACACTTACAGAGAAATTCCTGCTGTACGGAGGCGCCATCAATCTGGCGGGATCCGTAAAGGGAAAAGCTACCGCGAGACATGCGGTGAGCGACTGGATGGAGATCGAGAAGCAGAGAGGTATCTCCGTTACAAGTTCGGTATTACAGTTTGAATATGACGGCTTTTGTATCAATATTCTGGATACCCCGGGCCACCAGGATTTCTCTGAAGATACTTACCGAACATTGATGGCAGCGGATTCCGCCGTGATGGTCATCGACGCCGCGAAGGGTGTCGAACCGCAGACGAGGAAGCTGTTTAAGGTATGTGTCATGAGACATATACCTATTTTCACTTTTATCAACAAAATGGACCGCGATGCCAACGATACATTTGATCTGCTTGATGATATCGAGAAGGAACTGGGCATTGCGACGTGTCCCGTGAACTGGCCGATCGGATCCGGTAAGAATTTCAAGGGCGTATTTGACCGTGAAGAAAATGCCGTTAACCTGTATTACGATACACAGAAGGGTACCAAGGAAGGCGAGACACATATCATATCGCTGGATGATGAAGCGGCGCTAAGAAGTGAGATTGGTGATGCGGCTTACGATAAGCTGACCGAGGAGATTGAGCTTCTGGATGGCGCCAGCGCCGAGTTTGATCTTGATGAAGTAAGAGCCGGTGATCTGACTCCCGTATTTTTCGGATCGGCGCTCACAAACTTCGGCGTAGAGATATTTCTTAAGCATTTCCTTAAGATGACGACGACTCCGCTTGCGAGAAAGTCCGACAGCGGAGTTATAGATCCTGTTTCCAACGATTTTTCCGCTTTTGTGTTTAAGATCCAGGCCAATATGAACAAGGCTCATCGTGACAGGCTTGCGTTCATGAGGATATGCTCCGGCAAATATGATGCGCAGATGGAAGTCAAGCATGTTCAGTCCGGAAAGGTGATGAGGCTTTCACAGCCTCAGACCATCATGGCTGATGACCGCAAGATCTTAACGGAGGCTTATGCGGGAGATATCATCGGTGTATTTGATCCGGGCATTTTTTCGATAGGAGATACATTAACAAGCCCTAAGGATGAATTCAGATATGAGGGTATCCCGACGTTTGCTCCGGAGCATTTTGCCAGAGTAAGACAGATCGATACCATGAAGCGTAAGCAGTTCGTTAAGGGCGTTACACAGATCGCGCAGGAAGGTGCGATACAGATATTCAAGGAATTGGGAAGCGGTCTTGAAGAGGTCATCGTGGGCGTAGTCGGAGTGCTGCAGTTTGATGTGCTCAAGTACCGTCTTGAGAATGAGTATAATGTCGAGATCAAGTTAGAGCCGCTTCCGTTTGAATATATCAGATGGATCGAGAATTATCACGAAGTCGATGTAGCGAGACTGACCGGTACATCCGATATGAAGAAAGTGTCAGACTTGAAGGACAGACCGCTGCTTCTGTTCGTTAATGAATGGAGCATCGGAATGACCATGGAAAGAAATGAAGGTCTCATCTTATCAGAGTTCGGTTCGGCCGAGTAAATTAATAGCGGTATTACTGCTGGTCATCTTCATGGCCGTAAGCAGCGTGGGCTGCGCTCTATCGGTCGAAAGTCCGCCCGGAGAGGAAAGGGAGATAGAGCCTATTCCCGAAGGCGGACAGACTCAGACACATCAGTCCGATCCCCAGTCGCAGGGTAAACCTTCCGGACAGGCAATGGATGAACCGGATATTGATTTTCCGGATTCATATGCCGATGCCCAAAGCGAAAACCCGGAGGAGGGGGAAGATTACGAAGTAGAGAGTACGGAAAGTACTCTGGCCTCCACCGGTCTCGACGGATATACCGATGAAGAGATTAATTCCGCCGCAGCTGTTAATGTCGGAAGATTTGCCTATGAGCGTCTGGATAAGAACGGCAAGAGGGTATATAACGAGATCTACCTGACGATCCGTGACATGCGCGGTGAATATGAACTCGACTGCGACAATGTAGATGACATCAACAGGACATTTTTGTGCGTCATGATGGATCATCCCGAGATATTCTGGGTTTCGGGATATGTGTATACCAGATACACCAGAGGTGATGTTCTCGAGGCCATGGGATTTAAGGGGGCGTATACCCTGGATGCCCAAACCGTCGCATCAAGGCAGGCTTCGATAGATGCATATGTGGATACATGCCTTGCGGGCGTTCCGCAGGCAGATGATTATACTAAGATAAAATACATATATGAGTACATAATCAGGAATACTGATTACGATCCTTCGGCAGTAGATAATCAGAATATATGCTCCGTGTTCATCAACGGCCGGAGCGTCTGCCAGGGTTACGCCAAGGCTACGCAGCTTCTTTTGAATAAAATGGGAATTCCGTGCACTTTGGTCACGGGAACGGCGATCGGACAGGGCAATCATGCATGGAATCTTGTTTTTGCCGACGGATCTTATTACTACCTTGATACTACCTGGGGAGATGCCAATTACAGATATACCGAGGGAATGTCAGGAACTTTTCCTTCGATAAGCTATGATTATCTGTGCGTACCCGGATCCGAGATATTCAAGACGCATACGCCGGATACTCCGGTTGATCTTCCGCAGTGCATATCCATGAACGACAATTACTATGTCCGCGAAGGAGCCTATTTTACCGCTGTGGATGAGGGCAGGCTGAACAGTCTTTTTGCATCGGCCAGAGAACAGGGCAGGGACTTCGTTACCGTCAAAGCCTCGGATGGCTATGTATATGCCGATCTTAAGCGTTATCTTCTGGAGGAGCAGAGGGTGTTTTCTTTCGTCGGAGCAGGCGAAGGAACCAGCAGCATCAGCTATTGGGAAAACGATAATCTCTATACCATCAGTTTTAACTTATGATATACTTAAAAGAGCGCAATATGGAGGAATGATATGGAAGATAAAAAGGTATCAAAATCCGCTAAGGATTCACAGGGACTAGGGTCCGTTAAGATCGCCGATGAAGTAGTGGGCATGATCGCCGCACTGGCTGCCACAGAGGTGGAGGGCGTACACGGAATGCCCGGTGACGTGACCAGCGAACTGCTTGATAAGGTGGGCGTGAAAGCAGCCGGAAGAGGCGTGAAGGTTGCGGTTAACGGTAAGAATGTCAAGATCGATATCTCCATCGTTATGGAATACGGCTACAACATCCCCACCACATGTCAGCAGGTTCAGGATAAGATCAAGACTACAGTTGAGAACATGACCGGTCTCGAGGTTACCGATATAGGAGTGAAGATCTCGGGCATCAAGGTTTCAGGCAGGAACTAATGACCAGAAGCAGGATCAGAGAAGCCATATATCAGATGCTTTTTCGGGTTGAGTTTTATCCGCCCGAGCAGCTTGATGAGCAGCTTGAACTTTTTTTTGAATCAGAGGAATGGCCGCAGAAATCCAAGGCATCCGAACGGGATTATGTAGCGTCCAAGTTTCGCTCGATAGTAGAGAAAATCCCTGAGATCGATGAGGCGGTAGATTCAAACAGCAAGAACTGGACCACATCGCGCATGTCAAGGTCTGATCTTACGATCATCCGTCTTGCGGTCTATGAGATCAGATATGATGACGATATTCCGACTTCGGTCGCCATCAATGAGGCTGTTGAGCTGGCTAAGAAGTACGGCACCGATTCATCCGGCAGTTTTGTGAATGGTGTCCTGGCTAAATTTGCATAAATAAACATAACTATATTCATAAATATCGGGCAGACTCCAGTATCATGGCAGGTCTGCCTGTGGTTTATGTAGCGGCGCTGAGATTTGAAAAACACATATACCGTCAGTGAGATAACCAAATATATCAAGAACATGTTCACCCAGGACTTTGTCTTAAATTCGGTCAAGGTCAGCGGTGAAGTCAGCAACTGCAAATATCATACTTCGGGTCATATCTATTTTACGATCAAGGATGATAAGAGTCAGATGGCGGCAGTCATGTTCGCATCCGACCGGATGTCGGGGCTCAAGTTTGAGTTAAAGAACGGCGATCAGATAGAGGTCGATGGCCGTGTCGACATATATGAGAAGAGCGGCTCATATCAGCTTTATGCCAGGAAGATAACTCTGGCAGGAGCCGGGGATCTGTATCAGAAATTCGAAGCGCTGAAAAAAGAGCTTGAAGAACGCGGAATGTTCGCTCCTGAATATAAGGTTCCGATCCCGAGATATGTCAAAACGCTCGGTGTAGTGACCGCTTCGACCGGAGCAGCCGTGCAGGATATAATCAATATCGCGACGAGGCGTAACCCTTACGTTCAGATCATCCTGTGTCCTGCTCAGGTTCAGGGTGACGGCGCGGCGGAGTCGATTGTCCGCGGTATACAGGCCCTTGAAAAAGAGCATGTGGATGTGATGATAGTCGGACGCGGCGGCGGATCCATAGAGGATCTTTGGGCTTTTAACGAGGAGATCGTTGCTCAGGCCATATTTGACTGTTCTGTTCCGGTCATTTCGGCTGTCGGGCATGAGACCGATTTTACTATCGCCGATTTCGTGGCGGACCTGCGTGCACCCACCCCGTCTGCAGCCGCAGAACTTGCTGTCTATGAGGCGGCGAGACTGGATGATGAGTTCACCAAGTTGGGGCAGAGACTCTCATCTGCGATGTATGAGCATGTGAGGCAGTGTCGCGACCGGTGCGAGAGATATTCTCTTAAGCTGAAAGCGGCCAGCCCTTCGAATCAGCTGCTTCAGAAGAAGACTTATGTGATGAATCTCGAGGACAGGATAGATAATGCGATGCGCTCTAAACTTAATGCAGGGCGTCATAAGCTGGATGTATATATTACCAGGCTGAAGGGTCTGTCACCACTCGATAAACTGAATCAGGGCTATTCGGTGGCCGTAAACGAAGGAGGCGGACGCATCCGGTCTACGGCCGATATGAATGTAGGCGATACATACAGATTGTATTTAAGTGACGGTTATCTGTACAGCCGCGTGGAGGGTAAGAATGATCAAAAATGATAATATCGAAATAGAAGAACTTGGTACCGGCACCAAAGAAAAGTCTTTGGAAGAAATGTTCGAAGCGATCGAAGGAGTGATCGGGAAACTTGAGGATCCCGATGTGCCCATCGAAGACGCTTTTGCAGAATATGAAAACGGAATGAAGATCCTTAAAGAATGCAACGATAAACTGGACCGCATAGAAAAAAAGGTCCTGGTCCTCAGCGAAAACGGAGAATTGAATGAGTTTTGAGATTGAATTAAAAGACCGGATTTCAAGAACGGAAGAGATCATTTCATCATATCTTCCCGAACCCGAGGATTTCGGAAGCAAAGTAATGGAAGCGATGGATTACAGTTTCCTTGCGGGCGGTAAACGCATCCGACCGATGCTGATGATGGAGACTCATATCCTCTGCGGAGGAGACGGTAGACTCATAGCTCCATTCATGGCTGCTCTTGAGATGATACATACGTATTCGCTCGTGCATGACGATCTGCCTGCGATGGACGGTGATGAGTTAAGACGCGGAAAGCCTACCACATGGATGCAGTTTGATGAAGCTGTTGCGATCCTTGCTGGAGACGGACTTCTCAATTACTCCTGTGAGGTTGCGTGCCTGGCATTTAACCTGGCCGAATCGCCGGATGATTTTGCTGCCATAGCAAGTGCTCTGAAGATCCTCTATCATCATTCGGGTATATACGGCATGATCGGAGGTCAGTGTGCCGATATCGAAGCCGAGAATGCGCAGAATGTAACAGAAGAGATGATCACATATATCCATGCACACAAAACAGCTGCGCTTGTCAGAGCCGCTATGTGCATAGGCGCGGTTCTTGCCGGTGCAGACGAAGATACGGTGATGAAACTTGACCATGCCGCAGAGTGCATAGGTCTGGCGTTTCAGATACAGGACGATCTGCTGGATATCACGAGTGATGAGGCTACTCTCGGCAAGCCCGTAGGATCCGATGCCAGAAACAATAAGACCACATATGTGACTCTTCACGGTATCATGGGTTCTCGCATGAAAGTTGAAGAGTTGAGCAATGAAGCAATCGATATTATCCGAAACATCAATCACCGCAACGTATTCCTGGAAGAGCTGGTTGAGTGGATGATAAACAGGGACAAATAAGATGTATCTCGAGCTGATCCAAAAAGCAAATGACATAAAAGAAATACCTGCTTCGGCATATGATGATCTCGCGGAAGAGATCAGGGAGTTTCTGATTAAGACCATCTCGGTGACCGGCGGACATTTGGGCAGTAACTTAGGCGCCGTTGAACTCACCATGGCGCTCCATCTGTCTCTTGATCTGCCCAATGATGAGATCATATGGGATGTGGGACACCAGTCGTATACACATAAGATTCTGACGGGAAGACGAGAAGGCTTTGTCCATCTGCGCCAATATGGCGGGATGAGCGGCTTCCCCAAAAGAGGCGAGAGCGACTGCGACGCTTTTGATACCGGGCACAGTTCGACATCGATATCTGCAGGTTTGGGACTTGTCAAAGCGCGTGATCTGAAGAAGGAGAACCGCACCATAGTCTCTGTCATAGGAGACGGATCCTTAACCGGCGGAATGGCATACGAAGCGCTTAACAACGCATCCAGGATAGACACGAATTTCATCATAATTCTGAATGATAACGAGATGTCCATATCAGAGAATGTCGGAGGCATGTCCAAATACTTAAACAGCATCCGTACATCCGAAAAATACTTAAATCTCCGTGACGGAATCTACTATTCACTGGCCGGAAGATCTAAGCGTGCCGATGAATTCATCGAACGCATACGTAAGACCAAGAGAACCTTGAAGAGCATGGTCGTACCCGGAATGTTCTTCGAGGACATGGGCATAACATATCTGGGGCCCGTGGACGGACATAATATCGAATCGATGCTCACGGCCTTAAACGAGGCTAAGAAGGTGCGTGGGGCCGTCATCATACATGTGCTCACACAGAAGGGACGCGGGTATGAGCCTGCGATCAAGCATCCTGCGAGATTCCACGGAGCCGAGCCTTTTGAGATAGAGACCGGCCTTCCGGCCAAGCCCAGGACAACCCCGAATTATACCGATATCTTTTCGACCGTTATGTGCAAGCTCGGCCGAAGGGATCCTGAGGTCGTAGCCATCACGGCTGCAATGCCCGACGGTACCGGCCTTAAGAGATTCCGCAACATATTCCCCGACAGATTCTTTGATGTGGGTATAGCAGAAGAGCATGCGGTTACTTTTGCCGCCGGATTGGCGGCGGGCGGACTTAAGCCCATCGTGGCCGTGTATTCCTCTTTCCTGCAAAGGGGATATGATCAGATCATTCATGATGTCTGCCTTCAGAAACTGCCCGTAGTGTTTGCGATAGACAGGGCGGGTCTCGTGGGCAGCGACGGAGAGACGCATCAGGGCATTTTCGATTTGTCCTATCTTTCCGGCATCCCCGATATAATGGTCATGGCTCCCAAGAATCTCTGGGAATTATCCGATATGATCAAATTCGCAGTAGCATCCGGCGTTCCTGCAGCTGTCAGGTACCCGAGAGGATCCGCATATACGGGACTTAAGGAGTATCGTGCGAAGATAGAGTATGGCAAGTCCGAACCGATATATGTCGAGAAAGACATACTGCTCTATGCGGTCGGAAGCATGGTGAAGACAGCCGAGGAAGTAAGGGATATCCTGAAAGAAAAGGGCCTAAGCGTTTCCCTTACCAATGCAAGATTCGTAAAGCCCATAGATAAGGAATACCTGGAAAACGCCTGCGCATCCCACCATCTGATCGTCACGATGGAAGAGAATGTGATCGCTGGCGGTTTTGGAGAGCATGTATCCACGATAATGGAAGAGGAGGGGCTTATCCGGAATACTTCCGTGATGCATGTTGGCATACCTGACACTTACGTTGAACACGGCAGCGTCGACATTTTGAAACAGATGATAGGCATAGACGCCGCAAGCATAGCTGAGAGGATACTTAAGCATGAAGGAAAGGCTTGACATCCTCCTGGTCAATAACGGATATGCAGCCAGCCGTGAGAAAGCCAAGGCTCTCATCATGAGCGGGATCGTATATGTGGACGGCGTAAAAGAAGATAAGGCGGGAACTTCGTTTGATCCCGAAAAGGTGAATATCGAAGTACGCGGCTCTGCTTTAAAGTATGTCAGCCGCGGCGGCCTTAAGCTTGAGAAAGCAATGGAAGTCTTTCCGATAGATCTAAACGGAAAGACGTGTATGGATATCGGCGCATCTACCGGTGGTTTCACGGACTGCATGCTTCAGAACGGCGCATCTAAAGTCTACAGCATAGATGTAGGTCACGGGCAGCTCGACTGGAAGCTTCGTAACGACGAACGCGTAGTATGCATGGAAAAGACCAATTTCCGCTATGTGACGCCCGAAGATATCCCTGACAGGATAGATTTTGCATCCGTGGATGTGTCATTCATATCCCTGTCTAAGATCTTTCCTCCGGAATATGCTCTGATGCGCGATGGGGCATCGGGGGTGGCACTCATCAAGCCCCAGTTCGAAGCCGGACGTGAAAAAGTCGGCAAAAAAGGCGTGGTCAGAGAGAAAGAAACACATCTTGAAGTCATAAGAAACGTAATAGGATTTGCTCATGAAGCGGGATTCAAGGTTGCGGGTTTGGATCATTCCCCGATCAAAGGTCCCGAGGGAAACATAGAATATCTGTTATATATAATAAAATCCGGCACGGAAGATACGGCTGATACGGATATCGACAGCGAAGTTATTGAAGAAGTTGTGGACCGTGCACATGGAGAGTTAGACCGATGAAAAGATTTCACATCATAGCCAACAGTACCAAGGATCCAAACGGAGTATATACATCGAAGATCAATGCGGCTCTAAAGAATGTAGGAGCCGAGAGCGTAACGATAGGTCCTTCGGTCCCCAATGAAACTGATGCGATAATCGTCCTGGGCGGAGACGGCACCATGCTTCGCGCCGCAGGCAATATATTCGGCAGAAACATCCCGCTTCTTGGGGTAAACATCGGTAATCTCGGTTACCTCACCGAATGTGACATGAACTCCGACATCGAGCCCTGCATGCGTAAGCTCATTGAAGGTGATTACACTGTAGAAAACAGGATGATGATGTGCGGCAAGATCTATAAAGCCAAGAGAGCATCGGTAGAAGACCACAGTCTTAATGACATAACGATCACCGGTTGCGGACCTTTATGTCTGATCAGATATGAACTCTATGTCAATAATGAATTTTTGAATAATTATTCGGCAGACGGACTGGTCATCTCTACGCCCACAGGCAGCACCGGATACAATATGTCAGCCGGCGGTCCGATAGCACAGCCCAGGGCAAATCTTATAATCGTGACCCCTATCTGTCCGCATACGCTTAATACCAGGAGCATAGTCTTAAGTCCCGATGACCGTGTTGAAGTACGTATCAGTGCAGGACAGGCTGCCGTGGCCGCACAGTTTGACGGCCGCGATCCTTATATGCTCGATCCCGGCGACTCGATACAGATATTCAGATCAACGGAAGTAACCCGGATCATCAAACTCAGAAAAGAAAGCTTCCTTAACACTCTTCACGAAAAACTTGTATAGAGGAGGGTGGAAAATGCCATATAATGCAAATGATTTTCATATAGATCTTGATGACGGCCGTGTGACCGTCATCTCTTTCGGAACGGGTAAAAAACCTCTGGTCATGATACCCGGTCTCCGGTTTTCCACGATAGACGGAGGAGCACAGGCAGTGTCATGGTATTATCGAATATTTGCCCGTGAATACCGTATACATATGATCGACAGAAAAATGCCTCCGACACCGGGGTGCACGGTACGTGATCTGGGCGAGGATACCGCGCGGATCATGAAAAAACTCGGGATCGAGGGTGCCTGTGTATTCGGAGCGTCTCTGGGTGGAATGATAGCGCAGGAGATAGCTATAGAGCATCCGGAACTTGTCAGTAAACTTGTTCTTGGAGTTACATCAAGCCGTGTGAACGATACTATGCGCGAAGCGATAGGCGGCTGGATCGATATGGCGGCTTCGGGCAATTATGATGAGATCACCAGAGATTATCTTTATCGGGGGTATTCCGAGGCGTACATAAAGAAAGCAAAGGTGTTCATCCCGCTTTTGCTTAAGACACAGCGCACGATGCCGATCGAGCATTTTGTGATATTGGCGAAAGCGTGTCTGACCGGGGATACATATGACCGGCTTGATAAGATTAAAGCCCCCACGCTTGTGCTGGGCGGCGCACTTGACAAAGTGGTATCGGGTGAGGCATCATCAGAAATTGCGGAAAGACTGGGATGTGAATCATACATTTATCCGGATCTCAGCCACGAAGCATATAACGAAGCTAAAGATTTCAATAAGAGAATATATGATTTCTTCAAGTGATCATATGGGAAAGGAACTAAAGATATATGAGTATTGATATTCAGTATCTTCTTATGTTGCAGGACTTAAGGAACGCTACGGGCGGTATGTTTGATGAGATTTTTAACGGCATATCCAAGTTTGCCGTGGATATTCTTCCGTTTCTTCCTTTTGTCATATTATGGTGCGTTGACAAGAACTGGGGTTACCGTTTCATTACCGCTATCATGGGCGGCGAAGTTGTAAACGGTGTGATCAAACTGACTGTCTGCGCATACAGGCCATGGATCAGATCGGATCTGATAGAGCCTGCCGGAGATTCGAAGACCGCCGCAACAGGCTATTCATTCCCTAGCGGACACACCATGTGTGCTACGACCATGTACGGCTCGGTCTTTGTCTGGCAGAAAGACAAACGCAGATGGCTTGCCGTGGTTTGCGCCGTGATGATCGCTCTTACGGCATTTTCACGGAATTTCCTTGGAGTTCATACTCCTCAGGATGTTCTGGTGAGTTTCGTTGAGTCATCATTCCTGATCTTCATCATAGGTCTGGTCGGAAAGCGTATAGCCGGCAATGATAAGCTTATCGATATTCTGTCCGTTATCGCTATCTTTGTGATCATCGGAGTGTTGGTGTATATCATATTTAAGCCCTATCCGATGGACTATGTGGACGGAGAACTGCTTGTCGATCCCCAGAAGATGATGAACGACTGCTTCAAGGGCTGCGGCGGAGTCTTAGGCCTTGTGATCGGCAGCTATATCGAGAGGCATTATATACACTATGAGATACCTTTCGGATCAAAGCATCTCGGACTTATGACAGCGGTCGGTATCGGACTGATGATGGCGTGGAGCCAGTGGTTCGGCAATGCTACGATCGTAGCGGCATTCGGTTCTCATTGGGGCAAGATGCTTGCCATGTTTATTCAGGTGATGTTTGCCATTACTGTATGGCCTTTGGCAATCAGGAAAACCTGCGCCACGGAATAAGGATTTTGAATAGAATACAGGATTTAGTAAAAGGCCGGATCAGGATCCGGCCTTTGCTTTTAACTCTATTGCAGCGCTTCTTGCAGCTTCGGAATCATCTCCGGATCCCGACATTCTCATCAGCTCATCGATCATCTGATCATAATCTAGGCTTTGCACATCCGTGAGCGTACGGTCGCCCTGAACGCTTTTGGATATCAGGAAATGGGTGTCTGCCTGGGCGGCAACCTGTGCCTGATGCGTAATGCAGATGACCTGATGGCTACCGGAGAGCGAATGGAGTTTCTCGCCTACTTTCCATGAGGTCACGCCGGAGATGCCGGTATCGATCTCGTCGAATATGAGAGTACCGAAGCCGTCGCGGTCTCCCGATATGCATTTGATCGCAAGCATGATCCTTGAGAGTTCGCCGCCGCTTGCGACCTGGCTTAAACTCATCAGAGGTTCACCGGGATTTAACGAGATCAGGAAGTCTATATCGTCATAGCCACTTGCATTAATATGATCCGGATCGGCGATCACGGAGACCTTCAGATCGCAGTTTAAGAAGTTCATGTCCTTAAGCGCGGTAATGAGTTCTCCTTCGAGTGCCGAGGCTGAGCTGCAGCGAAGTTCATGAGCCTGCCCGCATAACCTGATCAATTCTGAGTGTATCTTTTCTTTTTCAGCGGACAGATCGCGCATATAGGCTTCATGATCGGAGAGTCTTTCAAGCTCAGCCTGTTTTTCGTCTCTGTATGCGAGTATGTCTTCAATTGTGCGGCCGTATTTGTCTTTCAGATGGTTGATCAGATCAAGACGGATCGTTACATCATTGAATTCCGATGCATCAAACTCTGAATCCGACATGTAGGAACGGATGTCCCTGCATAGATCGGAGCTGAGAGCATCCAGACTGTTCATCGAAGATTCTATGCCGTCAAGATCCCCGTCATACTCAGATACCGAGTGGAGGAGTTTGACGGCATGCGATATGAGTTCGCCGGCTCCGCCCGGGCCGTCCATGAGTGATGAAACCTGAGAAAGCGCCTCATTTATCCTGGAGGCGTTGCTCATTTTGCGGTAGGCGTTTTCAAGTTCGACATCCTCGCCGGCTTTAAGAGAAGCGGATTCGATCTCGTTAAGCTCGAATTCCGCGAGGTCTGCTTTTCTTTTTCTTACTGAGTCATCCTCATCGACCTCGTCAAGTTTACATAACACATCCCGGTACTCGGAATATGCGGACCCGATCTTCGCAAGTACATCGCTTAATCCGCTTCCCGAGTATGAATCCAGCATCGATCTTAAAGAGGAATCCTTGAGCAGAGTAAGGGATTCGCGCTGCCCGCAGATATCGATCATGCGTGATGTGAGACGGGAGAGCTCTTTGAGAGTGACTTTCTGACCGTTGATGAAACAGTCGGATCCTGACGGAGTGACCCTTCGCCTGATGATGATGGCATCTTCGTCGGTATCTATTCCGGAATCGGCCAGATCATCATAAACAGAGCGGTCTTCGCTTGTCAGAGTAAGCTCCACATAAGCCTGATCGCTTCCGCGTCGTATCAGGCTTAAATCCGCTCTGTCGCCCAGGGCAAGCCCCAGTGCCTCGATGAGGATGGATTTTCCGGCGCCGGTCTCGCCCGTAAGGACATTCAGACCTTCGGTAAAGGTGATCTCGGCCTCATCGATGAGTGCTACATTTTTTACGTGCAGATTCTGTATCATATGTTCTCCTTATCTTTCTCCGGACGAAAAAGATATGCATGACGATTATAACACAAAAATTGATATTCAAGCCGTTTTGCGTTATACTCATAAGATATTGAGGGGAATTCGTTTGATTGAAGAGGCGTCAATATGTCAGATGTTGACAGATCCGGAAAACTGCTTATCGAGAACGATAACGCCATAGTGAATCCCAAAAGCCCTGATGATCTGTATCAGGACTTGATAAACCGTGTTCGCCTGTATCATCCTTCCGATGATATTTCCATGATCGAAAAAGCATATAAGACAGCGCTTGGAGCGCACCAGGGACAGGTAAGACGTTCCGGTGAGCCTTATATCATGCACCCTCTGCATGTGGCGATCATCCTGGCGCAGCTCGAACTGGATAAGGAAACGATCGTAGCCGGGCTTCTTCATGATGTGCTCGAAGATACCAATACCACGATGGAGACTCTGGAGCAGGAGTTCGGTTCTGATGTGGCGCTCCTCGTAGACGGAGTGACCAAACTGGATAAGCTTCAGTTCGTGGGCAGCGACCAGCAGGTTGACCGGCTCGAGATGCAGGCCGAGAACCTGCGCAAGATGTTCCTTGCTATGGCGAAGGATATCCGCGTCATCCTGATCAAACTTGCCGATCGCCTTCATAACATGCGTACACTTCAGTACCAGCCTCCGGAAGCACAGGAGCGTATAGCGCGTGAAACGCTTGATATCTATTCGCCCATCGCTCACAGGCTCGGTATCAGCAAGGTCAAGGTTGAACTTGATGACCTGGCTCTTATGTATCTGGAACCGGAAGCATATCAGGAACTTGTTAAGAGCATAGATGTGGAAAACGGCGAGCGTGAGGCGTATATACAGGGGCTTGTCGATGAGGTCCGCGATCATATCACGAGCGCAGGCATCCATGCCGAAGTCTACGGCCGGATCAAGCACCTTTTTTCCATATACAAGAAAATGCGTAACCAGAATAAGACTCTGGACCAGATATATGATGTGTTCGCAGTTCGTATTCTTGTAGATACGATCCAGGACTGTTATGCGGCGCTCGGAGTTATCCATGCGATGTACAAGCCGATCCCGGGCCGTTTCAAAGACTATATCGCTATGCCCAAGGCGAACATGTACCAGTCGCTGCATACGACGCTTATCGGGGCTTCGGGACAGCCTTTCGAGATACAGATCAGAACCCATGAAATGCATAAGGCTGCCGAATACGGTATCGCAGCCCACTGGAAATACAAGGATGCATCCGACGGCAAGAAGGTCGATGATTCCGAGCAGGAGAAGCTTTCATGGCTCAGACAGATCCTTGAATGGCAACAGGATTCACAGGATAATGCCGAGTTCATGGGCATGCTAAAGAGCGACCTAAACCTCTTCTCTGATAATGTATACTGCTTTACCCCGAACGGTGAGGTCAAGAACCTTCCCGCAGGATCCACCCCCATAGATTTCGCATATTCGGTTCATTCCGCAGTCGGAAACCGGATGATCGGTGCACGCGTAAACGGAAAACTGGTTCCGATAGATTATGAACTTCGAAACGGCGACCGCGTGGAGATCATCACGAGCCAGAATACCAAGGGGCCCAGCCGTGACTGGCTTAATATCGTTAAGTCTTCGCAGGCAAGAAACAAGATCAACCAGTGGTTCAAACAGGTTCTCAAAGAGGACAACATAGTTAAAGGCCGAGATGCTCTGAACGATTATATCAAGGCTAAGGGCGCGAATGTCAGCGATATCATGACACCTAAGTATACCGACCGCGTTATGCGCAGATACGGATTCGCGGATTGGGAATCCCTGCTTGCCGCTATAGGTCACGGTGCTCTCAAAGAAGGCCAGGTCATCAGCCGGCTTCAGGAATACTATAACGAAGATCACAAGGCCAACCCTACCGAGGAAGAGATCCTTGAACAGGTGGCTCAGAGCGCGGGCGCAGCTCTTATGAGGCCTAAGTCCGGCAGCGGATCTGCCATAACCGTTAAGGGCATTCATGATGTTGCCGTACGTTTCTCGAAATGCTGTTCACCGCTTCCGGGTGATGAGATAGTCGGTTTCGTGACCCGAGGACGCGGCGTATCCATACACAGGAACGACTGCGTGAATATCCTGAATCTTCCCGATAATGAGAGAGTACGCATCATAGACGCCGAATGGCAGCTGCCCGACGGTGAAGCCAATGAGCATTATCTGGCTGAGATCACCATATATGCAAATAACAGGAGCGGACTTTTGGCTGAAGTATCCAAGACCTTCACGGAGCGCGGCATAGATATCCTTTCCGTAAATACCCGTGTGGCCAAGGACGGTACTGCGACTATGGATATCAGTTTCGAGGTCAGGAGCCGTCAGGAACTCGATCATATGGTCGAGAAGATCCGCAGCATACAGAGCGTAGTAGATATCGAGAGAAAGACCGGCTGATTCTTTTTCGGGCGGTATAGAGGAGAGACCATGTCTGATATCAAGATTGGAAGGATGATGTTGGGGGCAGTTCAGACGAACTGCTATTTTATATATCGTGAAGGCTCAAATAAGGTTGTATTCTTTGATCCTGCGGATTCCGGCTCCTACATATATGAGCAGCTGAAGAACAGAGGATTTGAGGTGGCTGCGATATATCTCACTCATGCTCATTTTGACCATATATGGGGATGTAATGAGCTCAGAGAGCTTTCGGGTGCAAAAGTGTATGCCTGCGAAGCTGAAAGAGCACTGTGCGAGGACTCCATGACCAATGTTTCCGCGCAGGCAGGCAGACCGTATACCGTTAAGGTTGATGAGTATTTGAGAGATGGTCAGGTTTGCACCGAGGGTGACATCTCATTCAAGGTCATTCATACTCCCGGTCATACGATCGGAAGCTGCTGCTATTACGTAGAGGAAGCCGGACTTCTGATCTGCGGCGATACTCTTTTCTGCGAGAGCGTAGGGCGTACCGATCTTCCCACCGGTTCCGAATCCACCCTCATCAGATCCATATCGGATAAACTGATGTCTCTGCCTGACGAGACCAAGGTGTATCCCGGACACGGATCATCCACTACGATAGGATACGAGAGAGATAACAATCCCTTTATAATGTATTGACGGAGAAATACGGGTTATGGTTAAGAAACTTGCTTCTTACATAAAAGAGTTTAAACTTGCGACGATACTTACGCCGACATGTGCGGCGCTTGAAGTCGTGATGGAGACGCTGCTGCCTCTTATGATGGCCGGTATCATCGATAAGGGTATCACGCCCGGAAATATGCATGAAGTATACAAATACGGCGCCATCATGATCGCAATGGCAGTGCTTTCACTTACATTCGGTATCATCGCAGGCAGGCTGGCGGCCAATGCCGGCGCCGGTTTTGCGGCCAATATCCGTAAGGCCATGTATGATAACATACAGACCTTTGCATTCAAGAATATAGATAAGTTCTCAACATCCGGCCTGGTAACGAGAATGACTACCGATGTTACCAATCTGCAGAACGCTTTTCAGATGATCCTTCGTATGTGCGTCAGAGCGCCCATGACTCTCATCTGTGCGCTTGTCATGGCTTTTTCCATCAGTTTTAAGATGAGCATGATATTCATCGGTGCGGTACTGTTTCTGGGTACCGTGCTGTTTACCATAGTGAAGATCACCATGAAACTTTTTGAACAGGTATTCAAGAGGTATGATGACCTCAATGAATCCGTTCAGGAGAATGTCAATGCGATAAGAGTGGTCAAGTCCTTCGTAAGAGAGGACTATGAGAGGAAGAAGTTTAACACTGCAGCGGATAATATATATAAGATGTTCGTCAAGGCAGAGAGCAATATCGCATTAAACGCTCCGGTCATGAATCTTACCGTGTATTCATGCGTACTCGGAATAGCCTGGCTTGGTGCACATCTTATCGCTTCCGACGAACTTACCACCGGTGAACTGACGACACTTTTGTCGTACATCATGGCTATCCTGTTTTCGCTGATGATGCTTTCGATGATATTCGTCATGATCACGATATCGCTGGCGAGCGTCAGGCGTATATATGAGGTTCTTTCGGAGGAAAGCTCCCTCGTTAATCCCGAGAATCCCGATTATGAAGTTCCTGACGGATCCGTAGACTTCGATCATGTGACTTTCTCATATAATACGAGCGGGACCAGACCCGTGCTCAAAGATATCGATCTGCATATTAAGAGCGGTGAGACCATCGGTATCATAGGCGGTACCGGTTCGTCCAAGTCTTCGCTCGTCAATCTGATAAGCAGACTCTATGACGTGACGGAAGGGGCCGTGAAGGTCGGCGGAAAAGATGTCAGGACCTATGATCTTGAGACTCTCCGCAATAATGTTGCTGTGGTCCTGCAGAAAAACGTACTTTTCTCCGGATCAATTCTTGATAACCTCCGCTGGGGTGATGAGAACGCTACGGAGGAAGAGTGCATCAGAGCATGTAAACTCGCATGTGCGGATGAGTTTATCACGCAGATGCCTGACGGATATGAGACACATATAGAACAGGGCGGAACCAACGTATCCGGAGGACAGAAGCAGAGATTATGTATAGCCAGAGCTCTGCTTAAGAAGCCTAAGATCCTTATACTCGATGATTCGACATCGGCAGTCGATACCGCGACTGATGCCCGCATCAGGAAAGCTTTCCGCGAGGAGATCCCGGGCACTACCAAGTTCATCATCGCGCAGCGTATCTCATCCGTTCAGGACGCTGACCGCATCATAGTATTGGAGAACGGCGAAGTGGACGGCTTCGGTACACATGAAGAGCTTCTCGCCGGCAATGAGATATACAAAGAGGTATTCGACAGCCAGACGCAGGGGTCAGGCGACTTTGATGAGAAAGGGGGCGAGGCATAATGGCACAGCCTAAGGAAGTCCGTATGGGACGAAACAATATGGCCGCTATGGGTAAGCGCCCCAAGATAGAGAATATCGGTGCTCTGGTCGCAAGACTGTTTAAGAGGATACTTGCCAAATACTGGCTGCATGTTCTGATAGTCATAGCATGTATCCTGATCATGGCATATGTGAACATCCGATATCAGCTATTTACGAAGGAACTTATCGATGAGTATATCGTTCCTTACATAGGCACAGGCGATTCTGATTTTAGCGCGCTGAAGGCAGTGATATTCAGGATGATGGGCATTTTTGCCGTCGGAATCATATGCAGTTATGCTCAGGCCAGGATCATGGTCAATGTTACTCAGGGAACTCTTTCCAATCTCAGAAAAGAGATGTTCGACCATATGCAGAGCCTGCCCATCAGATATTTTGATACGCATGCTCACGGCGATATCATGTCGATGTATACCAACGATATCGATACGCTCCGTCAGATGATCTCACAGGGCATAATCCAGCTCGTTTCGAGCGTAGTAACCATCGTAAGCGTGCTGGGTACGATGATCGCCTTAAGCCTTCCGCTTACGGGACTGGCGCTCGGCATGCTTTTCATCATGATCCTCTCTACCAAGAAGCTGGTTACGGCATCCGGCAAATTCTTCGTGAAACAGCAGAAGGACTTGGGTGCCCTCAACGGATATATCGAGGAGATGATGGAAGGCCAGAAGGTCATCAAGGTATTCTGCCATGAAGAAAAAGCCAAGGCAGAGTTCGGGAAACTTAATGAAGAACTCAGAGATTCGGCCGAGAATGCAAATAAGAATGCAAACCTTTTGGGGCCGGTAAATGCACAGCTCGGTAATGTAAGCTATGTTATAGTTGCCGTTGTCGGCGCATTCATGGCCATAAACGGAAAAGGCTCCGTAACGATAGGTACTCTGGTGGCATTCCTTGCACTCTCCAAGAGCATCAACTTCCCCATCAGCCAGGTTTCGCAACAGCTTAACTCCGTTATCATGGCTTTTGCGGGTGCCGACAGAATATTCAAGCTTCTTGATGAAGAGAGTGAAGTTGATGAAGGCTATGTGACACTGGTCAATGCACGCGAGGGCGAAAACGGCGAGATGATCGAGTGCGAAGAGCACACAGGCATATGGGCATGGAAGCATCCGCATACCGCTGACGGTTCCGTGACTTACCAGCGCATGGAAGGCAAAGTCACCATGGATGAAGTCGACTTCAGTTATAATGAAGAGAAACAGATCCTCTATGATATCAAACTCTTCGCCAAGCCCGGACAGAAGATCGCGTTCGTCGGTTCTACCGGTGCGGGCAAGACTACGATAACCAACCTGATCAACCGTTTCTATGATATCCAGGACGGCAAGATCAGGTATGACGACATCAATATAGGCAAGATCAAGAAAGACGATCTTCGCCATTCTCTCGGCATGGTTCTTCAGGAAACGCATCTGTTTACAGGAACCGTTATGGAGAATATCAGATACGGCAAACTCGATGCGACGGATGAAGAGTGCATCGCGGCTGCCAAGCTTGCCAACGCGCATAACTTCATCTCGATGCTTCCCGACGGATATGATACGAAGCTGACCGGCGATGGAGCAAACCTTAGTCAGGGCCAGAGACAGCTGATCGCGATCGCGAGAGCTGCAGTCGCCGATCCTCCGGTACTGATCCTTGATGAGGCTACGAGCTCGATCGATACACGAACGGAGCGTCTGGTTCAGGATGGAATGGACAAACTCATGAAGGGCAGGACGACATTTGTCATCGCACACAGACTGAGTACGGTCCGCAACAGCGACTGCATCATGGTCCTTGAACAGGGACATATCATAGAACGCGGAACCCATGAGGAACTCATAGAGCAGAGAGGTAAGTATTACCAGCTCTATACCGGGAAGAACGGAGAAAGCATCACTGCTTAGTCTTATAAGGAAACCGATGCATGCTTAGTGCTGAAGAAAAGGAAAAAATGATGATAGTCCGGGTGGATACGCCCGGACTTCAATATGATATAAATGCGATCGTGAAGGCGTTCTATCCGGACAGGGATGTAAGGGTACTTGAACCGGACCTTTCTGTGCATGATGAGAGTGTGCTGAGCCTGCCGATGTTTATGGAGGTGCGGTTTCCGGGAGATCCGGTGACGGATGATCCCGAACGGAAGCCGGATAAGACTGATGGGTCAGACGATATCGAATCTGCTGCGACCGGTCATATATGCGTGGCCGATAAGCAATTCGAATTTCGCGCGGATCCGCAGATCGGCGCCAAGAACAGTTTCAAACTCAGGCTTTATGATGTGATGTGTGAGATAACGGGCCGTACGCTTCCCTGGGGTAACCTTACGGGAGTGCGTCCTACCAAGATCGCGATGACACGCATTAAGAACGGAGAGAGTGATGATGAGATACTTGAGTTCATGCGCGGGTATCACCGCGTAAGTAACCCAAAATCGGATCTCGCACTCGATATAGCCCATCGTGAGTTGACCTTGTTGGACCGCCTGGATCACAGGAATGGTTACAGCCTTTATATAGGCATTCCGTTCTGCCCGACCACGTGTCTGTACTGCTCATTTACAAGCTCGCCCATAGGGGCATGGAGAGACCGCGAAGATACTTATCTAGAGGCGCTTTATGCAGAGATAGATTATCTGGCAGATGCTTCTTGCCGCGGCGTATTCAGATCATATCCCGATACGATATATATAGGCGGAGGTACTCCTACCAGTCTTGATGAGGAGCATCTTGAGAAACTGCTTAAATATCTGTGTGAGAAGATAGATGTTGGTTCCGCATTAGAGTTTACCTGCGAGGCCGGACGTCCCGATTCCATTACTGCAGGGAAACTTGCGATAATGAAGAAGTACGGCGTAACAAGGATCTCTATTAACCCTCAGACCATGCAGCAGAAGACTCTCGATATTATCGGCCGACGTGCTACGCCTTCTCAGGTCAGGGATGCATTCAATCTGGCCCGTGAGGCAGGTTTTGACAATATCAACATGGACATCATCCTGGGACTGCCGGGAGAGGGAGCTGATGAGGTTTCCGATACATTAAGACAGATATCCGATATGCAGCCTGATTCGCTGACAGTACACAGCTTGGCAATCAAACGCGCTTCGGCTCTTAAGCAGCATCTGGATGAGATAGGCATAGAAGCGCTGAAGAATACAGACGAGACGATGACTCTGGCGGCTTCGGCAGCCGGGAATATGGGTATGAAACCATATTATCTGTACAGGCAGAAGAATATGTCAGGTAATTTTGAGAATACCGGGTATGCGACTCCCGGGAAAGAATGCCTCTATAACATCCTGATCATGGAAGAGATACAATCGATCGTTGCTCTTGGCGCCGGCTCGATATCCAAGAGAGTGGATTATCCTCTCAATCCGGAATCTACGGACAAATCTGATATCCCGGTAAACATTTCCCGTGCCGAGAATCTGAAGGACATCGAGAGCTACATCGCTCGCATAGATGAGATGATCGAGCGTAAACGAGAATTGTTTGAGAAATAAAAAAGACGCATCTGTTTATTTGGATGCGTCTCCTGCCATAAAGTTGATGAAATGTATGGCGTCTTCGGGTTCGTACACCACCAGATCCATCTCTGGGATGATATCATCTGCAAAAACCTTGGCGAGTGATACGAACTGGGTGAGCTTGGACTTGAGATTAAGTCTGTCGCCTTCGCCGGTTACGAGCTCGACCTTGCCTTTGCACCGGTCAACGATCTTGAAGAAACCGTCAATGTCTTTTACGTTCTGAATTTTCATAATGTTTACCTCCGTGTCGCCTCTTCCTGACGACTGCATCTGACTTTTCATTACGCCCCCTATTATATGCCTTTAATTCAGGTAAGCAAGGACAATCCTGTACAAAATATACAATTCGCGCACCTACATATTGTGCATAATCACGAATACCATTGTAACAATTCTGTAACGGTGCCAGGCACCATTACGAAATTGTTACAAGTGTTTCCGATGTTCTGTAAACTAGATTATTCTAAGAGAATTGCATATAATTATTTAGTGTGATTTTGTGCTCGGAGAACAGTAGCGATGAATGTTTGTCTTCTGAATGATTCTTTTCCGCCGGTCATAGACGGCGTCGCCAATACGGTCATGAATTATGCCCGTATAATACAGGAAATGCCTGATGCGGAGGTTGTTGTAGCCACACCCCGGTATCCGGATGTCGATTATAATTGCTATCCGTACCGTGTACTGGATTATCCAAGCCTCGATACCTCGAAGCTTATGAGCGGATATAGGACCGGATATTCCCTTTCCATAAAGGAGATCAACGAGATAGCGGAGTTCGGCCCCGATATCATACATACGCATTGTCCTGCGGCATCCGCATTGATGGCGCGGATACTTCAGTATGAGACCGGAGCGCCGGTGGTATTCACCTATCACACGAAATTCGATGTAGATATAGAGCGTGCAGTCGGAGAGGGCCTTCTCAAGAAAGAGACTATCCGCATCATGATCAGCAATATCTCTGCCTGCGACGAGGTCTGGGTCGTATCGGAAGGCGCCGGAGAAAACCTGCGCTCGCTCGGCTACCAGGGCGACTACCGCGTAATGACGAACGGAGTCGACTTCCCCTGCGGAAAAGTGCCTGATGACCAGGTTTACGAGGCTACCAAAGATTATGACCTGCCCGAAGGCGTTCCCATGTTCCTTTTTGTCGGAAGGATCATGAATTATAAGGGGCTTCCCCTCATCATGGATGCGATGAACATCCTGAACAGAGCCAATATGGATTTCAGATGCGTCTTTATAGGAGGCGGAGATGATCTTGAGGGCCTTAAGGCTAAGGCCGAAGAATACGGTTTATCCGGAAAAGTGATATTTGTAGGTCCTGTTCATGACCGTGAGGTCTTAAGGGCATTTAATACAAGAGCCGACCTGTTCCTTTTCCCGTCGACATATGACACCAACGGAATAGTGGTACGCGAGGCCGCAGCATGCGGGCTTGCATCGGTACTCATCAAGGATTCGTGTGCCGCAGAAGGCATTACACATAAGCGAAACGGTTATCTTATAGAGGAGACGGCTGAGGACATGGCTGCGCTCCTCAAAGAAGTATGCAAAGACTTGAGCGAAGTACGTAGAGTCGGCGACTGCGCCATGGATGAGATTTATATATCCTGGGAAGACAGCGTATCCCGCGCATACGAACGCTACTGCGTGATAAGGGACATGCTCGAGGACGGAACCCTGACGCGCAGGCGCAAGCATAAGTCAGACTATCTGATCGAGGCTGCGGCCGATGTTTCGGAGGTCCTCTCTAAGATAATCAGCGTTCCGCGCAATATCCGTCAGACCATTACGGGTGATCTGCACAGACTGTACGAAGGCATGATGGCTAACGATGACTGAATCAAGAGACTGGTACAAAACTGCTGTATTTTATCAGATATGGGTAAGGAGTTTCTGCGACGGAAACGGAGACGGGATAGGCGATCTTTATGGCGTATACGATCGTCTTGAATATGTCCGCTCTCTGGGGGTGACTGCGATATGGTTTAATCCATTATATCCGTCGCCGAACGCGGATTACGGATACGATATTTCGGACTACTGTGATATCCATCCCGATTACGGTGATCTTGCGCAGTTTAAGAAGGTTCTTGACCGTGCCCACGAGCTTGGCATGAAGGTCATCATGGATCTCGTGATCAACCATACATCGGATGAACATAAGTGGTTTCAGGAGAGCCGCAAGGGTAAGGATAACCCCTACAGCGATTATTATATCTGGCGCGACAAGCCCAATAACTGGAGTTCTGTGCTTGAAGGCAAAGCATGGGAATATGACGAGCTAAGGGGGCAGTACTACCTGCATCTTTTTGCGAGGAAACAGCCCGATCTGAACATGGACAATCCCGCGGTCAGGGAGGAAGTGAAAAAGGTCCTCCGGTTCTGGCTCGATATGGGTGTGGACGGATTCCGCGAGGATGTCATCAATTTCATATCAAAAAAAGAGGGACTTCCCAACCGCATAGGCGTCATTCCGATCCTTGATGAGATGAAGTATTACAAGGACGGCCCGCACATACATGAATATATGGCGGAATTCAGGGAAGTCTGCAACGAATACAATGCCGTACAGATCGGTGAGGGACCGATGACAACAGTCGTCTCGGCGCTTAAGTATCTGACCGGCAGGAGCAAATCGCTCGACATGATGTTCTCGTTTGACCACATGACGGCTGACTGCCTTTTTACCGAGTATGTGCATCTGCCGTTTAAACTCGCGAGACTCAAAAAGGCATTGTCCAAATGGCAGTATCAGCTTGAGGGAAAAGCCTGGAACACGTTATACCTGGAAAACCATGATCATCCGAGGGTTTTGAGCCGCTACGGCAGCGAGAGACATCACCGTGAGAGCGGCACGATGCTCGCGGCGGTATATCTGTTTCTTAAGGGGACGCCTTTTATCTATCAGGGACAGGAGATAGGAATGACCAATATCCGTCTCATGTCCATAGAACAGTACAAGGATGTGTCCTCCAAGAACAACTATTATTCGTATCACTTAAAAGACGACGAGCAGTCAAGACTTCGCAGGATCCATCTTTCGAGCCGCGACTCATCGCGCACTCCGATGCAGTGGGACGACAGCGATTATGCGGGCTTCTCGACGGTACCCCCCTGGTTCGGCGTCAATCCGAATTACAGGGCGATCAATGTGAAAAAGCAGGAGGCCGAGAGTGATTCGATACTGAATTTCTACCGTGCCTGCATAAGACTCAGAAACTCAAGCCCTGCACTTCTCTACGGAGAATACAGGGAGCATAACTCAAAAGAGCCGAATATATATTCATATTCCAGGAGCCTCGACGGAGAAGTATACCTGATCATATGCTCTTTCTTCATGGAGAGGCTGCCTTATATAGTACCCAAGCAGTTCCGCGGGATGAAAGCGCGGCTGTTGCTTACCAATTACCCTGCAAAAAGAGAGACCGGCATGGAGTTTGAGATGCCCCATACCGGCTTCAGAGTGTACCCGTACGAGGCACTCGTTTTAAGGATATCCTAAAGATGAAAAAGATAGCACTTATAACTGACGGATGGCGCAGATATGTGACCTATGCCTGGGTGGACGGTATCACTGACCGCGCTGAGGAACTCGGCGTGGACTTGTGTCTGTATACCTTTAACTCCAACGGTAACTTAAGCCACGATGCCAAGTATAACCGAGGTGAGTACAGTCTGTTCGAGATGCCGGATTACGAGTCGTATGACGGTTTCATCTTTGACTGTACCAATACGACTGACAATGCCGTCATAGACTACATGGTCAGAAAACTCAAAAAGTGCAATGTGCCCGTCGTAAGTATCTCGTACTTCGTCGAGGGTTTCCATTATGTCGGCAACGACAATAAGCAGCTCGTGAGGGCCATGGTCGATCATATGTATCACCACCACGGCTGCAGACGCATGGTCTTCGCCGGCGGTCCCGAGAAAAACTATGAGAACATACAGCGTTTCGAAGCATTCTGTGAGGCGCACAAAGAATACAATCTGGAACTTACCGAAGACAGTTACATGTTCGGCGATTATGATTACGATACCGGAGTAAGATATCTGTCCGAATGGAGAGAATCCGGAAAAGAACTCCCGGATGTATTCATATGCGCAAACGATAATATTGCCGCAGGCATCTGCGCCGAAGCAGACAGGAGAGGCCTTAAGATTCCCGAAGACTTCAAGGTCACCGGCTTCGATAATCTGGATAAGGCTGCATACTATAAGCCCCAGATAGCGACTGTCAATCATAACAGAGGCGTTCTCGGAAGCCGTGCACTCGATATCCTTCTTCATCTCATGGACGGATATGAGGTCGAAGAGTATTCATATGTGACCAGCAAGATAATACCGGCAGAGAGCTGCGGCTGCGGCAATACCGGTCTTGTAGATTATCGTAATTTTGCAAAATGGCAGATAGATTACAGTGTCGACCGCGACCGTCATGAGGAGAACATCTTAGAGCTCGAGAACCGTCTGGCCGAGTGCCGCAACATGGAAGGCCTGTTTGAAAGTTTCGCGAATTATGTATGTACGCTGGATTGTTCCGGTATGTTCATCGTAGTGGATGAGACCCTGCTTGAAGCAAGGCTTGAAGGAAGGTTTTCCAGAAACGGCCTTGATAAGAGCCGCTTAAGGATAGTATACGGATTAGACCATGGAGAACGTGTATACAGCGTAAGGGATTATTCTGATCTGACCGAATATCTTAATTCGTTTGAGCGTTCCAGGAACTATATGTTCTTCCCGATCCATTTCCGTGATGAGATGGTCGGTGCCACGGTCCTTCTTGAACCTGTTTTTCTGTATAACAATCCTTTCTTCTATGATGTCCATACGACATTCATAGAGAGGCTTCAGAATATCTACAGACAAACACAGCTGAAGAACGCTGCAGACGAAATGCGCAGGCTCTATAATCGCGATGTCCTCACAGGACTCTTTAACCGCATCTCCTACAACGAGATGATCGCACCGAGATTCAAGGACTATACGCGTGACGGCGTTGTATGTGCGATGGTCTTCTTCGATGTGGACTATTTCAAGAAGATCAATGATACTTACGGACATGACTTCGGCGACAAGGTCCTGATCACGATCGCAAAAGTCATAGTCAGATCCAAACCCAAGGATTCTTTTGCATACAGATTCGGCGGAGATGAGTTCGTAGTTTTCATCCCTTATGCATATCCCGAAAAGCTCGACCGATTCATGGATCTGGTGAGCTCGCAGCTTGAGGAGCGTAAGATACAGGTGAGCCACGGATTCATCATCACTGATCCTGCGTCCGACAAGACTCTTGAGGATTATCTGGTCATGGCCGACCAGCATATGTATGAGGTCAAGAGAGAGCGTAAGGGAAGCACTGTTTCGAGGATATTCGGAAGCGGACAGATCCGGAAACCCGAGCCTTTTACCGAAGAAGACGAGCCCGGAAGAGTTTTCCGCAAAGGCGTCGACATATCGAGCCTTCCCGAAAGAGAAGATGCCGGAAACAAGTTCTATGATATCACCGGAGCTGAGAAAGAAGCTCTGGACATCCTTGCGGATTACGGCGTAGATTCCGTAAGGCTGCGCATATGGAATGATCCTGCTAATTTCCCGGAATCGCACGGATACTGTAATCTTGAACATACTCTTGACATGGCCCGCAGGATCAAGGAAAAGGGCATGCATTTTCTGCTTGATTTCCACTACTCAGACTACTGGGCGGATCCCGGCAAGCAGCGCAAACCCAAAGCATGGGAAGATCTTGACTTTGAAAGCTTAAGAAAAGCCGTATATGACTATACCCGTGATGTGCTCATAGAGCTGTCCAAGATCGATGCTCTTCCTGATATGGTCCAGATAGGCAATGAGATAAGAAGCGGCATGCTTTTCCCCGACGGAGCGATCCCGGACTACATAGCCTTATCCAAGCTGGTTAATGCAGGCATCCGTGCAGTCCGCGACATGTCCGTAGATATCAAGGTGATGATACACTTGGATCAGGGCGGAAGGTTCTATTACATGCGAGACTGGTTTGATGCGATGTTCTCCGCGGGTCTTGACCGCATAGACGCGATCGGCATCAGCTTCTATTCGTTCTGGCACGGAACCTATGCCGATCTGAAGGACACTATGACTCAGCTGATCGAGAGATATGATCTCCCCGTATATATCGTTGAGACCGCTCATCCATGGAGACATTGCGAGAAAGAGCATGTATCCGAGGATATGATGAGATATGCAGGCCTACCGGCAGGAGAAGATGAACAGAAAAAAGCGCTTGAGATCATCATGCAGATCGCTGCCGAAGTATCCGGCGATAGAGAGACCGGTGTGTATTATTGGGAGCCTCTGTGTATCACCGATCAGGATTTCGGCAGCTGGGATGAGAACATGGGCATGCTGAACTCATCTCATAAAGCACTTAAGTCCTTCGAAGCATACAGGGATTTTGATCCTGACTTACCCGGCATAGCGAATCTGGATTCATATATCGCTGAATTATATTCCGCCAAGCCCGAAGATAAGATCCCGGCAGGAGAGAACCTCATCAAGAACGGAGATTTCAAGAGAGGCTCCAAAGGCTGGTGGATATGGCATACCCCCGAAGATGTTGAGGTGGATTGTTCGAACGGAGAACTTTATGTATCGTCCAGGTCTAATTTCAGCTTCGAGATAAACAGGGAAATCGGCATAACTCATGCCGGTAAGTACAGGCTGATGGTTGATTACAGGGGTACGAACACTACCGGTGTTGATGTGAGCATGTATCTGACCGTGATCACCTGTAACGGAGAAAAGACATATAAGCGCGGGATCTTCCCGACTGACATCGGATTCCAGACATATGAGCTTCCGGATACGGAACTGGAGCCCTGTACAGTCAAGGTCGGAGTTAAGATCGATGCTCCGCCGATATTCGGAAGAATATCCGAAATTAAACTCATAGAAGTGATATAATTGCATATGGAAATACATCCATGTATTTCCGGACATATGCTAATTCCATCCATGGAATTGAGCATGGAACAAAAAAATGAGTAATACCAAAACAAAAGGATTCAGAAAATACAATAAGAACAACGTCGTGTCGGTTACGATGACTATGCTTTTTCTGGGCATCTTCATTGCCGTTTTTCTTGTGCTGTTTGTAATGTTCTTCTTCAGATATGTTGTTGCGAGCGGCATTATCAGCGAATACGGAAGCGTTCTATATATGGGGCAGGTGTATGACGCCGCCGAAGGCGACCTTGATAAGGCATATAATGCGCTTGATGCCGAAGGCAGGAGCTATTTCATAAGAGATGAAGACGGGAAGATTCTTCACGAGAAAGGCAAGAATACATGTGCCTCAGAAGGAGAATATGTCACCGTTTATTCCTATGATGACCAGGTATATATGTATGCCGATACCGATGTTGATTTCATCAGACCGGAAAAAGGATCGATCACTTTTGATTACAAGGGATTTGTGACCTGGGCCCGG
This sequence comes from Lachnospiraceae bacterium, assembly GCA_017620155.1. Lineage (GTDB taxonomy): Bacteria > Bacillota > Clostridia > Lachnospirales > Lachnospiraceae > XBB2008. The sequence goes on along the minus strand of JAFZQY010000049.1, from coordinate 37,734 downwards.
TTTTCCAACAAGATTAACAGAATAGAGCATAAAGAACAGGACAGTTTCGATCTTCCCGTATGGGTAAAAGCCGGCTTAAGTGACGGCAATGAACTTATAGGACAGGTACACTTCCATCTTGAAAACAACGACATAATATTCTTTGTCGTTTTCTGTGTCTGTGTTGGGGCGCTCACCTGCATCGCTTTTGTTCTTCTTCTTATCCATATGTTCCGCAGTGTATACAGAAAGCATAAGCTGACGGATATTTTCTATATGGATGATGTGACTGACGGCCGTAACTGGATGTGGTTTACGATCAAGGGTGAGCAGATCCTGAAAAAGAAGAAAAATGCTTCGATAAACTATGCGATCCTTGATCTTGTATTCGTTAAATACAGAAATTACTGCGTCGTTCATTCCGTTTCGGAAGGTGAGCAGATGCTCCGCCGCGTCGAAAATTTCGTGAATACCAATCTTTATGTCGGAGAGATGATCGCTCACTATGCCTCTGCCAATTTTGCAGTGATGATGCGGTATACCAATGAAACCGAACTGTATGACAGGATTGACCGCATCATGGCGGGTCTTGAGCATCTGGATAAGAACCACAAATTCTCATTCCATGTCGGAGTGGATCTGCTCGGGATCACCAAAGACCAGCACGGTCGGGCAGTGCCGCGCAGATACATCAATATCGAGAGAGAATACAACAATGCCTGCGCTGCACGAGCAACCCTCGAAGAAAACGATGATTCCGCCAGAGCCACTTTTGATTCCGCGATGGTCGAAGAACAGAAATGGATTGACACCGTCCGTGAGAATCAGCAGTCTGCTCTTGATAACGAGGAATTTCTGGTATATTACCAGCCGAAATACGATCCGCAGACCAATGAACTGAAAGGAGCGGAAGCTCTGATCAGATGGCAGTCGCCTGTATACGGGTTCAAAGGCCCCGGAGCATTTATTCCGATCTTTGAGAAGAACGGCTTCATAACCGAGATCGATCATTATATGTTAAGACATGTTGCGATGGACCAGAAGAGATGGCTCGAACAGGGATATAGCTGTGTTCCTGTGTCCGTCAACATTTCGCGTGCTCATTTCATTGAGGATGATCTGGCAGAGCAGATACGCGATGCGGTGGATGCGATAGGAACTCCTCATGAACTTATTGAACTGGAACTTACCGAGAGCGCTTTCTTTGATGACAAGAATGCTCTCGTTACCACGATAAAAAGACTTAAGAGTTACGGATTTACTGTATCAATGGACGATTTCGGATCCGGATACTCATCGCTTAATTCGCTGAAGGATATTCCGCTTGATGTACTTAAACTTGATGCGGAATTCTTCAGAGGCGATGCGGATGATAAGCGGCGTGAGATAATAGTTGCCGAGGCCATCAAACTTGCCAAATGCCTTAACATGCGTACCGTGGCCGAAGGTGTGGAAGTTAAGGAACAGGTTGATTTTCTGGCTGATCAGGGATGCGATATGATACAGGGTTATTATTTCGCCAAGCCGCTGCCGGGAAATGAATACGAAGATCGTATAAGACAGGAGAAGTAAACGATCATGAAGATTGCCATTTTTACAAACGGCTGGAGTACCGAATACTTAAGCAAGGTCATAGAGGGCATACGCAAAAAAGCTGAGCCGGATGGAACTGACATATTTATCTTTACATCATATCTGCTGTGGGGTGAGACAGGTGAGCGCAGAAAACCCAAACTCAATCTGTATCATCTGCCGAATCCGAATGATTATGACGGAGTGATCATTCTCACCAACACCTTCAGCGGAAACGATGAGATCGAAGAGATCATGAAACTTTTCAAGGGGTCAAAAGTACCCATAATCAGTACGGAAGTAAAGATCCCCGGCGTTGCCTTTGTCGGAACGTCAAATTATGAGGGCGTGCGCGATCTTGCGGATCATCTCATAGAGGAACACAATGTTCGAAAAGTGATCTATGTAAGCGGAATCGCGGATAACGAAGAGAACAAGATCCGCCAGCACGCTCTTGAAGATTCCCTGGAAAATCACGGCCTTGAAAAACCGGGTGTGATTCAGGGTGATTTTGAGTTCTACAGTACCGTTCAGCACATGGAGCAGTGGCTTTCGCTCGGCGAACCTCTTCCCGATGCATTTGTCTGTGCAAATGACTATGAAGCTCTCGGAGTCATATACAGGCTTTATGAAGAGGGTATCAAGGTTCCTGATGATGTTATTGTTACAGGCTTTGATAATATACGTGAGGGACAGACCACTTATCCGATGATCGCTTCCGTATCCAGACAATGGGATCAGATGGGAGAAAACATCTATGATCTTTTAAAGAAGATGATGGTTGAGTACGATCCCGAATATGAAGTCCTCTATGATTCCATGTTTGTTCCTTCGGAAAGCTGCGGGTGCAAACCCGGTGAAAAGGCTGTTGAATACAGACTTGACAGCATCCGGAATCAGTACCGGAATGCTTCCGTGAGTGATATGGTGGAATTCCAGTTCCAGGAGATCAGGGGAATGATGTCCAAAGTGGATTCCAAAGATTCTTTCTATGAGACGGCATCCGAGGTTCTCAGCCTGAAGGAATATCTCGGTGGAGATTTTGTCATATGTACGCAGAAACAGTTCTTCGAGAAGACCGATGATGAATATGTTCCCGAAAGAGAATATGACAAAAATATGGAGGTTCTGTTCGAAAGACGTAATTTCGAACCGATATCCCATTACCATTTTGATCTTCGCGAGATCTATCCCGGGTATAAAGAGGAAGAAGGTGTATCCAATGTATATATCATCACTCCTCTTACCAATCTCGATCACAACATAGGCTATGTCGGAGTTAAGAACAGACCGGAAATCCTCTATGATCTCTGCTTTAAGAAGTTCATCAACAACCTCGATACACTGCTCGAGACGGTAAGACAGTATATCTTCTCGCAGGAGAGTAACCGAAAACTCAAAAATATCTACATGACTGATTTCCTGACCGGGATGTTCAACCGTACCGGATGTGAAGAAGTTCTTTTCTCGTATCTTGAATCCGAGAAAAAAGCAGGCCGTGATTCGGTTCTTCTGTTTACCGATATCGACTGCATGAAGACCATCAATGATGTATACGGTCATATAAACGGCGATCTGGCTATCGGAGCAACAGCGGAAGCGATCCGCAGGACGCTGCCCGAAGACTGGAAGCTGGGCAGGTTCGGAGGCGATGAGTTCGTAGCTGTCGGCAAATTTGAAGAAGGATTATCCATAGAAGATTACAGAGCGAAATTTAAGGATGCACTTAAAGATGTGATCGAAGAGATGCGTCTTTCTTTCGAACTTACCGCCAGCGTAGGTTACTGTATCGTGACACCCGAGAGTACCGGTGATATAGAAGATTATATCAAGATCGCCGATACATCCATGTACGAAGAAAAAGAAAGAGCTCACAAGGCAATGGGCGTAAAGCATGAATGACTTACGCGGCAGGATCCGTACCGCCCACATCGTCACATTGCTGATTCTTACGATATACTTTGTGGCTGTATATCTCCTTAACGGAGTGGGCGTATATAACGATTCCGATCAGTATATCAATATGCACATGCGCAGGGAACCTGCGTATCCGGTGTTTCTGTTTCTTATAAGGAGCATCGCCCCTGCGTGCTGGATGCAGATAACCGCATGGATCCAGACCGTTCTTGTTATAGCTTCATCGCATTACTTTATCAGATATATATCCGACCGCTTTGATCTTAACTCCCTGTTTGAATATCTGATCTGTGCTTTCGTGATACTGCCTTATGCCATCACGCCTTTTTTCTCGGCGATGAAGGTGCATATGTCCTGTGCGATCATGAGTGAAGCCGTGGCAATGCCGCTTTTCTTACTTTTCTTCGTGAGTATGCACAGGGCGGTCTCTGACAAAAGAATACGGGATCTGGTGACGGGACTTTTGCTTGCATTTCTGCTGTCCGTAATCAGGAGCAACATGACCGTGCTTCTGATCGCATGGCTCCTGACAGCACTGATCGTGTTGATTCCGCGAAAGATCCTGCTTGGCATTATCCTGTCGGTTGCCGGATTTGTAATGGCATTCGGTGCACGGGATGTAGTGACCAAAGCCTATAATCTTGCCTTTAACGGTGCATATGTCGGCAACGAATACACCAGTCAGACTGCGCTTGCCAATATCTTTTATGTGACGGATAAAGAAGCGGGAGAGTACGTTGAAGATCCGAGTTTGAACTTCATGTTTCAGTACATGTATATGGTGATGGATGTATCCGGCTGGTCGTATCACAAGGCTGATGATAATGTCCTGAACAGAGCCATGTATCTTGAGGAAGTTCATGACAGGATCAAATTCGAAGCCATAGAATACAGCCTCCGGGATATCATCGAGAATTCGACAGGGATACATGATTACATAGGATACAATGCCCTGGCCGAAGAATATGCCGGAAGCCTGATCAGGATCTTGTTTCCGAAATGTTTTGGCAGGTGGTTTGCCGATTATATCATACTGGGGTCGCTCGGCGTGATGAGGAGCATAGCTTTTGTTCACCCGATCATGATACCTGTCGTCATCGGATTGATAGCTGCTTCTGCCATATTGATGATATTGCTGTTTAAGACGGAAGAAAAAAGTCCTGCCGCATGGCTTATCTTCATGAGTCTGCTCCTGATATTCGGCAATGCATACGGGACTGCGGTGATCATCATGTGCCTGGCACGATATATGATATACGGATTCGCCGTTTTCTATACCGCGTTTATGGTCGGAATAGTTGAAATATACAGAATACATAAAGGAATTGTGGTAGAATAGAAAGGTATGGAAAGTACCGCGTCTGAGCTCAATAAAAACCGGAATATCAGATGGGTTGCAGTTCTTTGCCTCGCCGGCATCGTTCTTAATCTGATCGGTTCGGCCATAGCGGATGAACTGCATCTTCCCATGTATCTGGATACCATAGGTACGATACTCGTATCTGTGATCGGCGGATATCTGCCCGGTATAACAGTCGGATTCGTAAGTAATTTCATAAAAGCAGCAGCGGATCAAAGCGCCGTATATTATGAGTGCTTAAGCGTCATCATGGCTGTTGTGGCCGCGTGGTTTGCCGAAAAGGGCTTGCTTAAGAAGATCTGGGGTGTGATATGCTTTATCTTTGCTCTGGCTCTTATCGGAGGCGGACTCGGAAGCGTTCTTACCTGGTTCCTGTACGGATTTGCACAGAGCGGCATATCCGTAAAAACTGTCAGCAGACTTTATGAGAGCGGATTGTTTTCTCCTTTCTGGGCGCAGTTTAACGGAGAATTCCTTGTGGATCTTGCCGACAAGGTCGTGAATGCGATCATAGTCCTTCCGTTCTATTATTTCCTGCCGGACAGGATCAGGGAGAAATTCGAATTAAACGGATGGCAGCAGAAACCGCTTAAAGGCCGCGAAGAGAGAGCGGCAGAAGTTTCTGACAACAGATCAATGTCTATCAGATCCAAGATGCTGATCCTGATCACGTCTGCTCTTCTTGTAGTAGCCATAGTATCGACCGTCATTGGTTATAAGCTTTATATGTCCGACAGCGTCGATGATCATATCGCGCTCGGACAGGGAGTTGCCAAGACTGTCGCCGGTGTGGTCGAACCCTACAGGATCGACGACTATATCAACAAAGGCTATGCCGCCATCGGTTATGTCCGTACCGAGAACAATCTCTATGACATACGCGAGAGCTCCAAGGATATCGAGTATGTCTATGTATACAGGATCCTTCCCGAAGGATGCCAGGTCGTGTTTGATCTTGATACCGAAGGAGTAAAAGGCGGAAATGCGGGTGACCTGATTCCGTTTGACGAGTCTTTTGGACCATACATCGATACTCTTTTAAAGGGCGGAGAGATAGAACCCATAATATCCGATGATACTTTCGGATGGCTGCTCACGATATATTACCCGATCATCGATGATAACGGAGATTGCCAGGCTTATGCCTGTGTAGATATCTCGATGGACAGGCTCAGGACCAACGGATATGCATTCCTGGCCAAGCAGATATCACTGTTCATAGGAACCTTTATACTGGTTCTTGCCATAGGTCTCTGGATCATCAGATATAATCTCATATTCCCGGTCAATACGATGGCCATGGCTGCGACCAATTTTGCCTATCATATGGAAGACCAGCCCGAAGACAGTATCGACAGGATCAAGGAGATCCAGATTAGTACCGGGGATGAGATCGAAAACCTGTATCTGGCTTTTTCGAAGATGACAGAGGACAGTGTGGCCTATGTCAATGAGATCAACGAGAAAACGGATACGATCCAGCAGATGCAGGACGGCCTGATACTTGTTCTGGCTGACATGGTGGAGAGCCGTGACAAGAATACCGGAGATCATGTACGCAAGACTGCTATCTATACCGATATCATTATGCATGAGCTGCGCAGAGAAGGTATATATACGGATATTTTAACCGATGAGTTCATAAGCGATGTGATCAAGTCCGCACCTCTGCATGACATAGGCAAGATCAGCGTATCGGATGCCATACTCAACAAACCGGGCAAACTGACTGATGAAGAATTCGCTCAGATGAAGTATCACACCACGGCCGGCAGCGAGATCATAAACCGCGTAATAGACAGCGTTCCCGAGTCGGGTTATCTGGATACCGCCAAGGAACTGGCCGAATATCATCACGAGAAATGGGGCGGAAACGGATATCCGCACGGCATTTCCGGTGAAGAGATACCGTTGTCGGCGCGTATTATGGCCGTGGCGGATGTTTTTGATGCACTTGTCTCCAAGAGGAGTTACAAGGAAGGGATGCCTGTTGAGAAGGCGTTCTCTATCATAGAAGAAGGTAAAGGAACCCATTTTGACCCGTATGTGGCCCAGGCATTCTTAAACGCCGAAGCCCAGGTCAGAGAGGTCCTTAATGATTACAGAAAGGATAATTGATTATGCAGACTTACAAGAAGATCGACTATTCCAGAAACAAGGATGTTGTGCTCCGCTATATTCCCGGACATTTCATCACCCCCCACTCACATGTAAACTATTACATGGACCTGAGTGATATGAAGGCCAGACAGCGCGAGGCCAGAGCTACCGGTGAGGAACTTGCCGAGATGTATCTTGCGTCGGATCAGATCGATACGATCATGTGTCTGAACGGGATGGAGATCGTAGGTGCATATCTTGCAAATAAACTTACCAAGATCGGTATCGTCAATGCCAATTCACATCAGACGATATATATCACAAGCCCTGAATACAATACACTCGGACAGATGATGTTCAGAGAGAACAATCAGCATATGATCCTTAACAGAAAAGTTCTGATCCTCATTGATACCGCTACGACCGGTGATACATTAAGAAGCGCTATGCGTTCCGTGAACTATTACGGCGGACAGGTTGCGGGGATCTCGGCTATCTTCTCGGTTGCAACACAGGTTGACAGCATTCCGATCAGAGCATTGTACTCGACCAAGGATCTTCCCGATTATGCCAGCTATGCTCCCGATAACTGCCCTCTGTGTAAAGCGGGCAATGCAGTTGACGCTATTTGTAACGGTTTCGGTTATTCTACGCTGTAAAGGATTCTGACACGAAGTGAAGAACAGTCTGGAATTGATATTTCATACCATAAGGCAGGTATTTGCCGGTAAGCAGCTTATTGACAATTCCAATAAGTATCGCATCATGTGTCTTATCACTGCCTTTATTCATCTGGTATTCTGCGTGTCGATGGGGGCAATAGGCGCGAATATACTGTGCTATTACAATATATTCATTGTCTATTTCTATTGCTTCCTGGGTATAGTTCTTACCAACCGCAAGAAGTTCAGAGTGATCATGGTACTGTTTTTCATAGAAGTTGAGTTCCATTCATCCATGGCATCGCTGATGCTCGGATGGGACTGGGGCTTCATGCTCTATACCGTGGCCCTTATCCCGGCTGCCTTTTATCTGGCCAACTCTCTTACGAACAGAAACAAGCATGTGGCATATTCCATATGGCTGTCAGCGTTCGTTATGGTATCTTACATTGTTGTGAGCGTTGTTCAATCCAGGGTCCCTCCGATCTACGGATATCTGGATAACTCTGCCGCATGCATCAGTATCAGATATTTCAACATATTCATAGCGTTCAGCCTTCTTCTGGTCTTCTCCGCGCTGTTTGCGCTGGAAACCAATTATATGGAGCAGCTTCTGGAAAAAGAGAACTTAAAACTCGGCATAGAGGCCAGTTACGATCCTCTTACCAGGCTTCTTAACCGCCGCAGCATGACCAGATATATGAGCGATGAGATAGAGATTGCAAATGACACCACGGCTAAGTTCTGTCTCGTAATGCTGGATATCGATGATTTTAAGACTATCAATGACAGTTACGGCCATGACATAGGAGACAAAGTCCTGGTCGCACTTGCGGAACTGATCAAGGCAGAAGTCAGAGAGAGCGATTATTCATGCCGCTGGGGAGGAGAGGAGTTTCTTCTTTTCATCCACGGCGACAAGCAGGAGACCTATTTCGTTGCTGACAGGATCAGGCGTAAGCTTGAGGAGACCACACTTAAGAATAAGTATGACGGCACCTTCAGAGTTACTGCTACATTCGGCATTGCCGAATACAAGAGTTACATGCCTCTGAGGACCATAATAGATGAAGCCGACGAGAAACTATATTACGGCAAGAATCACGGCAAGAATCAGGTTGTGGTTTAAGGCGGAGGAATTATGCTTGGTATCATAGATGTGGGCGGAGGAACCCGCGGGATATACGGCGCGGGTGTTCTGGATAATCTGCTCGACCACAATATAATGGCTGATTGCTTTATCGGTGTTTCTGCCGGTACTGCCAACGGAGCTTCATATCTGGCCGGTCAGCGCGGACGCAATTACAGGTTTTATACCGAATATGCTTTTCGCAAGGAATATATGGGACTTCGTAACATGATGAAGACGGGGTCTTACATCAACCTTGAGTACATATACGGTACACTGTGCAATGAAGACGGCGAGAGTCCGTTTGCGTTTGATGCGTTTATGGACAATCCGGCCAAATACATCATAGTCACTACGGATGCTTTTACCGGCGAACCGGTGTATTTTGACAAGGACGACATGAGTCTCGATCATTACGAGACATTGATGACATCGAGCTGCGTGCCCGGCGTGAACAGGCCGTACATATTCCGGGGAAAACCGTATTTCGACGGCGGGATCAGCGATCCGATCCCCATAAAAAAGGCCATCGAACTCGGATGTGACAAACTCATAGTGATCCTTACCAGACCTAAAAAGGCTTTCAGGAAACCGCGTGCGGATGCAAGGGTTTCACGCATAGTATCATTCAGATTTCCGTATGCGGCCGATGCGATCAAAGTCAGATGCGATGTGTATAATGAGCAGCTCAAATATGCGCTCAAGCTTGAGGATGAAGGCAAGATCATAATCGTGGCACCCGAGGACATATCCAACTTAAAGACACTGACCAAAGATGTGACGAGCCTCAACAGGATGTACCGCATGGGATACACCGATGCGATCAAGATCAAGGATTATATCAAAAAAGGCAGAAAATTAGATGCTTAAACTAAGGAGGCATTTATGAAAAAGATAGAAGAATATGTAAGGACCATCCCGGATTTTCCCGAACCCGGCATCATGTTCAGGGATATCACGACGGTCCTGCAGGACGCTGAAGGCTTTCATCTGGCCATAGATGAACTTAATCAGCTGATCCAGGGTCTGGAGTTCGATGCGATAGTCGGCGCCGAATCCAGGGGATTCATCTTGGGAGCTCCTCTTGCATACGAGAGGCATAAACCGTTTATCCTGGTCAGGAAAAAGGGCAAACTCCCCTGTGATACCATTTCCCAGGATTACGATCTCGAATACGGAAAAGCCACGATCGAGATGCACAAGGATGCGATCATTCCCGGGCAGAAGGTAGTCATCGTAGATGACCTGATAGCAACCGGAGGCACACTCGAAGCATCCGCCAAGCTTGTTGAAGCGCTCGGCGGCGAAGTAGTCAAGATCATATGCCTTATGGAACTTGCAGGCCTCAAGGGAAGAGAGAAACTCTCCAAATATGATGTGGAATCCGTGATCACATACGAAGGAAAATAACGCACTCATGATGCGTTCTTATTTAAGGAGGTTAACATGGAAAACTTTTTCAAACTCAAAGAGAACGGCACGAACGTCAAAACTGAAGTCATAGCCGGTCTCACCACGTTCATGACGATGGCGTACATCCTCGCAGTCAATCCTGCGATCCTGTCTGCCAGCGGCATGGACCCCCAAGCCATTCTCATGGCTACCGCACTCGCTGCCTTTATCGGTACCGTGTGCATGGCGCTTCTTGCAAACTATCCTTTTGCACTTGCTCCCGGTCTGGGACTTAACGCATACTTCGCATATACCGTATGCGGTGCTATGGGATACTCCTGGCAGTTCGCACTCTTTGCAGTATTTGTAGAGGGTATCATCTTCGTGATCCTGTCAGTGACCAATGTCCGTGAGGCTATCTTCAATGCCATCCCTCTTACCCTTAAAAAGGGCGTATCTGTAGGTATCGGTCTGTTCGTAGCTTTCATCGGTCTCCAGAACGGTTCTATCGTTGTTAACAGCGATGCTACGCTTGTTACCCTGGTAAGCTTCAAGGAAGACTTCACCAATGTAGGTATCTGCGCACTCCTTGCTATCATCGGTACATTTATCATCGCGATCCTGCACTATAAGAACGTTAAGGGTTCAATCCTTATCGGTGTGCTCATTACATGGGTACTCGGAATCATCTGTGAACTTACAGGCCTCTATACCGGCGCATCGGTTCTTCCTCAGTGGAGCAACTTCAATATCGGCGCACTCGGTCTCACATTTGCACAGTGCTTCTCAAGCGAAGCTTTTGCAAACTTCAAGGTACTTGATTTCATCGTAATCATGTTCTCATTCCTGTTCGTAGATGTATTCGATACCATCGGAACACTCATCGGATGTGCGAATAAAGCTGACATGCTCGACAAAGACGGCAAGCTGCCCCGCATCAAGCAGGCACTCCTTGCAGACGCCGTAGCTACATCAGCAGGTGCCGTACTCGGTACTTCCACAACCACAACCTTCGTAGAGAGCTCTGCAGGTGTTTCCGAAGGCGGACGTACAGGACTTACAGCTATCGTTACAGGTCTTATGTTCCTGATCGCGATCTTCCTGTCACCCATCTTCATCGCAATCCCCGGATTTGCGACTGCACCCGCTCTGATCTTCGTAGGATTCCTTATGATCACAGCAGTGGCAGAGATCGATTTCAAGGATCTTACAGAAGCAGTTCCCGCTTACCTTGCACTCGTTGCTATGCCCATTCTTTACAGCATCTCAGACGGTATCGCAGTTGGTATCATCTCTTATGTTGTCATCAACGTATGCTGCGGCAAGGCAAAGAAGGTCAGCCCGCTCATGTATGTACTCGCAGTACTGTTCGTGCTGAAGTATGTATTCCTGTAAAAGGAGCTTTTCAAAGGCTCGCACATTTTAGTGCGAGCCTTTTTTCAAGGTGATAATATGAAAGAACTCTGGAATGGTGAATGGGAATTTAACTTGAATGATTTTCCCGATGAATTGAAGAATGATGAGTGGGTAAGCGTGCGGATTCCGCATGACTGGCTCATATATGATACGACGGATCTGTATCGTGACGGATACGGCAGATACAGGAAAAGATTCGTCATAGATAAGAATGAGATCGGGCAGGCGTCTGCTTCGGGATACAGAAATATATCCGTCATATTCGACGGGGTATATATGGATTCGACGTACTTCCTGAACGGAGAAAAGATCGGTGAATGGAAGTACGGTTATTCGCAGTATGTCCTGAATCTTCCTGATGATAAGCTCATTGACGGCGAAAATGAACTGATGGTAGCCGTGAACTTTAAGTCTCCCAATTCCAGATGGTATTCAGGTGCCGGCATATACAGGGATGTATGGTTTGCTGAATATCCTGAAGAATATATTCCGGAGAACGGCGTATACATACATACTGAAGAATGCGACGAGGGTTATCTGCTGTATGTAGATACATATCTGTGCGATTGTAACCGCAGTTATGTAAACCGGAGCGCGAATAATGCTGCTGAATCAAAGGATGCTGTTGCTGCGCTGAAAGTCGTTAACAGGCTGTCTGATGCTGCCGGCGCAGAGGTCGAACTGATTCCTGCCGAAGCTTCGGAAAATACATACATATATGTCCCGAAAGAAGAGGATGTGCGCGAAGTACCTTTTCAGACAGAGGTATATCTTGTAAGAAACCCGCACAGGTGGGATATAGAAGATCCTTATCTGTACAGGGTAGATACTGTACTGACTGACGGATCCGGTGATGAAGTTCAGAGAATCACGAACCGTATAGGTTTCAGGAATGTGCGTTTTGATCCTCAGGAAGGCATGTTCTTAAACGGCCGTAATATGAAACTGAACGGCGTATGCGAGCATCATGATCTCGGAGTACTGGGCGCGGAGTTTAACATATCGGCAATGCGCCGTAAGATCGAGATTTTAAAGACGATGGGCGCTAATGCCATCAGAGGAACTCATAATATGATGGCTCCCGGGCTTCTTGATCTGTGCGACGAGATGGGCATCCTTTACATATCCGAAGCATTTGATATGTGGAACCATCCGAAGACGGAATTTGATTACGCGAGATTCTTTGATGAGTGGCACGAAAAGGATGTCGCAAGCTGGGTTAAGAGAGACAGGAACCACACATGCGTCATCATGTGGAGCATCGGCAATGAGATAGCTGACATCCACAATTATGAAAAAGAAGGTCAGGAGATGACCGCGCACCTGATGAACCTGGTCGCCTGCTTTGATTATCGCGCAAACGGATATATTACGCAGGGATCCAATTTCATGCCCTGGGAGAACGCGCAGAAGTGTGCCGATATACTGAAAGTTGCGGGATATAACTATGGTGAAACATGTTATGAGGAGCATCATGCTGATCACCCCGACTGGATCATATACGGAAGCGAAACTTCATCGATCACGCAGAGCAGAGGCATATATCATCTGCCGCTTTCTGCCAATTCACTCGGTGAGGAGGATGAGCAGTGCTCGGCACTGGGTAATTCCACGACCAGCTGGTCTGCGAAGAGCTATGAAGCCTGTGTATGCATAGACAGGGATACCCCATATTCACTGGGACAGTTCCTATGGTCGGGATTTGACTATATCGGTGAGCCGACGCCATACAAGACAAGGAGCTGTTATTTCGGACAGATCGATACGGCAGGTTTTCCCAAGGATTCGTATTATGTATGGAAGTCTGCATGGGTAAGTCCGGAGAAAGAACCTTTTGTTCATGTCTTCCCGTACTGGGATTTTAATCCCGGTCAGATCGTTGATGTGAGAGTAGTGTCCAATCTTCCTGAGGTTGAGCTGATCGTAAACGGTAAGAGCCTTGGTAGACAAATTCTTGATCATGACCCCGGAAGCGGACATCATATCATAGCCGATTATCAGGTTCCCTATGAAAAAGGCAGTATAGAAGCTCTTGCGTATTCTGAGATAGGGGCAGATGAACCGGCTGAAAGGTGCGTAAGGCGCAGCTTCGGCAATACCGAAAAACTCGCGACAAAGGAATACGAGTATGCTTCAACGGCTGAGCCTCAGAATATCCGGTTCTACGAAATAAGTGCGATAGATGCTGACGGTAATCCTGTCGAGAATGCATGCGACAGAGTGCGCGTTATTGTATCGGGCGACGGACGGCTTATAGGCCTCGATAACGGCGACAGCGCCGATCCGGACGGATACCGTGTTGATAACAGGAGACTCTTTAACGGTAAGCTTCTTGCGTCAGTGGAAGTGACCGGAGAGGGGCAAACAGAGGTGACAGCGGCTATCGTCCGCGAAAAACCGGACATCAGAAGGATCACGCTTTCGTGTCCGGAAGAACGCATCTTAAGTCCTGAGCACAGATCCGTGCATGTGACGGCGCATATCGAGCCGGCGGGAGCGATTCGGGATGCTGTATCAGTGGCCAAACAGGCCGGTGAGGAAGATGGCAGCCTTGTATCGTATCGCATCACGGATGATATGGGCATAACCTCGCATCTGGCTCAGATAGATGTAGAACATAAGCCTGGTGAAGACGATATTATCACCGTCACGGCCAAGGGTGACGGTCATTTCAGACTCCGTGCGACCGCCGGCGGAGAGGGGCAGAAGGTAAGAGTTATCTCTGACATTGAATTCGATGTAACAGGGTGCGGTCTTGCATACAGAGATCCTTATCAGTTCGTTGCGGGTAGCACTTATTCATCCTCGATAGGTGAAGTTGGAAGCGGCAATGAGAAGGGGTTTGCAACAGCCAGAGGAGAACGCACGATTGTCGTATTTGATGATCTTGATTTCGGCTCCTGCGGTGCTGACCGGATAACGATACCGATATTTGCACTCGATTCCGATGATGTTCCGCTCAAAGTCTGGAAGGGCATACCCGGAAGCGGGGATGAACAGCTCCTTCTTGATACTGTCTATTCCAAACCGAGACAATGGGCAGTCTTTATTGAAGATACCTGGGAGCTTGATCATCTTGTTAACGGGATCACATCCATAAGTTTTGAATTTGACCGGAAGGTTCATGTAAAAGGCTTTGTGTTCGGAAAGGCCGATAAAGCGCGCAAATGTCTTCCTGCTACAGATGCGGATGCCATATACGGAGATGATTTTGAGCGGGCCGAAACTATGGTTGAGCATATTGGAAACAATGTTTCGCTGGAGTTTAAGAACATGGATTTCGGGGATGCCGGGATAGACTGTGTTGAGATAAAAGGACGGACTCCCAATGAGACCAATCCTGTTCATGTGAGATTTTTCCGGGGAGAAGAATCGATCAAGGAAGTATGCGAATTCGTCCATTCCGATGACATGACTCTGCAGAGATTTGCGCTGCCTCATATCACCGGAGAATGGAACGTATCATTTGTGTTTATGCCCGGATCAAACTTTGATTTTGAATCATTCAGATTTGAATGATCGTCAGACTCTATGTGACGTATCAGTCAGATCGTATCTTCGATCTGAGCGGTATAGAGCTTGTAATACAGGCCGCGCTTAGCCATCAGTTCATCATGTGAACCGCATTCGACTATGCCACCGGCATCTATATACATGATCTTGTCACATCCCGTTATCGTTGAAAGACGGTGAGCAATAACGAAACTCGTACGGCCCTTCATCATGGCGTTTAAACCCTGTTGGAGGGCTTTTTCCGTCTGGACATCTATGCTTGATGTGGCTTCGTCCAGAACCAGGATCGCAGGATCCGAAAGAAGAGTACGTGCAAATGATATGAGCTGTTTCTGTCCCTGAGAAAGGAGCGAACCTCGCTCTTTTACCTCGGATCGGTAACCGTCCTGCGTGCCGGAAATGAAATCATCTGCACATACCAGTCTGCTTGCATTGACGATCTCTTCGTGCGTGGCATCGAGCTTACCGTATCTGATGTTGTCCTCTATGGTCCCCGAGAAGATGAAGCTGTCCTGAAGCATGATGCCCATCTGGGAGCGGAGCGAATGAAGGGTTACCTTGGATATGTCGTGTCCGTCTATCAGGATGCGGCCCTTATCGAGATTATAGAAGCGTGAGATCAGGCTTACTATGGTACTCTTGCCCGCACCGGTAGGCCCTACCAGAGCGATGCTTTCACCGGGTTCTACCGTGAATGAAACATCGTGCAGTATCTCTTTTCCTTCTTCATATGAGAAAGAGACATGATCGAAAACTACGCTTCCCGATATGGCGGGCAGATCATATGCATCATCGGCGTCACGGACCTCAACAGGCTCGTCTATGGTCTCGAATATCCTCTCAAGATAAGCGATATTGTTGATGAAGTTGTTGAATATGTTACCGAGGTTCATGATAGGCTGCCAGAATCTGGAAGCATAGCTTGAGATGGCAACGATCACGCCCAGGGATGTATTGCCCTGGCCGAATATCAGAATACCGGTGATGAATATGGCGGCTCTGACAAAGACTGATATGGTATCGATCCCGGGCCATACGAGCGTACTGTATTCGATGGCGCGCATCCATGTCTTACGGCATCTGTCGGATAAGCCTTCGAATATCTCTGCATTTTCGTCTTCTCTGGCAAAAATCTGTGTGATGCGGGCACCGACTATGTTCTCCTGGAGATAGGCGTTTAAGTTGGAGTTTTTGTTTGATACCTGTTGCCATGCCTTGCGCTGCTTATTCTTGATCCAGAACATGAACACCATAAGGATGGGTACTCCGGCCATTACGACAAGAGACAGCTTAACATCCACGATGAACATGAAGATGATTATGAATATGAGGTTCAAGATCTCCAGGATCACGTTGATCAGACCGTTGGAGAGCATATCCGATACGGAGTTTACATAGTTAACGACTCTTATCAGGATCTTTCCGTGCGGCCTGGTGTCATAGTACTGGAACGGCAGAGCCTGCAGGTGCCCAAACACATCGTTGCGGATATTGTAGATGATATTCTGACTCACATTGATCATTATGCGTGATCTGATCGTGAAGAAAATGATGCTTAACAGATAAAATACTACCATCCAGATAACAAGAATGATGAGCATGCGCACATTGCCGACGGGTATTGCCTCATCAAGAGCTTTTTCGACTATTATCGGAGATACGAGAGCGGCAGCGCCTCCGATGGCAGACAGAACCAGAGCCAGTACCATGGGGCCTGAATAGTGTTTGATGTATACCCATGCACGAAGCAGGTGCTTTATGTCAAACGGCTCTTCTAAGAGCTCGTCTTCTTTATAGGTATTTCGTGCCATCTTTAACTTTGCTCTCCGTCGCTTTCTCCGGTCTGCAGTTTGACGAGCTGTGCATAATAACCGCCTTTTGCTATCAGCTCATCGTGAGTACCGGACTCGGTTATCTCTCCGTGATTCATTATGAGTATCTTGTCGGCTTTCTTGGTAGTGGATATACGCTGTGCGATGATGATCTTCGTACAGGTAAAGGGAAGCTCGTCAAGGTTATGCTGTATCTCTTTTTCGGTCTCTAAGTCTACCGCCGAAGTCGTATCGTCCAATATCAGGATCGAGGGCTGTACAGCCAGCGCTCTGGCCAGAGATATACGCTGTTTCTGACCGCCGGATAACCCGACGCCGCGTTCTCCGACTATGGTTTCATAGCCTTCGGGCATCTTTGCGATGAAATCATCTGCCGCAGAGGTTCTCGCATATCGTATTACATCCGTTTTGGGCAGGTTGGAATCGCCGTATGCGATATTGCCGTCTATGGTATCGGAATAGAGCAGCACATCCTGCGTGGCAAGGCCGATATTGCTTCTTAAATCTTTTAACTTATAAGCACTGACATCATGTCCGTCGATCATTACACGGCCTTCTAAGGGCTCATAGAATCTCGGGATCAGATGGATCAGAGATGTCTTTCCGCAGCCGGTCTCACCCATGATCGCGACCGTCTCTCCGGGATTCGCGGTAAATGATACATGCTTAAGCACGGGAAGATTGCCGTCCGAATATTTAAATGTGACATCCCTGAACTCGACCAGACCTTCAAACCTGTCGGGGTGAGGGATCGCATCGCATTTGTCCTTGATCTCGGGTACGGAATAGTAGATCTCCATGACCTTGCGGGACGCTGCGGAGAAACGCTGGAATTCGTTCATGATGTTTCCGAGCTGGCGCATGGGATTGGCAATGGCCCAGGTCAGACCGCTGAATGCGACATACTCGCCCATCGTGAGCGTGCCTTTGATCAGGAAAAGACCTCCGACGAGAAGCTGTATAACGGGAAGCAGGTTTGCGAGCGATTCTATATATGGGAAGAAAGTAAGCCAGGTAAAAGCAGTCTTTTTATTCGTATCGCGATAGTCCTGATTGCATTCGTCGAACTTCTCGATCTCGTACTGTTCTTTGGCAAAAGCTTTGACCACACGGTTACCGGAGATATTCTCCTGGGCGATCGTGTTCATCACGGCAAGCTTTTCCCTGAGAAGGGCGTGCATCGGAGCGACTCTGATCTTAAACAAGTATATGATCAAGAAGATGAGAGGAGCGATAGATAGCAGGCACAGAGCCATTTTCCAGTTCATATAGAAATAATAGACAGCAACGGCCCCGAGAAGCGAGAAAGCCTCGACAACCATCCTGACTACCCAGGCGATCATGTGTCTTACGGCATCAAGGTCGCCGGTCACTCGGGTCATCAGATCTCCGGTCCTGTATGTGGAATAGAACTTCATGTCCTGACGCTGGATCTTGTCATACAGGATGTTTCTAACCCTGAAAAGGACTCCCTGGGATACTTTTTCATAAGCGATGCAGTCCAGATATACTATCACGACCCTGAAGAGAGTAAGTCCGACCATGAGCGCGATCAGTGTATAGAAGTGGTCGCGATGGTTGGCTAGGTTGTAAGAAGCGTCTTCTCCGGAGAGGAAGGTGTCGATGAGCCTGGACGAGAAATAAGGAACAGTAAGTTGAAGCGCATTATAAACCAGGGTTCCGAGTATTGCGATCACATACAATGCTCTGAGCCCCTTCATGTTGTACCAAAGCCACTGAATCCTGGTCAGTTCAAAAGGCCATTCCGATTTTTTGTCATAATTTATCTTTACGTGTTCTCTTGACATACAGTTTAACCTTAAACTCGATTTAAGTTTAATCTACACTATTTTGTGAAAAAGACAATACTCTTTTTGAAAAAAAGAAGTCATTTTATGATATATTTTTTATATAAAGAAATTCACATAAGATAATCTACTTAAAGGGGGATATTATGGCTGAAATGATCAACACAAATGGCAGCGAGACCGAATTCGACGCCGAACTGGCTCTGGCCAACAAAAGAGGAACGATATGCGCAACGATACTGAATATCATCTTTTGCCTTGCTTATTTGCTTGAGTTCGTAAAAGGCGCCAGGAGCGGCGGATATACTGCAATGGTTGTGCTCTTATGTGCATGGCCGATCGCAGCATCATGGTTCGTATACAAGCAACAGCAGGATTCGCCTCTTGCGATAATGCGTATATTGGGGATCGGTTTCACGCTGATGTATACATTCTTCCTGTTTACGGCCAATAACGATCTGGTATTCACCTATGTGATGCCGATGCTTCTTATACTGATGATCTTCAATAATAAGAGATTTGTCATGATCATAGGTGCCGGAGCTGCGATAGAGAATATCATCGATGTTGCTATAAATGCAGCAAAATACGGGTTTGCAGAAAAATCAGCGACATATGAGATACAGGTCTTGCTGATCATCATGTGCGTAGCTTTCTTTATCACCGTCAATCTTACTTATGACAGGTTTTCTCAGATGAGGGCTGACAGACTCAATGTTGAGAAAAACCGTGTATCGAATATCCTGTCAAAAGTCCTCGGGATTTCCGGAGACATAACAGACGGAGTAGAGAATGTTCATGACAAGGTTGGAACTCTGCGGTCATCCATGGAGAATACGCTTAATGCGATGCAGGAGGTGTCGAGCGGAAATAACGAGACGGCTGAAGCTATTCAGAACCAGCTGGTAAAGACCGAAGATATCCAGCGTCACATAGTTTCCGTAAAAGAAGCGTCCGCATCGATCTCGGAAAGCATGTCGCTTACCGATAACGCAGTAAATGAAGGCCGTGAATTCATTACCGAACTGAATTCACTGACTGCTGACAGCGAGAAAGCCGGTTCCGATGTTGCTACGGCTTTGGAGAGCTTCCAGGAATACACCGGACAGATGAACAGCATAACCAATATTATCACCAATGTGGCATCCCAGACATCGCTGCTTTCGCTTAATGCTTCGATCGAAGCAGCAAGAGCGGGAGAGGCCGGAAGAGGGTTTGCCGTAGTTGCATCCGAGATTTCCGGACTGGCCAATCAGACTACAAATGCGACAAATGATATTACGGAACTGATCAACAATATCGCATCCCAGCTGGATGTTATGGTTGATACCATACACAAGCTCATAGATTCCAACACAAGGCAGGCTGAGACGGCTGCACAGACATCCGAAAGTTTCAATACCATAGCCGATAATGTAAAAGAGATCGGACGTCAGACTGCCAATATGAGCAGAGCCATCGAAGATCTGGATGAGGCCAATACCGAGATCGTAAACAGCATCCAGACGATAAGCGCTATCAGTGAAGAGGTTTCGGCTCATTCACATGAGACTTATAATTCCAGCGAACTGAACCAGAGTATTCTCAATGAAGTCAATAACATAGTTGAATCTCTGAATTCTGACGCTGAAGTATTGAAGAACGCCAGCGAGTCATGACGGAGGATCTTAAGTATCTCCCCGAAGAATATCTGGCGCGCATGTCTGACCTGCTAGGAGACGAGTACGAAGCGTTTCTGGCTTCGTATTCCGGTAAGAGGACATACGGACTCAGGATCAATCCTCTCAAGGTTGATCTGGATAATTCGGAAAAAATAAAAGCCATGTTTTCGCAACCCGGATGCGAGATAGATCCGGAAGACCGCGTGACCTGGTGTGATGAAGGATATTATTATAATGAGGACTCCTGCCCCGGCAGGAGTCCTTATCATGAGGCTGGAGCATATTATATCCAGGAACCAAGCGCGATGGCGGTTACGCCGCTGCTTGATCCTATGCCCGGTGAAAGGATATGCGATCTCTGCGCAGCTCCCGGAGGAAAGACTACTCATATAGCAGGGCGGATGAGAGGACGCGGAGTCCTGGTCGCCAATGAATATGTCCCGGACAGAGCGCGTATCCTGTCACAAAATGTTGAGAGGATGGGGATAACCAACTGTATCGTGACCTCCATGCATCCTAAGGACCTTTCAACATACTTTATGGGTTACTTTGATAAGGTATGCGTTGATGCTCCCTGCTCCGGAGAGGGGATGTTCCGCAAGGATCATGATGCATGTTCAGAGTGGAGCACAGACAATGTGACCATGTGTGCAGACAGGCAGCTCGAGATCCTTGATGCCGCATCTGACATGACAGCGAGCGGCGGGATTATAGTTTACTCAACCTGTACTTTTGAACGTACCGAAGATGAGGATGTGATAAATGCATTTCTGCGATCACATCCCGAATGGTTTCTTAAATCTACTGAGCGTATCTGGCCTCACAGTTCTCGGGGCGAGGGACACTTCATGGCCGAACTCATCAAAGAAGGATTGTCTGAAAAAAGAGCCCGTAATGAAGATTTGAGAAACAAAAACAGACAATTATACAATGAAGTTTCACGATTTCTTCATACAGAGCTCGGTTTTGACATTCCGGATAACAGGATCCTTGTAGAGAATAAGGATCATATATATATGCTGCCGGCCGGAGTGAACGAGCAGATGTTCAGAGGAATCCGGATGATCCGTCCCGGACTTGAACTTGTGACGAGACATAAGGACAGGTTCGAACCGGCTCATGCATTTGCCATGTCATTGAGACCGGACGAGGTGCAGAACACATGTGATTTATCTTATGATGAGGCTGTCAGATATCTGATCGGAGAAACGGTCAGCGTTAATGATAACATGTGTAATACTACGGGTAGATCATGGGCATTGATGAGTATAAACGGCGTGAGTTTGGGATGGGGCAAGCGCGTGGGCGATACCGTGAAAAACCACTATCCAAAAGGCTTACGCCGTGATACCGGAATAAAAATATAACGCAAATGTTATATCTGGATATAATGTTTTAAGCAGCAAAACACATCTGATCCGGCGGTCAAAGAGTTTAAATGAGAATAAATAAGTACCTGGCAAAATGCGGAATATGCTCCAGAAGAGGAGCCGATGAATTGATCCTGAAAGGTGAGGTCATCATCGACGGAAGATGTGCCTTACTCGGAGATGAAGTATCCGATGGCATGAAAGTCTGCGTATCGGGAGAGGAGATTTCTCTTCCGGATGATACTGTCGTGATGGCATACTACAAACCTGTCGGAGTGACATGCTCGGAGAAGGATTCTCATGCAGACCGTCTTGTCACGGATGAAATTTCATCTGACAGACGACTTACCTATGCTGGACGGCTCGATAAAGACTCCGAAGGTTTGCTGATAATGACGGATGACGGTGATCTTATCAATTCGATGATGAGAGGTGCCAATCTTCATGAGAAGGAATATGAAGTTACCGTCGATAAAATAATAAGTGATATCGAATTAGGTAAACTTGCTTCTGGTATATATTTAGAAGATCTTGATACCACAACGCGCCCTTGCAAGGTCACCCGTACCTCCGATACATCATTTAATATCGTTCTCACCCAGGGTCTTAACAGACAGATCAGACGCATGTGTGAGTCTCTCGGATATAAAGTTCTGACATTAAGACGGACGCGCGTTATGAATGTCACACTCGGAAATTTGCAAGTTGGTGCAAGTCGGATTCTGTCTCCGGAAGAGAAGAAAACGCTATATTCAGACTGCGGTTTACATATCAGAACCGAAAGCGTTTTTATGTAAATTGAATATCAAAATATCTCCAATTTTGCGTCTCCAATTTCATATATTTTCACCTATTTGAAATAGAATATTAATGGCATAAACTATAAATGAGGCCCTAAAATCCGCCTCGATCACAAGGAGATCTTATGTCTGCAACCGACTCTCAAAAGAAAAGAATCCGGGAACTGGTCACCACATTAAATTGTGCATCGGAAAAATATTATGCACAAGATGATGAGATCATGTCCAATTTCGAGTATGACCGTCTGTATGACGAACTAGTATCTCTGGAGGCCGAAACAGGCTATGTTCTGGCTAACTCGCCTACCGTTAATGTGGGGTATGAATCCGTAGATGAGCTGCCCAGGGAAAAGCATGATAAACCCATGCTCAGTCTGGGTAAGACCAAGGACCGTAATGAGCTTCGGGAATGGCTTGGCGGTCATGAGGGGATCCTCAGTTGGAAACTTGACGGTCTTACCGTCGTGATCACATATTTTGACGGAAAACTTGCAAAAGCGATAACGCGTGGTAACGGTGAGATCGGAGAAGTTGTTACAAATAACGCTCGTGCATTTATTAACCTTCCTCATTCGATCGAATATAAAGGTGAACTTGTCATAAGAGGAGAGGCTGTGATCAGCTATTCCGATTTCGAACAGATCAATTCAACCATCCCGGATGAGTCTGCGCGATTTAAAAACCCCCGTAATCTTTGCTCGGGAGCTGTCAGACAACTCGATCCGTCGGTTACGGCCAAACGCATGGTCAGATTTTTTGCTTTTAATCTTGTGTCGGCCCCAGGGGTTGATTTCGGTGACAGGCACATGGCTGAATTTGAGTTTCTCAAAGAACAGGGATTTGATGTTGTTGATCACATGATCGTGACAGAAGATACGATCATTTCTTCTATAGAAGAATATGAGCGGCGTATCCGTACATATGATATTCCTTCCGACGGTCTGGTGCTTCTGCTTGACGAGATATCTTACGGTGAGTCTTTGGGAATGACAGCCAAGTTTCCCCGTAATGCCATCGCATTTAAATGGACTGACGAGACAAAGGATACGACGCTTCGAAAGATCGAATGGTCCGCAAGCCGCACCGGGCTCATCAATCCCGTAGCCATATTTGATCCTGTCGAGTTAGAAGGCACCACGGTCTCAAGAGCTTCCGTACATAATATAAGTATAGTAAGGGCCCTGAAGCTCGGGCTGGGAGATACGATAAGGGTTTATAAGGCGAACATGATCATTCCGCAGATCGCAGAGAACCTTACCTGTTCGGACGATCTGGAGATCCCTTCATCATGTCCTGTATGCTCGGGAGCTACATATTTAAAAGAAAACGAAGGGACCGCGTATCTTTATTGTTCCAATCCCGGATGCCCTGCCAAGAAACTCGGAGCGTTTACCCAGTTTGTGAGCAGGGACGCCATGAATATGGACGGACTGTCCGAGGCGACGATAGAGAAGTTCATCGCGGGCGGTATGATACATTCGTTTACCGACCTGTATCATCTCGACCGTTTCAGAGATCGCATAACCGGTATGGAAGGCTTCGGTGAAAAATCATATGAGAATCTGATCGCTTCGATCGAGACATCGCGTAATACGGAGCTGCATCGGCTTCTGTATGCGATCGGCATTGAGAATGTCGGCGTAGCCACCGCCAAACTCATCTGCAGACATTTCGGATATGATCCCGAAGCAATCGCGCATGCCGGAGAAGAAGAATTGTCCGAGATAGACGGCATTGGTTCTGTCATAGCTTCCGGCGTATGCGGATATTTTGCCGATCCGGTTCATATGCGCATATGGAACGAACTGCTGGGTGAGATCACCCTCGCTGATATGAGCACGGAGGTCGGTGAACAGAAGCTGGCCGGACTGAGTTTTGTGGTGACCGGTTCGCTGCAGCATTATTCGAACAGGAATGAATTAAAAGAGGTTATAGAGAAACTCGGAGGCAAGGTCACAGGATCGGTTACAGGCAAGACCGAGTGCCTGATCAACAATGATTCGACCTCTAATTCGACCAAGAACAGATCGGCCCGTGAATTAGGGGTAAAAGTGCTGACCGAAGACGAATTTATAGCACAATATATAGATTAAACAAGCGCCAAAACAACTATATATTGTATGTGCTGGCGCTCAAAAATGTAAACTTTATACAAAATCCGGCCGGATGATTTGTTGATTTTTGTTTTGCGTTTCTTTCTACCATATCTTGACACACGCGTTTAGGGCGACTACAATATGTTGTAGTTGCCCTGTTAATTTTCCTGGTTACATAACTATATCGTGTATGAGCCGGAAAATGACGGAAATTTCATATATTTGCAGTTACCATAATAAAGTGAGGGATGTATTTTGAAGATCATTAAGAGAAGCGGTGCGGAAGTAGAATTTGACCAGGAGAAGATTGTCGTAGCTATCAAAAAAGCCAACGATAGCGTTAATGAATCTCAGAAACTTACTATGGAGGAGATTCAGGAGATCGCAGATGCCGTTACAAGATCTTGTGGTGACATGTGCAGATCGGCCAACGTCGAGGAGATTCAGGATATGGTCGAGAACCAGCTCATGAAGTACAGAGCTTATGAGATGGCCCGTAACTATATCACATACAGATACAGACATGCTCTTGCCCGTAAGTCCAACTCGACGGATGATCAGATATTAAGCCTCCTTGAGTGCAATAACGAGGAAGTTAAGCAGGAGAATTCCAACAAGAATCCCATCGTTAACTCTGTTCAGAGAGACTACATGGCAGGTGAGGTCAGCAAGGATATCACCAAGAGACTGCTTCTTCCCGAGGAAGTTGTTGAAGCGCATGAAAAAGGTCTCATTCATTTCCATGACTCGGATTATTTTGCACAGCATATGCACAACTGCTGTCTGGTAAACCTTGAGGACATGCTTCAGAACGGTACCGTTATCTCTGAGACAATGATCGATACCCCCAAGAGCTTTTCTACCGCATGTAATATAGCAACTCAGGCCATAGCACAGATCGCCAGCTCACAGTACGGCGGACAGAGCATATCTCTTGCACACCTTGCTCCTTTCGTTCAGGTCAGCAGAGAGAAACTCCGTGCCGAAGTACGTAAAGAGATGGAACTCATGGATATCGAGGTATCCGATGAAAAGATCAATCAGATCGCTGAAATGAGAGTGAAAGAGGAGATCAACCGCGGCTGCCAGATCATGCAGTATCAGGTGATCACTCTTATGACCACCAACGGACAGGCTCCTTTCATCACCGTTTTCATGTATATAGACGAAGTTCCCGAGGGACAGATGCGTGATGACCTTGCGATGATCATCGAAGAGATGCTCAATCAGAGGATAAAGGGCGTCAAGAACGAGAAGGGTGTGTTCATCACTCCCGCATTCCCCAAACTCATCTATGTACTCGAAGAAGACAATATCCACGAAGACAGCAAGTATTTCTATCTGACCAGACTTGCTGCAAGATGTACCGCCAAGAGGCTTGTTCCCGATTACATCTCAGAGAAGATCATGAAGGAGTTAAAGTCCGGCGACTGCTATCCCTGCATGGGCTGCAGATCCTTCCTTACACCCGACAGATTTACCGAAGCAGGCGTGGGCAACATCGCCAATGCAGGCAATTATGTAGAGGGACAGCGTAAATACTACGGCCGTTTCAATCAGGGCGTTGTTACGATCAACCTTGTTGATGTTGCATGTTCATCCGAGGGTGATATGTATAAGTTCTGGAAGATCATGGATGAGAGACTTGAGATCTGCCATAAGGCTCTCATGTGCAGGCATAACCGTTTGAAAGGTACGCTTTCCGATGTGGCTCCGATCCTCTGGCAGGACGGCGCTCTTGCCAGACTTAAGAAGGGTGAGCCCATCGATAAGCTTCTGTTTGACGGCTATTCGACCATATCTCTCGGATATGCGGGACTTTGCGAGTGTACCAGATACATGACCGGCAAGTCTCATACGGATCCTACCGCAACTCCTTTTGCGATTGATGTCATGAAGTACTTAAACGATGCCTGCAAGAAGTGGAAGGCAGAGTCCAATATCGACTTCTCACTTTACGGAACACCGCTTGAGTCCACGACATACAAGTTTGCAAAATGCCTGCAGAAGAGATTCGGCATCATCCCCGGAGTTACCGATAAGAACTACATCACAAACAGCTATCATGTACATGTTACAGAGAATATCGATGCATTCGATAAGCTCAGTTTCGAAGCACAGTTCCAGGCACTTTCGCCCGGCGGCGCTATCAGTTACGTAGAGGTTCCCGATCTTCAGGATAACCTTGATGCGGTACTGGCTGTCATGAGACATATCTATGATCACATCATGTACGCCGAGCTCAATACCAAGTCCGATTACTGTCAGGTATGTGGTTATGACGGAGAGATCCAGGTTCATGAGAACAAGGACGGCAAGCTTATCTGGGAATGCCCCAATTGCCACAACACTGATCAGGACAAGATGAATGTTGCAAGACGTACCTGCGGTTACATCGGAACCCAGTTCTGGAATCAGGGCCGTACGCAGGAGATCAGGGAGAGAGTTCTTCATCTATGAATTACTGTAATATCAAACCTAATGATGTTGCTGACGGAGAGGGTGTTAGAGTCACCCTCTTCGTTTCAGGTTGTACCCACCATTGCAAGGGGTGTTTCCAGCCCGAGACCTGGGATTTTAACTATGGCGAACCGTATACGGATGAAGTTGAAGACTATATAATAGAAAAACTTTCATCCGGTCATATATCCGGACTCACGCTCCTTGGAGGTGAACCTTTTGAACCCGATAATCAGAGGGCGCTGGTCAAAACCCTCAGAAGGGTTAAGGAGGAGTATCCCGACAAGAACATCTGGGCATACAGCGGATATACCTTAGATACCGATCTTATCCCCGAGGACGGAAAAGCACACTGCGAAGTCACCGATGAAATGCTTTCTTATATAAATGTGCTCGTAGACGGAGAGTTCAAACTGGAACTGAAAAGTCTGATGCTCCCTTTCAGAGGATCCGGTAATCAAAGGATCATAGATGTTCAGCAGACTCTTTCGAGCGGGGAAGTGATAGAATACGACCTGCATTATAAAAGATAAATCCGATCGTCCGAAAAAATATGCTGTTTATTTAGTAAAGATCTTGTTGATACAAGGTCTTTTTTATGTTAGTATTTTCACTAGACATCAAATGACGATTTAACAAAAATAAATTGATTTTTTGATAAAATACACGGGAGAGAGTTTCATGGCACAGCTGTGGGGCGGACGCTTTAAGGGGGAAACAAACGAACTTGTTTATTCTTTTAATGCGTCCATTAATTTTGATAAAAGGCTTTATCGCCAGGATATTGAAGGTTCCAAAGCACATGTCAGGATGCTGACAAAGACGGGTGTGCTGACTAAAGAAGATGAGGATGCTATCCTTGCCGGTCTTGACGGGATCCTTAAGGACATTGAATCCGGAAGGCTTGAGATCACTTCGGAATATGAAGACATTCACAGCTTCGTTGAGGCCGTTCTTACCGAGCGTATCGGTGAAGCCGGAAAGCGCCTTCATACCGGAAGGAGCCGTAACGACCAGGTTGCTCTGGATATGAAGCTCTATATAAGAGAAGAGATCGATGAGATGACCGGTTACCTTAAGGGTTTGCTTGAAGTAATCCTGAATCTCATGAAAGAGCATGTTGATACATATATGCCGGGCTTTACGCATCTTCAGAAAGCCCAGCCCGTGACGCTTTCACATCATATGGGCGCATATTTTGAGATGTTCAGACGCGATATCGGCAGGCTGAAAGATACAAGAGTAAGGACGAATGAGTGCCCTTTGGGAAGCGGAGCTCTTGCCGGAACGACCTATCCTCTGGACAGAGAATACACTGCAGAACTGCTTGAGTTTGACCGCGCGACGAGAAACAGCATGGATTCCGTGTCGGACAGGGATTATCTGATAGAATTCCTTTCCGATTTAAGTCTTATCATGATGCATCTTTCCAGGTTATCCGAAGAGATCATCATCTGGAATAGCAACGAATATTCATTTGTGGAGCTTGATGATGCGTATTCCACGGGATCGTCTATCATGCCGCAGAAGAAGAATCCCGATATTGCCGAACTTACGAGAGGTAAATGCGGCAGAGTATACGGCGATCTGATGACGCTTCTTACTGTGATGAAAGGTATCCCTCTTGCCTATGACAAGGATATCCAGGAAGATAAGGAAGCCGCTTTTGATGCGATTGATACGGTTACCGGATGCATCAGACTTATGGCCGGAATGCTTGAGACATGCAAGTTCAATATCGCAGTCATGAAGCAGTCGGCCGTGAAGGGATTCACCAATGCTACGGATGTGGCCGATTATCTGGTCGGACGCGGTGTTCCTTTCAGGGATGCTCATGCATATGTCGGAAAGATCGTTCTGTACTGCATCGAACACGATCTTTCTATAGAAGAAATGTCGATGGACGAATTCAAAGCGATCTGCCCCGAGTTCAGAGAAGATGTCTATGAGGCGATCTCGCTGCAGGCATGCGTCGAGCGGAGACGAACTAAGGGGGCCCCGGGGATCGATCCTATTAAGGAAGAGATCCGCGAGGCCGAGATATACCTTAACAACCTTTGACTTTAATATTTTTTGTATAAATATGAGGAGAATGAAAAATGAGTGAAAAATTAAGAGTTGCAATACTTGGCGGTACGGGCATGGTCGGCCAGAGATTCATATCTCTGCTCGAAAATCATCCCTGGTTTGAGGTGGCTGTAATAGCAGCAAGCCCCAGAAGTGCCGGAAAAACATATGAAGATGCCGTAGGCGACCGATGGAAGATGGATACTCCGATGCCTGAGGCAGTAAAGAAACTGATAGTTAAGAATGTCAACGAGGTTGATGCCGTAGCTTCGGAAGTTGATTTCTGCTTCTCGGCAGTTGACATGAGTAAGGATGAGATCAGGGCGATCGAGGAAGCATATGCGAAGACGGAAACGCCCGTTGTTTCCAATAATTCCGCGCATCGCTGGACCCCCGATGTTCCGATGGTCGTTCCGGAGATCAACCCTCAGCATTTTGAGATCATTGCTTCCCAGAAGAAGAGACTCGGAACTGAGAGAGGATTCATCGCTGTTAAACCCAACTGCTCGATCCAGAGCTATGCTCCCGCACTTACGGCATGGCTTCCTTTTGAGCCTTACGAAGTTGTGGCTACGACATATCAGGCTATATCCGGTGCAGGTAAGACCTTCAAGGACTGGCCCGAGATGGTAGGCAACATCATTCCTCTCATTAACGGCGAGGAAGAAAAGAGCGAGAAAGAGCCTCTGCGTATCTGGGGTCATATCGAAGGCGATCAGATCGTTCCCGCTGCGAGCCCCATCATCACTTCGCAGTGCATAAGAGTGCCCGTCCTTAACGGTCATACAGCAGCCGCATTTGTTAAGTTCAAGAAAAAGGTTTCAAAGGATGAGCTGGTTGCCGCTCTTAATGAGTACAAGGGAATCCCTCAGGAACTTAATCTTCCTTCAGCTCCCAAGCAGTTCATCAGATATATGGAAGAACCCGACCGTCCTCAGGTTGCACTGGATGTCGATTATGAGAGAGGTATGGGCATAAGCATAGGCCGTCTCAGAGAAGATACGGTCTATGACTGGAAGTTCGTGGGCCTTTCACACAATACTCTTCGCGGCGCAGCCGGCGGCGCGCTTGAGTGTGCCGAACTCTTAAAAGCACAGGGGTATATCTCGGCAAAATAAAAACCTGATGTATTGGGTGGGTTATATATATGAATGAAATGCAGTATCAGGTTGACCTGATGAATGCAATGAACGAAAAACTAAAGAATGACCAGAAGATGATGAAGATGATCATCGAGACGTCTACATCCGCTTTTGTCTACTATAACTATGAGCGCGATGAGACGAGGGTCATGGGTGAATGGGAGAGTTATTTTGATTTCTCCCTAAGAAGGATCAGCGATATTCAGCGTACCGTGGATTACGTTGATGAGACATATCGCGATGAATTCACAACCTGCATAAATGCCGAGAGGCAGGGGCTTGAGAGATGCGTGGCAACCGTAAAGCTTACCGATTCGCGCAAATGGGTCGAATGCGAGTGCAGCGTGATCTACGATCAGTCGCATAAGCCTCTTGATAAGGTCCTTCGTTTCAAGGATGTAACCGTAGTAAACGACAAGAACGAAGAACTGAAATACATGGCCTATTATGATGGCATGACGGGCCTGTATAACAGGAATTATTTCATAAGTCTGCTTACCGGATTCGTCGGAAAAGCGCAAGAGAACAACCGAGAGGTTGCTGTCATGTTCGTTGACATCGACGATTTCAGGAGCATCAATGACGGAATGGGACTTGTCGTGGGCGATGAACTCATGATGAGTTTCGGACAGTATCTGTCTGAATTTTCCACAGAGAATTGCATCGTTTCACATTTTACCGGGGACATGTACTGTATCGCCGTCTATGATCCGTGCGGCCAGAATGACATAGAACATATCTATGACAGGATCCGGCAGCGGACCAGACAGCCTTTTATCCTGTCCGACAGACGCGAGATCTATATCAAGGTCACTGCGGGCGTAGCGATGTATCCCGATGCTTCCGAAAATGTGCTTGAGCTGATCAATTATGCCGAGATCGTAATGCTGAGGGCCAAGCACGACGGCAAGGATTCCATCCAGTATTTTGATTCCATACTTCTTTCGGAATTCCTGAAAAACCTTAATATCGAGAACAAATTACGAGATGCCGTATATGATATGAACTTCGAGATGTACTATCAGCCTCAGTTCGAGACTGAATCCGGACAGCTGAGGGGGGTTGAAGCCCTGATCAGATGGAAGGATCCCGAAGAAGGCATGATATCGCCGGCACAGTTCATTCCTCTTGCCGAAAAGAACGGAACCATAGTTCCTATCGGCCAATGGGTCATCGAAGACAGTATCAGGACCTACATGCAATGGCGCAAGGATTATGACAGACCGTTCATCCTTTCGATCAACATTTCGGCCATACAGTATAAGAGAGAAGACTTTGTCGAGAAGCTGATCGCTATCATAGAAAAGTATGAAATGAATCCGGCTGAATTAGAGCTTGAGATCACGGAGACGGCCCTGATCGACAATTACAGGGATGTCAGCGAGAAATTAAAACTGCTTCGCGATTACGGCATAAGGATATCGATGGATGATTTCGGAACGGGATATTCATCATTGTCACACTTAAAGAGCCTTCCGATAGATACGCTCAAGATCGATAAGACCTTTGTGGATACGGTCCTCGATGACGAGAATACCAATGTCATCATGGAATCGATCATGGGCATGGTCAAAAAACTCGGACTTGAAACCGTCGCGGAGGGAGTTGAGACCGAAGAGCAGTTGGAATATCTTAAGAGTATACAGTGCGATAACATTCAGGGGTATTTAACGGGCCGTCCGTGCACGGTAAGCGATCTTAAGAAGTTTTTGAAGGACGAATAAACGGGGTATTTAAGTGTTAACGGGTAGAAGCGCAGAACGCAAAAAACTGAATCATTATTTTGACCGCGAGGGCAGCCAGATCCTCGTGCTCTACGGACAGAGATATATAGGAAAGTCTTCTCTGATCAAGGAGTTTGTCGCCGACAAGGATCATTACTATTATTCGGCACGCATCTGCTCCGAGAGAGAGCAGGTCTATCAGTGGGGAAGACAATTAGGAAGAGAGGGCGTAAAAACATCGCAGTTCCCAGCTTTTTCCGAGATATTTGAAGCTTTGCCCAACGCCGGAAGCGGTAAGCAGGTCATAGTTATAGACGAATTTTCGCGTATCGTAAAGACGAGCCCTAATTTCATGCCCGAACTCGTCAAATTCATACACAGCCAGTGGATGAAGAGGCAGGTCCTCGTGATCCTCGTAAGTTCATCCGTGGGCTGGGTAGAGAACCAGATGGTCGCTGCAATCGGAGAATCCGCATACGAACTCAGCGGACTGATGAAGATCGGTGAGCTTCCGTTCAGGGAACTCGTATCATTTTTCCCCGGATATACGATGGAACAGTGCATCGAGACATATGCCGTACTCGGCGGTTTTCCGGGCCTCTGGCAGATGTTTGATGACCGTATAAGCGTCAAGGAAAACATCTGCAGAACCCTGCTTAATCCGGGCTCCATCCTCTATAACGAACCGCAGAGACTGCTCGAAGATTCACTTCGTGAGACCAATGTATACGGCACGATCCTTTCCTCGATCGCGGAAGGCAATTATAAGCTTAATGATCTTTTTGAGAAGACTCAGTTTTCGCGTGCCAAGATAAGCGTTTATCTGAAGAACCTGATAGAACTCGAGCTCGTGGAAAAGGTATTTTCCTACGATACTGCCGGTAAAGCCAATACTCAGAAGGGAATATACAGGATCCACAACCATATCCTGCATTTCTATTTCTATTTCCTGTATTCGAATTTAAGTGAGAGAGAAACCTCGTCTCCGAGTCTTTTCTATAAACAATATGTAGGTCCCGCATTCAAATCCTATGTGAGCGGATACTTCAAGGAGATCTGCGCTCAGCGCCTCGATGAACTCAACAAAGCAGGAAGACTGCCGTTTAAGTACACCAGGAGCGGCGAGTGGGTCGGCAAGATGGGTAACATCGATCTGATCGCGCAGGATGACGACGATCATACCCTGCTGGTACTCTGCAACTGGGATAAACCCATGATGACCTACGAAGACTATGAGAGACTGTTCGTATGTGCGCATAAGGCGCGCATAAGTACTGATTATATCTTCCTGTGCTCTTCGGCGCGTTTCGATGAGAAACTGCATCTGGAGGCCAAGGTCAAGAACAATCTGAAGCTGTTGTCCGCTTCCGATATCTGATCGGGAAAACTATGCCCAAGAATCTTTTTATTGCTGAAAAAAAGAGTGTCGGAATGCAGTTCGCCGATGCGCTGAAACTGTCCGACAAAAATGACCGTAAAGGCTATCTTGAATCCGGAGATACGATAATCACCTGGTGTCGTGGGCATCTGGTGAGCATGTGCTATCCGGAGGAGTATGATCCTAATCTCAAGAGATGGCGTTATGATACGATCCCTTTTATCCCTGAGACTTTCAAGTATCAGGTCATTTCCGATGCGACCAGGGAGTTTGGCATCGTATCGGGGCTCATGAAACGCGACGATGTGGAACGCATCTATGTCTGCACCGACTCCGGGCGTGAAGGAGAATACATCTACAGACTCGTAGAGCAGATGTCAGGCGTTACCGGCAAGGAACGCAGACGGGTATGGATCGATTCGCAGACCGAAGACGAGATCCTTCGCGGCATCCGTGAGGCCAAAGATCTATCGGCATATGACGATCTGTCCGATTCCGCTTATCTTCGTGCAAAAGAAGATTATCTGATGGGCATCAATTTCTCGCGTGTGCTTACTCTCAAGTTCCAGAATCCCATCAAGGATTTCCTCCATACCGATAAAGCGACAGTCAGCGTCGGCCGCGTAATGACCTGCGTTCTGGGCATCGTTGTGGACCGTGAGCGCGAGATCCGGGATTTCGTTAAGACGCCTTTTTACAGGGTGATTGCGGATCTGGCTATCGGAGATCTCTCTATAGATGCAGAGTGGAGAGTTACCGAAAAAAGTAAATACTTTGAATCGCCCCTTCTGTATAAGGAGAACGGGTTTAAAGCCCGTGAGAGTGCGGAAAAACTCATAGAAGAACTTAAGGCTGATCCTTCAGGGAAGGCAGAGCTTGAGAGTATAACCAATAAGAAAGAGACCAAGAATCCGCCTCTTTTATTCAACCTCGCCGAGCTCCAGAACGAATGCTCGAAGATATTTAAGATATCACCTGCAGAGACATTGAAGATCGCGCAGGAATTATATGATAAGAAACTGACGACATACCCCAGAACCGATGCGAGAGTACTGTCTACCGCAGTGGCTAAGGAGATAGACAAGAATCTCTCCGGCCTAGCCAAGGGACCTGTGCTTCCGCAGTATGCCGCAGGCGTTCTTTCTCACGGTTCTCACAAAGGCCTCGAGAAGACCAAATATGTGAATGACAAGCAGATAACGGATCATTATGCAATAATCCCTACCGGTCAGACAGGCGCCGTAAGCGGCCTGAGCCGCACATCCGGAAAAGTGTATGAGCTGATCGTAAGAAGGTTCCTGAGTATCTTCATGAGAAGCGCCACATATCAGAAGTGTGCGCTCGTACTTAAAGTAGGAGACGAGAGTTTCTATGCCTCATTCAAGGTGCTGACCGACCCCGGATTCCTGGATGTGATCAGGCTTCCATCCGCAAAAGATAAAGCACCCGGTTCTGAAGGTGCTCAGACAGAAGATGGGAAAGAGGCTGAAAATGCCGAAAAGAATCAGGCATCAGCCGATGATACCGAAGATAAGAGCATAGATGCGGATACTCTGGAAAAGATCTCAAAGCTTAAGAAGGGTGATCAGCTCGACATAAACGGATATGAGATCAAGGAAGGAGAGACTTCACCGCCCAAGAGATATAATTCCGGTGCGCTGATACTTACGATGGAGAATGCAGGACAGTTCATCGAAGATGAGGATCTTCGTGCCCAGATCAAAGGATCCGGAATAGGGACATCTGCGACCAGGGCGGATATCCTCGAGAAACTGGTCAGGAACAAGTATCTGGCGCTCAACCCCAAGACACAGATATATACGCCGACAATGCTCGGTGAAGTGATATACGAGGTGGTGAAAGTGTCGATCAAACCGCTGCTTTCGCCCGAGATGACGGCAAGCTGGGAGAAAGGACTATCGGGCGTGGCCGAAGGAAACATCTCCTCCGATGAATATATGCAGAAGCTTTCCGATTTCGTGACGCGCTATACAAATTTCGTGAAAAAGGCTGACTCCGGAGCCGGATATTTCCGTCAGAGATTCGCCTATGTCGGACAATTTTATAAAAAATCGTAAATATGCTTATGTACCCGGATTACGATATTATGCATAAGATAGAAAGGAAGACAGAAGATGATTGAGAGCATGACCATAAAAGAGATGTATGACTTAAGCGAGACGATCGCCGCTGAATTATTCGAGGGGAAGGATTATCCCTGGGAGGTCCTTCCGGAGATCAGGGATTTCATCATCAAACTCGGAAAAAGCCTTCCGGCTGATAAATATGATGAGGTCTCGGAGAATGTATGGGTCGCCAAGAACGCAAAGGTCTTTCCTTCGGCTTATCTGGGGGCTCCCTGTATCATAGATGAAGAGGCGGAAGTTCGGCACTGCGCTTTTATCAGAGGCTCGGCTATCGTAGGCAAGGGAGCTGTAGTAGGAAACTCGGTTGAGCTTAAGAATGTGGTTCTGTTTAATAAGGTTCAGGTACCGCATTATAACTATGTAGGAGATTCGGTCCTCGGATTCAAAGCTCATATGGGCGCAGGTTCGATAACAAGTAATGTAAAATCGGACAAGACTCTGGTTGTTGTTAAGTCACAGGACGGAGAGATAGAGACCGGATACAAGAAATTCGGTGCTATGCTCGGTGATAATGTTGAAGTCGGCTGTAATTCGGTTCTGAATCCCGGTACCGTGATCGGACGGGGCACCAGTGTGTATCCCACATCGAGCGTACGCGGACACATCCCGGCAGGAAGCATATTCAAGAATCCGGACAATGTGATCAAGAGAGAAAAATAAGCCCGTAATGCATGACGGAATACATTTTTGTTGACTAGAGCGGCTTTTTTTGATACATTTTTACACGGGTTTTTCCCGCATTAAAGGAGGAGAAAAAATGAAAAAGAAAATCGTAAGTTTGGTACTTGCGGCTGCTATGACATTAAGTCTGTGCGCATGTGGCACTACAGGTGCGGAAACGACTGACGGAGCCGCTGCAGAGACCGAGACCGCTGCAACTGACGATGCTTCGGCAGATGCATCTGCCGCTTCAGGCGATTCCTATACAGTAGGTATCTGCCAGCTCGTTCAGCATCCCGCTCTTGATGCCGCTACTCAGGGATTCAAGGATTCTCTTACTGAGCTTCTCGGAGACAAGGTATCTTTTGATGAGCAGAATGCTGCAGGCGATTCAGCTACCTGCGCTACCATTGCTAACCAGTTCGTTGCTTCAAATGTGGATCTGATCCTTGCAAACGCTACAGCCCCTCTTCAGGCTGCAGCAGCTGCTACAAACGAGATCCCGATCCTCGGAACTTCCGTTACCGATTATGCAACCGCTCTTGAGATCGACGGCTGGACAGGTAAGACCGGTGTTAACATCTCCGGTACTTCCGATCTTGCTCCCATCGCAGAGCAGGCTGCCATGCTCAACGAGCTTTTCCCCGATGCTTCCAATGTAGGTATCCTGTACTGCTCAGCTGAGCCCAACTCACAGTATCAGGCTAAGATGATGACAGAGAGCCTTGCAACATACGGTTCATATACTGTTAAAGAGTACACTTTCGCAGACTCCAACGATATCGCATCCGTTGCAACTACAGCATCTTCCGAGTGTGATGTTATCTATGTTCCTACAGATAACACAGCAGCATCCAATGCAGAGGTTATCAACAATGTATGTCTTCCCGCAGGCGTTCCGATCATCGCCGGTGAAGAAGGTCTTTGCAAGGGTTGCGGCGTTGCAACACTTTCCATCGATTACTATGATCTCGGCTATGCTACCGGTAAGATGGCATATGAGGTTCTCGTAAACGGCGCTGACATCAGCAACATGGAAGTTGAGTATGCTCCTCAGGTTACCAAGGAGTTCAACAAGACCATCTGCGACGAACTCGGTGTTACCGTTCCCGATTCTTATGTAGCTATCGAGGAATAAAACCTCTGTAAAGCATTTAATACTGAGTATCAAAAGGCCCCTCGTCTTGTGCGAAGGGCCTTTTTTGTGGTATGATTATTGACTGTAGGCTTTATATAAGCTGAGGAGGAATATCAGTTGAATATTATGAATCTTTTAAATGCCCTCCCGGGTGCGTGTGCACAGGGCCTGATCTGGGGCATTATGGCCATCGGTGTATTTATCACCTTTAAAATTCTCGATCTCGCTGATCTGACTGTAGACGGTACGATGGCAACAGGCGGCGCGGTATGCGTCATGATGATGATATCCGGACACAGCGTGGGAGTTTCTCTGCTGGTTGCATTTATCGTAGGTTGTGTAGCCGGACTCGTTACCGGATTCTTACATACTTTTCTCGGGATACCCGCGATCTTAAGCGGCATACTTACG
>JAFZQY010000048.1 GCA_017620155.1 Lachnospiraceae bacterium | reverse complement strand
GGGAAAGGATTTTTTTCACCGAGACTCTGCCTGATAATACGGTAATGCGCGCAGTCGTCAGACGGATCTCAGTAAACAAGATCAAGAATGTTTCAGCGGTTGTTATGGTGATCCTTGAAATAGTGGAAGAATCTGCAGGAGACAGCCTGGATTTCGCACAAATCGCTCAGGCTCTGTCTGCCGATTTTGTCGATCTGTATTATGTGAATATCGATAATGAGAAATATATAGAATTCCTGCCCGACCCGGGAAATGCATCGGTCAGCGTAAAGAAATCGGGAGAGAATTTCTTTGAAACATCCAGAACAGATGCGCTTAAGGTTCTGGTCGGTGATGATGCAAAGAGATTTAATGATGAATTCACCAGAGAAAATGTTCTTCGTTCGATAGAGGATAATGGGTATTTCAGAATCACATATCAGATCGTCATAGCGGGCACACCCCTGTATGCCGGCATGAAAGCGGTGCGCATGGATGATAAGCATATCATTATCGGAGTCAGTGATGTAGATGCCCAGATGAAACTTCAGAAGGAGTATGATAATGTCAAGGCGGAAAGACAGGCGTACTCTCGCATAATGGCGCTTGTCGGGAACTATATATGCATATATCTGGTCGACCCCGAGACAGAAGACTACGAGACGATCGGTTCATCACAGGCTTTTGAATCAACCGGTATTCCCAAGAAGGGAGAGGGCTTCTTTGAGGAGACCCGTAAGCAGAGTCTGAATGCCATTTATACCGGTGATGTCGATCTGTTCAACGTGATGTTCACCAAAGAGAAGATGCTTGAAGAGATAAAGAAAACAGGTGCGTTTACCATGATCTACAGATTGATGATAGGCGGTAATCCCAATTATGTTCAGCTTAAGGCATCGATGCTCAATGAAGACGGCGCAGATAAATTAATAGTCGGCGTAAGTTATTACAGCTGACAGAAAATATGTAAAAAAGGAGTATAGTCATGGGTTACATAGACGGAATCAAAGAAAAAGCAAGACAGGATAAAAAGACGATAGTCCTGCCGGAAACCAATGACAAGAGAACGCTTATTGCTGCGTCCCACATTCTTCAGGAGGGTATCGCAGACATCATCATGATCGGTAACGAAGAGAAGATCATGGACGGTGCCGGATGGCTGGAAGTAGAACTTGACGGCGTAAAAGTGGTCGATCCGACTAACTGTGACAAGTTTGATGAATATGCAAATCTCCTGTATGAGACACGTAAGGCCAAGGGCATGACGGAAGAGAAGGCCAGAGAGATCCTGCTGGCAGATCCGCTTATGTTTGGCGTTGTCATGGTTAAGGCTAATGACGCGGACGGAATGGTTGCAGGTGCATGCCATGCAACAGCCGATACTTTAAGACCTGCACTTCAGGTACTTAAGACAGCTCCCGGAGTTAAGCTGGTGAGTGCATTCTTCATACTTGATGTTCCGGATTGCGACTATGGTGATCATGGTACATTCCTTTTTGCTGACTGCGGTCTGAATCAGGATCCCAACTCAGAAGAACTGGCGGCTATCGCAGATACATCCGCAAAGAGCTTTAAGTCACTCGTAGGATCCAAGCCCATCATCGCGATGCTTTCCCATTCCACCAAGGGCAGTGCCAAGCATCCTTTGGTAGATAAGGTTACAGAAGCAGTCCGTATCGCACATGAGCAATATCCTTCTCTTACGATAGACGGAGAACTTCAGACCGATGCAGCGCTTGTTCCTCATATTGCAAAATCCAAAGCACCCGGATCCGAAGTTGCAGGAAAAGCAAATGTTTTGATCTTCCCTAATCTGGATGCCGGAAACATAGGTTACAAACTGGTCCAGAGACTTGGCAAGGCCGAGGCATACGGCCCGATGCTCCAGGGAATCGCCAAGCCGGTCAATGACTTATCCCGCGGATGCTCATGGGAGGATATCGTGGGCGTTGTTGCCCTCACAGCCGTACAGGCACAATTACAGTAAATTACTTATAAGGAGATACTCATAAATGAAAGTTCTTGTCATAAACTGCGGTTCATCATCGCTCAAGTTTCAGCTCATAGATTCGGACACTGAAGCGGTCCTTGCCAAGGGCCTGTGCGAGAGAATAGGTATCGAAGGATCCCAGATAGTTTATACTCCTGCAGGATCCGATAAGATCACAACACAGACCCCGATGCCCGATCATAACAAGGCTGTCAGTCTGGTTATCGAAGCACTAACGGG
Organism: Lachnospiraceae bacterium; assembly: GCA_017620155.1. GTDB lineage: Bacteria > Bacillota > Clostridia > Lachnospirales > Lachnospiraceae > XBB2008. Next base: position 11,323 of record JAFZQY010000048.1, on the reverse strand, counting down.
ACCGGAGAACGGCGTTATATCAGACCTGTCTGAGATAGGTGCGGTAGGACACAGAGTGGTACACGGCGGAGAAGCATTCTCGACAAGCGTGATAATTGACGAATCCGTGAAGGCGGCTATCAAAGATTGTGCCGATCTTGCGCCCCTTCATAATCCCGCTAACCTGATCGGTATTGATGCATGTGAGAAACTCATGCCCGGCGTTCCCCAGGTTGCTGTATTTGATACGGCATTCCATCAGACGATGCCTGAGAAAGCGTATCTCTACGGCCTTCCTTATGAATATTACGAGAAATACCGTGTGCGCAGATACGGTTTCCACGGAACCAGCCATTCTTTTGTATCAAAGCGCTGCGCGGATCTCATGGGCAAGGATATCAAAGATTTAAAGATCATCGTATGCCACCTTGGAAACGGCGCATCCTTAAGCGCAGTCAAGAACGGTGAGTGCGTAGATACTTCAATGGGACTTACCCCTCTTGAAGGTATCATCATGGGTACAAGAAGCGGCGATATAGACCCCGCAATAATCCAGTACATCGCTGCCAAGGAAAACAAGACTTTGGACGAGATGGTAGATATACTCAACAAGAAATCCGGCGTTCTCGGTCTTTCCGGCGGATTCTCATCGGATTTCCGTGATCTTGAGGCCGGCTATAACAAGGGTGAGGCTAACTGCATCAGAGCTATCGAAACCTATTGCCTGCGCGTAGCCAAGTATATTGGATCATACGCTGCAGCCATGAACGGAGTGGATGCTATTTGCTTTACCGCAGGCGTAGGAGAGAACGGTCCCATGGTAAGAGCCAAGATCTGCGATTACCTCGGATTCATGGGAGTTGAACTGGACGCCGAAGCCAATCTCGTAAGAGGAGATGAGGCTGTGATCTCTTCGGGATCATCTAAAGTCACGGTATATAACCTGCCTACCAACGAGGAGCTGGCCATAGCCCGTGAAACAGTTGCACTTGTATAAAAATGTGTTGACAAACAGTTCATACATTAATATAATTCTTTAAGTGTGGTCAGAAGACCGATTTGCTGTGGTCATTAGACCAAGGGAGGTGAGTTTCAATGTCCATTTGTCCTAAGAATAAATCTTCCAAAGGAAGAAGAGATAAGAGAAGAGCTAATTGGAAGATGTCGGCTCCCACTCTTGTAAAGTGCTCCAAGTGCGGTGCTCTTATGGCTCCCCACAGAGTATGCAAGAAGTGCGGTACCTACAACAAGAAAGAGATCATCGCTGTAGATTGATGATAGAATGATCTGAGTTTTCCAAGCCTTTTGGTTTATGCAAGCCAGAAGGCTTGATTTGGTTAATGGGGGCTTAGCGCCCGTAAACCGGGAGGAAATGATGGCTGATTTGGTAAGCGTAGCAGTAGACGCGATGGGTGGCGACAATGCCCCTCTTGAGATAGTGAAGGGTGCGGTTGACGCCGTTAATGAGAGTAGTGAAGTAAAGGTATATCTGGTAGGATCGGAGACGGTCGTTAATGAGGAACTGGCTAAATATACTTTTCCCAAAGACCGTATCGAGGTAGTTCCCGCTTCCGAGATCATCGAGAATGCGGAACCCCCTGTCATGGCGATCCGTAAGAAAAAGGACTCATCCATCGTCGTAGCCATGAATCTCGTTAAAGACGGAAAATGCGATGCTTATGTATCCGCCGGCAGCACAGGCGCTACACTTGTGGGCGGACAGGTAATAGTGGGCCGTATTAAGGGCGTGGAAAGAGCTCCTCTTGCCCCTCTCATTCCAACTATCAAAGGAAATACGCTGCTCATCGACTGCGGAGCCAATGTTGATGCGAGATCATCGCATCTGGTCCAGTTTGCCAAGATGGGTACCATATATATGCGTGACGTATACGGAGTGAAGAACCCTACCGTAGGTATCGTGAACATCGGTGCCGAAGAGGATAAGGGGAACGCTCTTGTAAAAGAGACTTTTCCGCTTCTGAAGAACTGTCCCGAGATCAATTTCATCGGTTCGGTCGAAGCCAGGGATATTCCCATGGGCGCAGTTGATATAGCCGTATGCGAAGCTTTTACCGGAAATGTCATCCTTAAGACTTATGAGGGTGTCGGCGCGGCACTTCTCGGTGAGATCAAAGGCGTGCTCATGAAGAGCCTTAAGACCAAGATCGGGGCGCTTCTTATCAAGAAGGATCTGAAGAGTTCCCTCAAGAGATTCCAGACCAGCGAGCACGGTGGAGCACCGCTTCTGGGATTAAAAGGTCTAGTGGTCAAAACACACGGCTCATCCACGGCAAAAGAAATTAAAAACTCCATTCTTCAGTGTATAACCTTTACTCAGCAGGATATTCCTGCTAAAATACAAGAAATGCTAGGTAATACAACCGAGTCATATGACGATTGATATATTTATTCGTTAATCTCATAGAACTTAAGCTTAGGAGGTAATACTTATGGAATTAGAGAAACTGAAAAAGGTCATTGCTGAGGTTCTTAATGTAGATCCTGAGGAGATCCGTCCCGAGACGACATTCATGGATGATCTGGGCGCTGATTCACTTGATGTTTTTCAGATCATTATGGGCATAGAGGAGGAGTTCGATATCGAGATCCCTCCGGAGAAAGCAGAGAGTATTACCACTGTTGAAGAGGCGGTAAACCTCATCAAGTCAGCAGTATCAGGATTATAAAAAATGTTTTATCTGCGGGCGCTGCCGTATCCCGGCGGTGCCCGTTTTTTGAGGTTATATGAAAAAGGATACCAGACAGCTGGAAGAAGCGATCGGGTATACCTTCAAAAATCCTGATTATTTGACCGTTGCTCTTACTCATTCATCATATGCAAATGAGATCAAAGCGGGGAGAGGAGCGGATTACGAGAGACAGGAATTCTTGGGGGATGCCGTTTTGGAACTTGTATCCAGCGATCATATTTTCCATAATCATCCCGACATGCCCGAAGGGGATATGACCAAACTCCGGGCATCTTTAGTATGTGAACCGGCACTTGCTCATTGCGCCCGCGATATAGATCTGGCAGATTATATCCGGCTCGGACGTGGCGAGGAATCTACCGGCGGACGAGCAAAAGAGTCCATAATCTCCGATGTCATGGAAGCGATCATAGGCGGCATCTATTTAGACAGCGGCCTTGAGGACGCTGCGAAGTTTGTGAACAGGTTCATCATGAGCCATGAGGACGAGATACATGCCTTTTATGATGCCAAATCACAGCTGCAGCAGATGGCCCAGGCCGGCGGACATGTCGTGACCTATGAGGTCATCGGGGAATCGGGACCTGACCATGCCAAGGTCTATACTGTCGCCTGTCTGATCGACGGCGTGAACATATCGGACGGAGAAGGCAGGTCGAAAAAGAGTGCGCAACAGGCAGCCGCACTGGAAGCGTTGAGGAGCGGTAAATGTATTTAAAAAGTATTGAAGTTCAGGGATTCAAATCCTTTGCAAATAAGATAGTCTTTAAATTCCATAACGGTATAACTGGAATAGTAGGCCCTAACGGCTCCGGCAAGAGTAATGTTGCCGATGCCGTAAGATGGGTTCTGGGTGAGCAGAGAGTTAAGCAGCTTAGAGGCGGTTCCATGCAGGATGTCATTTTCTCCGGAACGGAAGTGCGTAAGGCGCTAAGCTCTGCTTATGTTGCCATCACGCTGGATAATTCGGATCATCAGCTCGCCATAGATTATGACGAGGTTACCGTATCGAGGCGTCTGTACCGCTCGGGCGAGAGTGAGTACATGATCAACGGCACGATATGCCGTCTGAAAGACGTTGCGGAGCTCTTCTATGATACCGGTATAGGCAAGGAAGGTTATTCCATCATAGGCCAGGGCCAGATCGACCGTATTCTGTCCGGTAAGCCCGAGGAGAGGCGTGAACTCTTCGATGAGGCCGCAGGTATCGTTAAGTTTAAGAGACGTAAGAATCAGGCTGTCAAGAAGCTTGAAGACGAGAAGATGAATCTCGTCCGCATCAAGGACATCCTGGCAGAACTTGAGAAACAGCTCGCACCCCTCGAGAAGCAGGCTGAGAAAGCCAGGATCTATCTTAAGAAAAAGGAAGCGTTAAAGACACTTGATGTCAATGTATTCCTGCTTGAAAACGTATCCGTAAATAACGACCTGAAAGCCACTCTCGAGAAACTCTCGAATGCTCAGAAGGATCTTGAGGATACCCGCACCAAATATGATCAGGCCATGAAGGAATTCGAGGAGGTTGATGAGAACATCAATACTCTGAATGCCGAGATTGAAGCAGTCAGAGGTGCGATCACCGATAACAGTGTGACCAGGACCAAATTGGAGAACCAGATCGAACTCTTTAAAGAGCAGATCAAGTCCGCGGAAGGCAGCGAGGAGCACTTCAATAAGCGTATCGCCGATATAGGTGCCGTGATCGCTGAGCGTGAGAAAGAGAAGGAAAAAGTCCTTGCCGATAAAGCCGGGGTCGATGAGAAATTAAAGACCCTGACCGAAATGCGCGATAAGGTTAATGATGAACTGACAAAAGTTCAGCAGGAGATTACCGACTTAAACGACACTATCGAAGAGAACAAGAATCTGATCATCGAATCCCTCGATCATAAGGCTACGATCAAGTCGCAGCTGGGGCGTTTCGATACGATGATCGAGCAGATCAATATACAGAAAGCGGATGTAAACGCCAAACTCCTGAAATTCGAATCGGAAGACATGCGTTCTTCCGAGGAGATCGAGAATCTGGAAAAGGAATTCGCGCGTATAGGCGAATCCATTGACGATTCCAAGAAGGCACAGAAGAAGGCCGAAGAGGATCTGCTCGGCATTCGTGACAAGATGAGATCTTTGGATGACGATCTCCAGAAGGCACGCATGATCTATCAGCAGGAGAAATCCAAGCTGGATGCCCTGATCAATATCGCAGAGCGCTACGAGGGCTATGGCGGCGCCATCAAGGCCGTCATGGAGCAGAAGGCGGATGAAAAAGGCATCGTGGGCGTTGTGGCCGATATCCTTTCTACCGATGAGGAGTACGAGACAGCGATAGAGACCGCCTTGGGCGGAAACATCCAGAACATAGTTACGGATGATGAAGAGTGCGCTAAGCGTATGATCGCTTTTCTTAAGAAGAACCGTCACGGCCGTGCGACATTCCTTCCTCTTACGAGTATCACCAATCCCGAGACTTTCAAGAAGAAAGAGGCTCTTAAGGAAAAGGGTGTCATCGGTCTTGCCGATACACTCGTTCATGTTGATAAGAAGTATAAGGACGTTGCTTCATATCTGCTCGGACGTATCCTGGTAGTAGATAATATTGACAATGCCGTAAAGATCGCCCGCAAATATGACTACACTATAAGAATGGTCACCAAGGAGGGTGAGTATCTGACCCCCGGCGGAGCCATATCGGGCGGTGCATTTAAGAACTCATCCAACCTCCTTAGCCGCAGACGCGAGATAGAGGGAATCCGCAAGAAGATCGACGAGCTCAAAGGCAATGTTGACTCAATCGAGAATGAGATCGAGAACAAGAAGAATGAACGAAACGGCCTTCGTGAACTCATCGAGAAGCTGAAGGTTGAGATATCGAATAAGACCGTCGAGCAGAATACCGCAAGACTGAATGTAGAGAGCGCAAGAGAGAAACAGGGCCAGGCCAGGGTTGATTTTGAAGAACTGAACGTAAACAAGCAGGATCTTGAGAATCAGGGCATCGACATCAACCGTCAGAAAGAAGAGATAAAGAACGAACTGTTAGAGTCCGAGAAGAGAGAGGAGAAAGCCAAAGAACTGATCGATGAACTTTCTTCCAAACTCGAGGGACTTCGTGAGCAGGAAACCGATAAGCTTTCCGAGGTAAGTTCGGCTGAAGTCGAGGTGGAGAAGATCCGCCAGTCCGAGAAGTTCTATCAGACGGATATCGACCGTATAGACGGCGAGATAGCTCATTCGCGTGAAGAACTCGAAGAAGTTCAGTCAGGTGTCAGCAGTTCCAAGGAAGATATCGAATCCAAGAAGAACATGATCACCGAACTCGAGAAGACGATCGAGGCGGCTGCTGCGGCTTTGACGGAGGCGCAGAACAAACTCAAAGAAGATATAGCACGCAAGGATGAACTGAGCGTTAAGCATAAGGACTTCATCACCGGCCGTGAGAGCCTGTATGAATCCAGATCCGGATTAGAGAAGGAAGTGCTCCGTCTTGAGAACCGCAAGGAAAGACTTGAGGCTGCTCTTGAGGATAAGGTCAACTACATGTGGGATGAATACGAGATAACCCTCTCCGACGCAACCCAGATGAGAAACGAAGAACTGACCGACCTGAACTCGATGAAGAAAGAGATCACCGGTCTTCGTGACGAGATCAGGAAACTCGGTGAAGTCAATGTAAATGCGATAGAGGATTACAGAGAAGTTTCAGAACGCTACGGCTTCATGAAGACGCAGCATGACGATCTGATCACAGCCGAGGAAACCCTTAAGGGCATCATCGAAGAACTCGATACCCAGATGCGCGATCAGTTCACCGAGAAGTTCGGCGAGATCAACAAGCAGTTCGATAAGGTATTCAAGGAGCTGTTCGGCGGCGGACACGGTACTCTCGAACTCATGGAGGATGAGGATATCCTCGAGGCGGGCATACGTATTACGGCTCAGCCTCCCGGAAAGAAACTTGTCAACATGATGCAGATGTCCGGCGGTGAAAAGTCTCTGACTGCGATCGCACTCCTTTTTGCGATACAGAACCTCAAGCCTTCGCCGTTCTGCCTCTTAGACGAGATCGAGGCAGCTCTTGATGAGAATAACGTAAGCCGCTTTGCGGACTATCTGCATAAGCTTACCAGGAATACACAGTTCATCGTCATCACCCACAGACGCGGAACCATGGAAAAGGCCGACCGCCTCTACGGTATCACGATGCAGGAGAAGGGCGTATCTACGCTCGTCAGCGTAAGCCTTATCGATAAAGAATTAGACGATTAATATGAGTGAAGGCATGTTTTCCAAATTAAAAGCGGGACTCACCAAAACCCGCAAGAATATAGTGTACGGAATAGACACCGTCTTCGGTGCATACGATGATCTCGATGACGAGTTCTTTGAAGACCTTGAAGAACAGCTGATCATAGCCGATGTCGGAGTCCATACTTCCGAGGAAGTGCTGGATGAGCTTCGTGAGATGGTCAAGGATGAGAGGATCCATTCCACAGAGGATTGCCGCATCGCTCTTTCGAGGCTGGTCGCTTCCAAGATGAGCGTCCCCGAGGACGCATATGATTTTGAAGACGGACCGAGCGTTGTGCTCGTGATAGGCGTCAACGGCGTGGGCAAGACCACCTATTGCGGAAAGATGGCGTCCGCTCTTAAACATAAGGGCAAAAAGGTCATACTGGCAGCTGCCGATACCTTCCGCGCCGCAGCGACCGAGCAGCTCCTGATGTGGGGAGAAAGAGCGGGTGTGGATGTGATCTCGGGACAGGAAGGTTCCGATCCCGCATCCGTCATATACGATGCACTGCATGCAGCCAAGGCCCGTCATGCGGACATACTGATCTGTGATACGGCCGGGAGACTTAACAACAAGAAAAACCTGATGAACGAGCTGGATAAGATCGACAGGATCATATCCAGAGAACTTCCGGAATATAAACGTGAGAACCTCATAGTCCTTGATGCTACGACAGGTCAGAATGCATTGAATCAGGCGAAGGATTTTTCGGAGGTTTCGGATATCACGGGTATAGTGCTTACCAAGATGGACGGTACGGCCAAAGGCGGCATAGCGATCGCCATTGCTTCCGAACTGTCCGTCCCCGTTAAATTCATCGGAGTCGGAGAGGGCATTGATGATGTTTTAAGATTCGATCCCGAAGATTTTGCAAAAGCCATGTTTGAAGGAGCAAGCGATGAGCAAGTATGAGATGCTGACACTGGATGCTTTTGAAGAAGCTTACGATACCGTGAGCAAGGTCGCCAGTGAGACCAAACTGATCTACAGTGAATACTTAAGTGACATGACCGGGGGCAAGGTGTATTTAAAGCCCGAGAACATGCAGTTTACCGGCGCATATAAGTTAAGAGGTGCATATTACAAGATCTCCACGCTTTCCGATGAGGAGAAGAACAAGGGCCTCATCACAGCCTCTGCCGGAAATCACGCACAGGGCGTTGCATATGCCGCACAGCGCTACGGAGTGCATGCGACCATAGTCATGCCCACGACCACGCCTCTCATCAAGGTTAACCGTACCAAGAGCTACGGAGCCGAGGTTGTTCTTTTCGGTGACGTGTATGATGAGGCTTGTGCGAAAGCATATGAACTGGCCGAGGAGAAAGGCTATACCTTCGTTCATCCTTTTGACGATCTTGCGGTAGCTACCGGGCAGGGTACGATCGCGATGGAGATCATCAAGGAGCTTCCTCTCGTGGATTATATTCTGGTTCCCATCGGAGGAGGCGGACTCGCATGCGGCGTATCTACTTTGGCCAAGCTCCTTAATCCCAAGATCAAGGTTATAGGAGTGGAGCCTTCGGGTGCCAACTGCATGCAGGTTTCAATCAAGAATAAAAAAGTGACCACTCTTGACGGAGTAAACACAATCGCAGACGGTACAGCCGTAAAGACACCGGGAGAGAAGATCTTCCCCTATGTGGCTGCCAATATTGATGATATAGTTACTGTAGATGACCAGGATCTCGTGGTATCATTCCTCGACATGGTCGAGAATCATAAGATGATCGTGGAAAACTCCGGATTGCTTACCGTGGCTGCTCTCAAGCAGCTTGACATTAAGGACAAGAAGGTCGTGTCCATCTTAAGCGGCGGCAACATGGATGTCATTACGATGTCCAGTGTAGTTCAGCAGGGCCTGATCTTAAGAGACAGGATCTTCACTGTTTCGGTCCTTCTGCCTGATAAGCCCGGCGAACTGACCAGAGTATCGGACGTCATCGCCAAGCAGGACGGTAACGTCATCAAACTTGAGCATAACCAGTTCGTATCGATCAACCGAAACGCCGCAGTGGAGCTTCGCATCACTCTCGAAGCATACGGCACCGAGCACAAGGAAAGCATCATCAAGGCGCTCAACGACCACGGATATAAACCCAAACTGGTAAGAACCAGCATCTGATATGGCTAACACTAAGAAGACCGGTTCAAAGAATAAAAGAAAAAGAACCAATTACATAATACAGATAATCCTGTGTATCATAGCTTTGTCTGCGATCACTTTTTCGCTTTTCCTGCTTGTTAAGTACTATCAGTTAAAGCAGTCAGCGGAGCTCATGCAGGCTCAGCTGAATGTATATACAGATCCCGAGGATCCGTATCTCAGCAGATCGGAAGCGGACGCACTGATCTCGGATGCTGAGCTCAAGGCATATGACGAAGGACGGACCACCGGACAGAATGAGCTTCTGGCTGGTATCAAAGCAGAGCTTATCGAGTCGGATTCTACGATGGATACGATCAAGCAGATGTATCCCGACGAACTGATCGTCGTAGACCATGATGAGATCCTCTTTTATCCGATACTGGATACTCTGATGCATCATCCTTTTGCCGATGAGGATTTTTACCTGGACAGCGACGGACGCACCAAGTATCACGGAAAAGAAGCGTCTACCGAAACCTGGATCGATGTATCCAAGTTCCAGGAGAAGATAAACTGGAGCAAGGTTGCGGAAGACGGGATCGATGCGGCGATCATAAGGCTCGGATACAGAGGCTATTCCAAGGGCGACATCATGGATGATGATACCTTTGAATACAATATCGAGGAAGCTCTCGACAACGGCCTGAAGGTCGGAGTATATTTCCTGACACAGGCGACATCGGACAGTGAGGCCGAGGAAGAAGCCGAGTATGTACTCGATCACATCAGAGGATACAGACTGGACTGTCCCGTAGTTCTTGATGTCGAACTCGTGGGCGGAGACGACGGACGCGGAAATGCTCTTTCCATGGAAGAAAGAACGCAGTATGCGATCACTTTTCTGGATAAGATAGAAGCGGCGGGATACGATACCTGCATATACGGCAACTTAAAGACATTCCTGCTGATGCTTGATATGGAAAAGCTTGAAGACAGAAGCAAGTGGTTTGCCGGATACACCGATACTCCGTATTTTCCTTATGCGATGGATATGTGGCAGTATACGGATACGGGTCGTGTTGACGGTATCTCAGGTGATGTTGATATCAATATCAGATTTGTGACCGGCGAATAAGTCCGGAGGGGGCAAAATATGAAGTATGAATTTAAGAGCAAAGTAGAATTTCACGATACAGCCAATACGATGTCGGTACCTTTCAATGTATGGGAGGTATGCGAAGTAGTAGGAAAAGCGCCCGTAAGAGTGTGCTTTGATGATATATGCTTTACCTGCAATATGGAATCCAAGGGGCAGGGATACTACGATATCCCCATCTCCGATGATATATTAAGTTCCGTCGAGACCGGAAAAGAGTATACCGTATCTCTTCAGATAGTCGGAAACAATCTGGATATATCGGATTCCCCTTATTGGGAAGCCAATCCGATCAGAAAGGTCGATCATGTCGATCTGGTGACGCAGCCCTGGGACGGACTCTGCGGACAGGCTGCCATCGCGATGATCGCAGGCATATCTCTTGATGAAGCATGCGACCTGATGCACTGCCGTGAGTGGCAGGCCAACATGGCCAAGATGATCACGACACTGGATTATCTCGGAATCCCTCATTCATCCACACTGGTCTATACACTCGGAAGGCAGGTAGAGCTTCCCAAGTGTGCGATCCTGATGGAGAAGATGGGACGTTACAGCCACTATCTGGTTACTTTTGATGGTAAATTCTATGATCCCAACACGGGCATAATGAATGAATTTGATATAAGCAAGCTCATCGGATACCTCGAGATAGAGACCAAGCCCTGAAAGAATCCCGGGCATCCGATAAGCCGGTAAGATCAGATATAGAGTTTGAAGAATCCGCACTCGTCATCATTGCAGATCTTAGCGTCTTCAAGGCGCATGTTGCAATGGAAAACATGATGAAGCGGGTTCTTTTTTGATCCGTAATAACGGAACAGGAACGGTACGCTGTTGTCAGTGAGCGCAGATGCGATAAGCGGAGCCTGCGCCCTCAGAAAATCTCCCGGAACCGTCATTACGTACGCCGGAGGGAAATTATCCGTAACATGGGCACAGACATCTGTGAGTTCGAGCTCTGACTTGCTGCCGTTTTCAGTAAGCAGATCCTTCATCGCCTTCTTCAGATCCTTATCTTCGGGACTGTACTTCCTGAGATTGTATTTGCCGCAGTTGAGTGCGACGGCTGTGAGCTTTACACCGCGAGCGAT
>JAFZQY010000047.1 GCA_017620155.1 Lachnospiraceae bacterium | reverse complement strand
TGGCTTCAAGTAGTACCTGTGGCATTCACGGACGAATGCCCGAAAATCTGATAAGGAGGTAGAGTTATGAGCGTAAACGGAATTACGGGAGCCTCTGATCTGTACAGTGCTTATTCTGCACAGTCCACGGCGACCACCACCAAACCTGCTGAAGAGACTGCAAAAGAGACCAAAGCCGAAGACGTTGGCGTGGTTTATGAGAAGTCCGAAGCAGCACCTGCTTCCTCAGGCATTTATGCCAAGCCTGATGTTGTTGCCAGATTGAAAGCCGATGCCGAGAGTCGGACCGCCCAGTTACAGAGCCTGGTTGAGAAACTGATATCTCAGCAAGCCGGTAAAGCTGAAAAGGCAGGCAGCATTTGGGATATGCTTCGTACCGGTCAGGTTGAAGTAGACCCCGAGACCAGGGCACAGGCGCAAAAGGACATAGCCGAGGACGGATATTGGGGAGTTAAGCAGACATCCGACAGGATCATCGAATTTGCTCAGGCGCTTGCCGGAGACGATCCGGAAAAGCTGGCTCAGATGAAGGATGCATTCCTTGAAGGCTTCAAACAGGCTGAAAAGACCTGGGGCGGTGAACTTCCCGAGATCAGCAAGCAGACTTATGATGCAGTCCTTGATAAGTTTGATAAACTCATCAATGGCGACGTAACCCAGACAGAGGCATAGATCTGATCTTGCATTGTATTTTAGGTAAGTACTGACTACCATGTACAGATAATGACGGACGCGCGAATTAATCGCGTGTCCGTCTGTTTGTTTTATGATATAATTACTCAGTGTGTTTTTTCGGAGTAAGTAATGCTTTTTAACAGTATCGATTTCTTTATATTTTTCATAATAGTTTTGCTCGTCCTGTATGTCATACCTGCGAAGTTCAGACAGGTATGGCTTCTTATATGCAGCTATTTCTTTTACATGTGCTGGAACCCGGTGTTCATCGTACTGATCATCGCCTCCACGCTTGTAACCTGGGGCTGCGCTCTGGGCATAGACCGGTCGGAAAAAGTGTCGACCCGAAAGCTTTTGCTGGCGGCGTGCGTGATCGTGAATCTCGGGATCCTCTTCTACTTCAAGTATCTGAATTTTGCGCTCGAGACGGTCTCGATGATCATCCACAGGGAGATCAGCGCGCTCAACATCATTCTTCCCGTCGGCATATCTTTCTATACTTTCCAGGCGCTCGGATACACGATCGACTGCTACCGCGGAAAGATGGTTCCCGAGAAAAATCTGATCAGATACGCGCTGTTCGTGTCCTTCTTCCCGCAGCTTGTTGCCGGACCTATCGAGAGGAGTACCAACCTGCTCGGGCAGTTAAACCGCCTCTCCGAGCTTAAGCGTTCTGAGCTTTTCGTTCCGCAGAAAATGCGCGAAGGCGTTATCCTCATGATCTACGGACTTTTCATCAAGGTCGTTGTGGCGGACCGCCTTTCCGTGCTGGTTGATAACATTTTCGGGGATCCGACGCGCTACGGTACGGTCGGAATGATCATGGCGTTCTTCGGATTCATCGTTCAGATCTACTGCGATTTCCACGGGTATTCGACGATATCGATCGGTGCTTCCCGCATCATGTCTATCGATCTGATGGAAAACTTCGCGGCGCCTTTCCTCGCCACATCCATGAACGATCTCTGGAAAAAGTGGCATATTTCGCTCTCGTCATGGTTCAGGGATTATCTATACATCCCGCTCGGCGGAAGCCGAAAAGGAACCGTGCGCAAATATTTTAACCTCTTTATCGTTATGGTCGTGAGCGGTCTCTGGCACGGCGCAGCATGGACGTATGTTGCATGGGGTGCCATCACCGGCGTCCTGCTTATTATCGAGGCGGTTCTCAGACCTTTTGTACACAAGATAGATGACTATTTCGAGATTGATAAGACGAATCTCGGATTTAACTTATACAGGGCTTTTTTCACCACCGTAATATTCGGTTTCCCCGCTGTATTCTTCCGGGCGAGTTCGTTTGAAAACGCGATCACCATCTTCAAGCGAATGTTCACCCGACCCGACTGGTACGTCCTCTCGGACGGAACGGTGTTTGAGTACGGATTGAATGTTCAGGAAATGTGGATCCTTGCGATCGCGCTTCTGATCCTGTTTGTTGTGGATCTGATCAGGACGAGGAGAGGCCTCACGCTCGACAAATGGCTCATGGGCCAGTTTGCAGGGTTCAGGGTTGCGGTCCTCATGGTACTGATCTTCATGATCGTGGTATTTGGCAAGTACGGAGTGCAGTTCGACTCCCAGCAGTTTATATATTTCCAGTTCTAGGTGCCAGGGAGCAGAGGTGCTCTGTTTGACGCAAAATTATGAAGAAGCATAAGGTCTTGATAGAAATCATCATATTCGTGGTTCTGCTCTGTCTGATGCTGGCAGTCTGCTATGATGTCCTTCGCTACAAGGACACCGGCGACCTTGGCGGCCATGGCAGGCTCTACGACAACTACTACGACATCGATGCACCGATCGACGTGATGGTATACGGCGCATCGCACGCCGGATGTACGGTTGATAACTCGATCCTCTGGAAGGAATCGGGCATCGCTTCGTTTACCCTTTCTTCCGGCGCACAGCAGGCCTTCGGAACCTACTATTACATGAAGGATTCCTTCAGGCATAATAAGCCCAAGATCGCGCTTGTTGAGACCGCGCTCATGGGTACCGACGAACCGGAAGATGATACCCTTTATAGGAGCACGCTCGTTCCTCGTTTCAACGGTTATTTCGTGCCTTATATCCTTGATTTTGCATCCAGACATGATATCGACAGAGAGACCGTCGAGGAACTGATCCTGCGCATGCCGATCGTGCATTCGAGATACGCTGAACTTGCCCGCGGCGATGTGGTAAATGAGACCAAATACAGCCTCGGATACATCGGAGATAACGCCGTGACCGCGTGCGATCCTCCGGCCGTTACCGACAGACGCGAGCCCCTTCCCGAAAACGCGATCTACTACATGGACAAGATCATGGAACTCTGTGATAAATCGGGCGTACAGCTGGTGTTCTTCAACGCTCCTTTTTCTGCGACCGAGGAAGAGAGAGCGCTTCAGAACAGCGTGCGTGATTACATCACCGAAAAAGGCTACCCTTACATCGGTTTCATGGATGCGGACGCTCCGTGTGAGATCGATTATTCGAATGATCTTCGCGAGTATTCACACCTGAACAATAACGGCGCTGCCAAAGTAACCCGTGCGCTCGCCGAATACATGCTTGCAAACTACGATCTGACCGACAGACGCGGTGATCCCGCATATGCTCTCTGGGATTTGCATTCACGCTTCATGGAAGACCGTGAACTCGGTTATGCGCTTCAGGCCGCGCCCGATCCCGCGACATATCTGTATACTCTTGCCGCAGACACACGCGGATGCACATACATCATTTCTCTGAACGGATTTTTCAATGCTCTCGGGGATGAACTGCTTTTGCCCGGATTAAATGCAGTGGGCGTAGACGCCGCTTCTTATGCAAACGGCGGAGTATTCGTGGTCAGAAACGGGCAGATAGTAAGCGCAACTCCCGCAGCTGAGGAGTACAGCGTTTACTACGCTATGGAGAACGATTCTGATCTGAATATCTGGAGAAATGCGGGAGACGAATTTGCCACGATCAAGCTTGATGCTACAGATCTTTCTCCCGATAAGAACGGTATAAGCGTCGCTGTCTTCGACGAGACCTGCTCGTATCTCATAGACAGCATGTATGTCGATGTATTCACGGGGACGGATGTCCGCCGCGAAGAGTAGTTCTTGCTTGCCGGCGCCTGTGTCCGGCTGAATGTCATGTGCCCTGCTCGCGGGCCATGTCTTTCCTGAATCCGCTGAAATCCTTCAGCGCCTTGATCCCTATCTTAACGATCTTTGGAATGTTCAACGAGGGTTCACCGCCCTGTCTCGGTTTGAATGAGATCACTCTGAAATCGACCGGCTCATCGTATTTGACGAAAAATGTCGTGATCATGATGTTGGGCAGTTCGTAGTCCGGCGCCATTCTGTACAGGTGCCTTTTTACTGCTTCCGACTGCATTAACCTAAACGGCGCATTCGCGTCGGGGATATCCACCTTGAAATACATTTTGAGAAGACGGCATACTATCTTTTCCACAAAAGCGCGGTCTTCACCGTCGCCGCGCACGGTACGGTTTCCGAAGATTCCTGAGAACTTTTCTCGATCTTCCCAGAATGCACCGAACTCAGCCGGATCGGTCTGTCCGTCCGAATCCGTCTGAAATATATAATCTGCCCCGTTTTTGATCGCATATTCGTATAAAGCGATGACCTTGGGACCGTGGTATTGGTTGGTTGTATCGATGACCTCGAGCTTAGGATAGCCGTTGGCTTTCATCCCGCTCAGAATCTCGTGTGTTTTGTCCTTGCTTCCGCTGTCGGCGATGACCAGTCTGGAGTCTTCCGATTTTCCTTCCAGGACCGGGTACCACTGTTCCACGACAGCCTGAATGTTTGCCTCTTCGTTGTATGCGGGCATTACGATAAATAGTGTGTCCATGGGATTTCCTCCACCGATTATCATATCATATTCCCGGCGCCGATATGATATAATTGTGCTATGAAAAAAATAACGACAAAAGTACTGGCTGCGATCAGCCTGATCATCTATATTCTGTCCTGTATTCCCGTGATATATATAGGCTTTTTCAATTACGCATCGGGCGATGATTATCTCTACGGCGCGCCCGTTAAACACGCGATTGAAAACCATGCGAGCTTTTGGCAGGTGATATATGTTGCCTGGCGTGATGTTGTCAGGGAATACTACTCATTCCAGGGGACTCTTGCGACCATGTTCGTATGGAGATTTGAACCGAGCATCTGGGGAGAGAAGTTATACACGATAACGATCTTCATTTCCGTTGGAATCCTGAATATCGGGATATTCTTCCTGTTCTACGTTATCCTGACCAAACTGCTTGAGCTTGAAAAGAGCGTATATCTTATCGCAAGTTCGATCAGTCTTTTTATGATCATACAGTTCATGATCTATCCGGCCAGTGGTCTGTACTTTTTCCCGGGAGTGATCAGGTATACCTTTGCGTTCGGGCTTGTGTGCCTCGCAGCAGGGAACGCGATCCTGTATCTTACCGAAGGGCGCAAAAGGAATCTTGTGGCCGTGATCCTGCTCATGACGTATCTAGGAGGCTCCGGTTTCCCGCCTATAGTGATGAGCGGACTCGGGGTATTTTTCCTGATGGCGTGGGGATTCCTGTCCAGGGATCCTTTGAAGAAGAAACGTTCTTTGTTCCTGCTCATTCCGCTCGGACTTGAAATGGTCGGATTTATCATCGCAGCAACCTGCCCCGGTAATAAGTTCAGGGGTGGCGAAGATTTTGGATTCAGCATAGGCAGGGTTTTTGAGGTTTTCTATAAGTCGTTTAAATTCGGAACGATCGAACTGTTCAGGTATTTCCTCGATGTTCGTCCGCTTGTTCTTTTGCCGATATTCGTGTTTGTACTTGCACTCGTAAGTAAGTCCTCGGTTCGGATCAAGATCAAAGATTTGCTGATCGTGGGCGTCCTCGGATGGTTCATCGTATGTATGACCAGGTCGCCTGAATACTATGCGGGTGATACCGTTTGGGCCGGAATATCCGGCGGCGTTTACGATTCGTATTATTACGTGAGCGTTGTGTATATAGTTGTGATATCTGCGATGCTTGGGTTGTTTACAGGCGTGGTTCTTAGGAAGGCTGATGATTCTGCAACTGTTATTCAACCCGGTGAAACTTCTCATGATGATAAGGCCGGCCGTAGTTACAAGCTTGCCGAAATCGCCCCCTGCGCGCTTCTCATCTTCATGATAGTTTTTGTAGCGTTGCTTAACCGCCATCTCATTGGCAACATGGTCGATTACGACATATACAATTTCGTTTCATCCGGTCAGGCTGCTGATTATGAGGCTCAGATGCAGGAGAGACTTGCTGTATTCAATGATCCGAACGTGACCGACGCCGTGGTTCCCTACATCAACGATAAGCAGGGCCCGCTCATGCACATGCCCATCACGGAAGATGTAAACGGCTATACCAACGAGGTTACCGCGGACTTCTACGGGAAGAACACAGTGCAGGCAATGGGCCGCGAAGAATGGAACGAATTATACGGCGCTCAGTGGAACGAACTCTACGGAAAATAAGGGGTTTATGGTATACTTACTAACATGAGTTTACGTGTTGTAATGATAGGACAAAAGAGCATACCTTCGAGGCAGGGAGGCGTTGAGATCGTGGTCGGCGAACTCTCAAAACGACTCGCTGAGGACGGGTATACCGTTGAGGCGTATAACCGGGCTTTTCAGGCTATAGATAAGGCTTCAGATACAGCTACAGATAAGGCTTCTGAAAAGGCTTCAAACGGAGCCGCCGTAGGATCCGATCCCCGCCACTATGGCAAGGTTCGCATCCGTACTATCCCTACACTTCCAAACGGAGGACTTAACGCCCTCGTCTACGCATATCTTGCAACTATAAGAGCACTCTTCGGACACTACGATATTTACCATTATCACGCAGAAGGCCCCTGCAACATGCTTTGGCTGCTCGGACTCTTTCACAAAAAGATCGTGGTCACCATTCACGGCCTCGACTGGCAAAGAGCCAAGTGGGGCAACATGGCGTCCGGCGTGATCCTTCGCGGCGAGAAGAGGGCGGTCAAGTATGCGGACAAGATTATCGTCCTTTCAAAGGCTATGCAGAAATACTTCGCCGACACCTACGGAAGAGAGACCGTCTATATCCCTAACGGCGCAGACTCTCACGAGCGTGTTGAAGCCGATCAGATCAAAGGCAAGTTCGGACTTGAATCCGGTAAGTATATCCTGTTTCTGGCTCGTCTCGTTCCCGAGAAAGGCGCACATTACCTGATCGATGCTTTCAAGTCTCTCGATACCGACATGAAGCTTGTAATAGCAGGCGGCAGTGGACAGACCGATGATTATGTCGAGGAATTAAAGCGTCGCACGGCTGATGATGCCAGGATCATCATGACCGGATTCGCAGAAGGACGCATTCTCGAAGAACTGTATTCAAACGCTTATATTTATGTGCTTCCTTCTGATGTAGAGGGCATGGCGCTCAGCCTTCTGGAAGCCGCTTCATTTGGCAACTGCTGTTTGGTAAGCGACATTCCGGAGAACACTGAAGTCCTTGAAGATAACTGCGTTACATTCGCGCATGGCGATATAGATGACCTGGCTGAAAAACTACGCGAACTCATAGCTGATCCTTCTCGCGTGGAGAATCTTCGCACTCGTAGCGCCGAGCACATCCGCGAGAAGTTCAGCTGGGATGAAATGACGAAGCAGACCGAAGCAATTTATAGTGAGATCATGAGTAAAAAGTGATCCCAAAAGACGCTTGAGAAATACATGAAGATACTGATAGTAAACAAGTTCCTGCATCCCAACGGCGGATCGGAAACATATATATTTGAGGTCGGCAAGTGCCTTGAGAAAATGGGTCATGAGGTCCAGTATTTCGGAATGGAGCACGAGGGACGTATTGTCGGAAACCGTCTGAACGTATACACCGACGACATGGATTTCCATGCAGGCGAAGGTGGGGGCGGACACCTGTCAGCGAAGCTGAAGAAACTCACCCTCCCCTTCAAGATCCTCTATTCAAGGGATGCGGCACGCAAGATAGGGCAGGTACTTGAAGACTTTAAGCCCGATGTAGTGCACTTTAACAACATCAACTTTCAGCTCACTCCCTCAGTCATAGAGGCGGTGGCTGACTACGATATCAGACACGGCGGTAAGACACGCACGATATATACCGCGCATGATTCCCAGTGGGTATGCCCGGGACATCTTCTTCGCGTTCCATCTGACGGACGCAGATGCTTCGAATGCGAGGGCGGAAAGTACATGAACTGTGCGCGTAACAGATGCATCCACGGAAGCCGCGTTCGAAGCCTGCTCGGTGCGATGGAAGCGTATCTGTACAAGGCACGTAAGACGTATGGCCTGATCGATGCGATCATTACGCCCAGCCGTTTCATGCAGGAAAAACTTGAGTCCGATCCGATACTTCGCGGCAAGTGCATAACGCTTCACAACTTCATGCCGGGAGCAAAGACCAGCAACGAGCAGACACCCAATGCCGATGGGACTACAGCTGCCATGGATACTACTACATCCGACAGCACATCACCATCACCCTACGTTCTCTACTTCGGACGCTTCTCCGAAGAGAAAGGAATCGCGACTCTACTAAAAGTTTGTGAGTCGCTTCCCGACATTGATTTTGTATTTGCAGGATCGGGCCCTCTGGAGACGCAGGTAAACGCACTTAAGAATGTCAAAAACGTCGGTTTTAAATCCGGCGATGAACTTAAGAAACTTATATCCGAAGCTGCATTTTCCGTATTCCCGTCGGAATGTCATGAGAACTGCTCATTCACTGTAATGGAGTCGATCTCATACGGAACTCCGATCATTGCATCGGCAACGGGAGGAACTCCGGAGCTCGTTGACGACGGCGTAAACGGATACCTTTTTGAACCCGGAGATGCAGAAGGACTGACGGCCAAGATATCTGAACTCTGGTCCGACACCATCGCGCTTAACAAGCTCGAACAGGGCTGTGCTGAGACGTACTTCATGTCGATCGATGAATATTGTGAAAAGCTTTTGAAGATATACAAGGAGACACCATGTCACGCAGAAAACTTTACGGCACCGTAATAGTCACATATAGATGCAACGCCAGGTGCAACATGTGCGATTGCTTCAAGGATCCGACGAGACCCGACGAAGAGATCACGCTTGATGACATCCGCAAACTTCCCGAGATGGCTTTTACTAACATCACGGGCGGCGAACCTTTTATCAGGCAGGACATTCCTGACATCGTTCGCGAACTTTACAAGAAATCCGACCGTATCGTCATTTCCACGAACGGATATTTTACAGACCGCATCATCGCACTTTGCAAGGAGTTTCCGAAGGTCGGAATCCGCATAAGTATCGAGGGCCTGCAGGAAACCAACGACGCGATCCGCGGCATTCCGAACGGCTATGAGAGAGGCTACACGACGCTTAAAACTCTCGTGGAAATGGGCCATCCCGATGTTGGTTTCGGCATGACCGTTCAGGACATGAACTGCAAGGATCTCGTGAGCCTTTACAAGATTTCCGATGAGCTCGGCATGGAGTTTGCAACTGCGACTTTGCACAACTCGTTCTACTTCCGCAAGACAGATAACAAGATCGAGGACAAGTATCAGGTGGCGAAGTGTTTCGAAGATCTCATCAACGAACTGCTTCATTCATCTTCGCCGAAAAAATGGTTCAGAGCCTACTTCAATCACGGCCTGATCAACTACATTTACGGCAACAAGCGTCTGCTTCCCTGCGATATGAGCAAGGATGCGTTTTTCATCGATCCGTTCTGCGATGTGATCCCCTGCAACGGCATGGCGCAGAAGGCTGTCATGGGCAACCTGAAGGAGACAGATTGGGACACTCTCTGGAATTCGGATCAGGCGGAAAAGGTTCGCGAATGCACGAGAAAGTGCGACCGCAACTGCTGGATGATCGGATCCGCATCGCCTGCGATGCACAGATATATCTGGGTTCCCGCGTGGTGGGTTTTTGTGCATAAATTCATCAAGCGCGGCTACTCGTTATCCGAGAACAAGTTTATTCCGGAGGCACAGAAGTAAAGCACTCCTTAGCCCGGAAGCAACACACTTCGAAACCGCGAAGCTAGAAAATCATGAAAAAAGGAAACTACGGAAGATATCCCAAAAGACGAATATTGATCGCTGATCTGATCGCTCAGACGCTCGCTTGTCTGACCGCACTTTTCATCAGATATGACAACTGGGTCGACAGGTTCGACAGACTCTATATCACGCTCATCGTGTCGATGTGGCTGATCCTGACGCTGATCTTCGTGATCGTGGACCTGCGAAGCAGATCGGTCTTTGAGAGCGATCCGATCGAGAACCTTGTCATGGTCGTTCGTGACAAAACTTTTGTCATGATCCTCTCGATCCTGTATCTCTATGTTACCCAGCAGGGCGAGGTTTCATCGAGATTCGTCATCGCGACCGTGTATGTTACGAGCATCATTTATGATTACGTTCTTAGGATGGTCATTCGGAGCGTTTATCTGAAAAAGAACGGCCTGCGCGAGGAAGTCCGTGCTCTGGAGATCCGTCCTCCTTATCCGGCGGCCGAAGAATTCCGTAAGCTGATCGCAGACTCCGCGGATGAAGACGCCGATCCTGCAGTTTTTATCCGCAGGGGAAATGCATCCGACGAAGACTATAACGCAATGCTCGATACGGCGGTTGCAGAAGGCGCGAGAGTCTACGCCGGACTTGACATAGACGGATACGACATCAGGAGCGGCATTGCATCCGATGTGAACGGATTCCTTACAGTCCCGGTGAGTGTACGCCGTAACAGATTCGAGCTCCTCGGAGTGAAATATGCGATCGCTCGCACCGAGGAAGCGGTGCTTCATGTGATCAGAAACATTAAAGAACTGGGTGGCAAATACATCTGCTTTTCCAATGTTCATACACTTGTGATGTCCGTCGAAGATCCTTCGTATCGCGACGTCTTAAACAATTCGGCTCTCACTTTTGCGGACGGAAATCCGATCGCAAAGCGCCAGATTTCGAGCGGACTTGTCGGCGCGGAGCGCGTGGCCGGACCCGACTTCATGGATCACTTTTTCCATGACACCGCAGACGGTCAGGTGAGCCACTATTTCTACGGATCTTCGCAGGAGACGCTCGACGCACTTCAGGAGAATCTTAAGAAAAAGTATCCTGACATCAACATCGTTGGCATGTATTCACCGCCGTTTAGAGACCTGACGCCTGAGGAAGACGCCGCTGATGTCGAGCGCATAAATGCAAGCGGAGCCGACGTCGTATGGATCGGTCTCGGCGCTCCCAAGCAGGAAAAATGGATGGCCGATCACGCAGGAAAGATTAGCGGAGTGATGATGGGAGTCGGCGCCGGATTTGACTTCCATGCTGGCACGATAAAGAGGGCTCCCGTCTGGATCCAGAAGGTCGGAATGGAATGGTTCTACCGCCTCTGCCAGGATCCGGGAAGGCTCTTTAAGAGATACGTGGTGACCAACGTCAAGTTCTACATCTACCTGCTTTTTAAGAATAAACACCGGGGGACAATGGCTTGAAAGTCTCGGAGTTTATAAAGAAAGCGAAAAAACTCGGGCTGCGTCTCGGGTTCATGAAATTTATCGGATATGAGGCCATCTTTTCCTGTGCATTTAAGAAAGCCGGGAGCGATGAGCCTTATGCCGTTTTACCGCACTCGGGAAAATACTGGTACGCCGATCCGTTGATCATAAGCCACGACGGTCGCGAGATCGTATTCATGGAGCGTGTGGACCGCGAGACCGGAATCGGCGCGATCGTCTATTCCGACATCACTGACGGCACCTGGCACGAGCCCGTCGCAGTTATCGAGGAGAAATTCCACATGTCGTTCCCGATGTGTTTTGAATGGAACGGCAGCCTGTATATGATCCCTGAGACTGAGATGGATAACGCGATCAATCTGTATCGCTGCGCATCCTTCCCGGATAAATGGGAAAAGTGCGGACGCTTCCTGGACGGAATGAAACTCGTCGATACTGTCGTATTTGAGGCGTCGGATGATGAGATAACATTTCTTTCTTCGGAGTATCTTCCGGAGATTGATTTTTATACGAGATTCAGGAAGTTTAAACTGAAGAAGAGCTCATCGGACGGAACCCCGGCCGACGCGTGCACGAACGCCGAGCTGGAAGCAACCGACTTAGGTCTCGTCAGCGAACAATACACCCTTCAGTCGCGCATGGCAGGCTATCCGCTGGGCGCTGAGCGGGCCCTTTCGATCGGCGGCAGCGCCGACAGCACTCCCGGCGAGGTTATCTATCCCGTCCAGCGTTCGACATCCGGCGTGTACGGCTACTCTGTGATGTTCCGTGAGGGTGATCCCGAATCGGGCGAGATAAAGAAAGAGATGCTTCCGAACAAAGTAAATACCGACTGTAAACGCCGCCTGATTGGCGTGCACACATACAGCCGGTCGGATAAATATGAGGTTATAGATGTCCAATACCTTGCAAAAAAGATCTAAAGCCAACACGATAATCCTTACGCTGTATCTGCTTCTGATAAGCGTGTCATCGATATACCTGTATGTCACGCATAATCTGCTGATACTGCTTGGAATACTTGTGCCCCTGACAATCGCTGCGTGGGCGCTTTCCAGGCTCCTGCTTAAGCTATTCGACAGGATTAATATAAGACGCTTAGGGAAGGTTACGAAACGAAGCTGCATCATCGCTTTTGTGATCGCATCGGCCGTATGCTTTGCTATCCTGATGATCTGGTTCATAGCGTATTTCCCGGGATCTTACGAACCCGATAATCTGTCACAGATCAAACAGGTCATGACGGGCGCATATGATGACTGGCATCCCGTATGGCATACGCTTCTTTACTACACGATCCCGATCAAGATCTTCGGAAAAGTATGGAGCGTTATAGTATGGCAGATGTTCCTTTTTTCGCTTGCACTCGGATATATGTTTGCAGTCATTTATGAGCATGCAGGCACGTTGCCCGCTGTCATCTCACTAGCTTATATAATGCTCAATCCGCTTACCGGTTACATACTTCTTTTTGCGTTCAAAGATGTTGGTTTTGCAACAGTTGCGCTGGTAGCTGTTACTGCTTTTGCAAGAATCTTTTTCGAAGGGCCGGATAAGGCTTCGATCCTCCGATGTATCGTGATCGGATTCATGCTGGCAAACGCCACGCTTTTCAGACATAACGGTGCAATCTTCACCGGACTTATGGTCATCGCGATGATATTCTACATGAGCAAGCCCAAGTGGCTCCTTCTTGTGGCGTCGTTCATCCTTACTCTCGTCGTGGTCCGCGGTCCGATCTACAAGGCGGTCAACGCCACTGTTTCACCTACAGAGGTTGTACAGACAGTCGGCTTCCCGATGGCAGTGATCGGCAACGCCGTGAAGGAATCACCTGATCTTCTCGACGAAGAAACTCTTCAGTTTGCATATTCATATTCCCCTGCGGAAGTGTGGGAGGAAAGATATAACCGCGGCAACTTCAACCTCATGAAATACGGCGGCGCATATAATCCCGATGTCATCGAGGAAAAGGGCGTAGTCCCTATCGTTAAGATGGCGCTCAAATGCTTTGTGGTATCCCCTGAGACTTCTGTGGATGCGGTATTTGCGCTTACCGATTTTGTGTATGGGTTGGATCTGCAGGATAAGGCGGACATCGATATCGCTCACAACCAGATCGATGAGAATGATTATGGACTGGAGCCCGCCGGAAAGCCTGCGCTTGCGCATATTCTGGAAAAATATCACAGCATAGTCCGCCTGAAGGGGTTAAACTTTTTCCGCAAGCTCGGGTTCGCCCTGCTCATGCTTGTCATCGCAGTGCTTGCGAGCCTAGGCTGGTCATCATTGAAATCCTGGAAAAAGATCATCCCCTGTATTCCGGTCATAGCTTATGCTTTCGGAACTATATTGCTGCTGTCGGGTCACGACGCGAGATTCTTCTACATCGTGTTCACAGTCAGTCCGATAGTATTTATCATGGCGAGGTATGATGGAAAGATCTGATAGCAGACAAAAGATAGGCGAGATTCTCTATCTGATATATTTCGTCCTGATGATCGGCGCTCGTGCGATCGGCCTCTATGAGGGTCAGACCGCGCTCAAGGTGATCTATGTGGTGGCTATAATTCTTTTTGTGGCGCACATGATCGTGACGAAGCATACTATCCACGAGTACGGAATCGCTTCGGGACTGCTCTTTATCGCCGGAATCGTATACATTCACACCGGTGAAAAAGGACTTCTCATCTGCTTCATGACTCTTCTTGGCATGAAGGGCGTTGAGAAGAAAAAGGTCATCCTCTGCGGCATGGTCACTGCGGGTCTTTGCATAGCGTTCAGGATTTTTACGGGAGCCTTTGGATTGCTTCCCGAACTGTTTTATCCGCAGGACCGTGGCGCGATGGGCGTGATGTTCAGGCATTCGCTCGGCTATGCGCATCCGAATACGCTGCATATGAACGTGCTGCTGCTCACGCTGCTTGTCGGCTTCTATGTTACGAACTATAACAATTCGGTAACCGCTTCAAGCCGCAATGATTACGCAAAGGTGCCGGGCACCGGTCGTACCCGTGAGACCCTGACCATCATCCTGACATCGCTCCTTCTCGTCGGACTGAACCTGTACGTATTCATGTACTCAGGAAGCCGCACTGGTGTACTTGTTTCACTCGTATATCTGTGCGTGAACCTGTGGTTCTACTTTAGGCGTACGCCGGGCATTTTTGAGAAGATAGTATGCTTCGCTGCATATCCGCTCGCAGCATTTATAGCAATAGCATTTCCGTTCATCCTGCCGGGTAGTCTTTTCGACAAATTAGACCTCTCGGTATTCAACACTAGATTGTCTATTGCAAGATATTTCTGGTCCAATAATTCACTCTCGTTATTTGGTATCAGGTTGAATAACCCCGATCCGCTCTTTAAGGCGTACGGCCTGGACATGGCTCATCTGTATCTGCTGCTTCAACTTGGTATAGTAGCCTTTTTGATCATTAGCGTTATCACGATCCTCTATGTGAGACATGCACTTAAGCGCGGATATATGTCGGAACTGGCAGTGCTCATGGCGGTTCTTTTTGCGGGTATATGGGAACCCTTCCTGTATAACGCAGGTTTCAAGAACATCACTTATGTGTTCATGGGTGCGGCGCTGTACGAAATAGTGGCTGAAATACTATCAGACAGCACTGCAGATGGGGCGGATAACGTAACAAAAGAAATACAAAATGGCGATCCCGTCAGCAACTCTGAATCGATGCCCGGCACCATGAAGGGCATCATCGCAGCTATAGCAGCAGGCGTGCTTGTGGGCGTGATAGCAACAGGCGCATTCCTCGCTCTTACAGACAAGCCTCAGGCACTTTACATGGACACTCAGGAAGACGAGGCCGGCGATACGCTGGGACTTGAACCGTTGTATCTTACACAGGCAGAGATAAACGATATCAGATCCGGCGGTGATCTGGTAGTCAGATATACAGACGAGAACACCCCGATGTACAAGTACGATACGGATGCAGCCGTCTCGGAGTACAACAAGAAGACCGTCAGTATCGGAGTGTGGTTTGCGGTCCTTGCGGCCGTTATCTGTGCATCGATACAGACCTTGATCAAGAAGAAAAAAATATGAAAGTTATCACTTTGCTCACCGCCGGCCACATAGGCGGAATAGAGACCAGATGCAGGGATTATGCCCTGTATTCGAAGCATGATAATCTGGTGCTGATCCTCTGGGGTGACGGCTACGTGGATTCTCAGATGGAAAAGCTGGGTATCAGGGTCATCAATCTGCATGCATCCAGACGCAATATCATCGCCACGATCCATAAGGTGATGAAGATCGTACGCGAGGAAAAAGCAGATGTCCTGATGGCTCTGCACGAGGCTCCGATGTCGCATCTTTGCCTCATGTATGCACATAAGACGATCAAGAACATCAGGACCATAGCCTACGCGGAACTCAACGCGGTCGATATGCTCAGAAGCTCCGAGAAGAAGAGACTTTGGCTAAGAAAAGCCGTGCTTAAGGCATCGCTGTCTCGCGCCGATGACGTGATCGCGATCTCTGAGTCGGTACGTCAGAGCCTGCTCGATGTATTCGATACCCCGAAAGAAAAGATCCGGCTCATATATAACGGAACGGATCTCAGCCGGTTCCCGATGAAGGATGAAGTGTCCGCGCCCGACGAAACTTCCGCGCCTTCAGGTGATAAGCTTAACCTCATATTCGTAGGACGTCTGATCCCGGAAAAAGGCGTTCAGGATGTGCTGACGACTTTAAGCAAAATGCACGACTTTAAGTATCATTTCAACATAGTCGGAGACGGGCCTTACAGAGAGGAACTTGAGACCCTTTCACGGGAACTTGATCTTCAGGATAAAGTGGAGTTTCTGGGAAGCAGAGACGACGTCCCGGAGCTTCTTTCTGCATCGGATGTATTCATCCACATGCCGAGATGGGAGGAGGGCTTCGGTATCGCTATCATAGAAGCCATGTCTAAAGGGCTCATATGCATATGCGCTCAGAGCGGTGCGATCCCGGAGATAATCACGGATAAAGTGAACGGCTTTCTGGTTGAAAAAGGAAACCCGGATCAGTTGGCAGAAACATTACTATATGCATCCCGCATGACATCCGGGGAGCGCGACGTTATCGCCAAAGCCGCGCACTCAAGGGCAGAGGACTTTTCAATAGAAAAATATGTTAAGAATCTGGATGATCTGATATCCGGAGAATGGCATGAATGATATGAATGATTTAGACAGGCTGGCCGTCATTGTTTTAAACTATAATTCGTGTGAAGACACCCGCAGATGTGTTGACCGGATACTATCGTTCGGACTGGGTTGTCGCGTCGTCATCGTGGATAACTGTTCCTCCGATGATTCATTCCCAATACTTTCGAACGCCTATGAAGGACACTCCGAAGTGGATGTATTGCAGACCGGATCGAACGGAGGTTACGGGGCAGGCAACAATTTCGGGATCAGATATGCGATGGAAAAACATGATTCCAAGCTGATAGCGATAGTAAACCCCGACGTCTATTTCCCTGATGCAGTCATACTTCCTGCAATGGCCAAGTGCCTTCGTTCGGACGAAAAATATGGTATCATCGGAGCTAGGATAGTCGAACGGGACGGCGCATGCAGCCTCGCATGGTCCGCATGGAGCATACCTACAGTCACGGAGCTGGCAGATCATCATTTTCTGCACACTCACCGCTACTCGAAACCTATAGTCAGGGAGGAGATTTCTCCCGGTCTGTCGAAGGTCGACTGTGTGGCAGGATGCTTTTTTATGGCAAAAGTAAGCTGTCTGTCCGACATAGGTTTTTTTGACGAGAACATGTTCCTGTATTTCGAGGAAACCTCCGTCGGGATCAGATGCAGGGAAAAAGGCTATATCACGCTTCTCGCCGAAGACTTAAACTATTATCACGATCATCGTTTGCCGGACAATGATTCGATGACGCTTAAGCAAAAGCTTTCGCTGACAAAGGACCAGTATAAGTCCGCACGGTACTTGCGAAAAATGTATTACCCTCCGATCGGAGCGGTCTTGTTATGGATGGTTGAAGTGCTCAACAGGATGATCCTGCTCGGAGCATATATCAAACACAGGATAAGGAAATCATAATGAACAAACGACACATTCCGACTTTATACCTTGTAGTGCCCTGTTATAACGAGGAAGAAGTCATAGAAAAAACGGCCATCATCCTTAAGGAAAAAATGAACGCCCTTATGGATGCCGGCCGCATAGAGCATGATAGCAAGGTTCTGTTCGTAAACGACGGAAGCACGGATGCAACGCTTCGTATGCTGCACGATCTGGCGAAGAAAGATTCCTTCTACGGAGTGCTTTCTTTTGCAGGCAATTATGGCCACCAGAGCGCGATCCTCGCGGGTATGATGGAGGCGAGATTCTACGCCGACGCAGTGGTCACGATCGACGCCGATCTCCAGCAGGATATCGATGCCCTGGAGAAATTCCTTGATGCATACATGGCCGGCGCCGAGGTCGTTTACGGCGTACGTAACGACAGAAAGACCGACGGATTTTTCAAAAAATCAACCGCGACTCTGTATTACAAACTCATGCATGCGCTGGGTAGCGGCGCGCTCGCAAACTCCGCCGACTACCGCCTGATGTCCGCAAAAGCGCTTGACGCCCTCTCCGAATATGAGGAGAGCAGCCTGTTCCTTCGCGGACTGATCCCCTCCATGGGACTGCCCTCCGACATCGTATATTTCGATGTAAAAGAGCGTGAGGCAGGCAAGTCCAAATACACATTCGGAAAGATGATGACGCTCGCCTTAGACGGCATTACATCCTCGAGTATCAGACCTCTTCGCATGATCGGGGTCATCGGATTTATCACCGTTATCGCGGCGATCGTAATGGTCATTTTCTCGATAATAGATTGGGCAAACGGAAACGCCGTTCAGGGCTATACCACGACCCTCATCGTGACGCTCGTTCTCGGCGGCGTGATCCTGGTAAGCTTAGGCGTCATGGGTGAGTATCTTGGCAAGACCTATATGGAGACGAAGCATCGTCCCAGATACATAGTTGACTCGGTAGTCCTTCGCGAATGTCGCAGGAAAGACGAGTGATGAATAGCACGACGAGCCGCACGAGGTCGGATCAATGAAGATCGGAGAAACCAACATATTCCTGCAGTCGGACGACTACGGTGAATCATATAATACGAGCCGGGACATCCTCGAACTGGTAAAAAAGGGTCACTTAGACGGCGTCAGCGTGATCACGAACATGAAGGATCATGAGAAGTACCATGACATGTTCATGAAAGCAATTCCGGAGATGAAACGCCTGCCGTACATCACGGTACACCTGGATCTTGTAGAGGGGAGACTAATAGGAACAGCAGATCCTGACCCGGTCGAGAAGCTGGCAGGTGCATCCCCGGACAAAGACGCCCGTGACGGTTTGATTCCCTGGACATGGAAAAGCCTGTTCCTACTTTCGTTTCACCTTCCCGTTAGCGACTTAAACGGCAACCGGATGCGGTACAAAGAAGTCCTGGAACAGTTAAAAACCGAGATCGCATGCCAGCTTAGAAGGGGCTTTGATTTTATATATGAAGCACAGACCATAGCATCGGAATCGGGGATAAAATGCGAACCCCAGACTTACAGGATCGATTCGCACCAGCACGCGCATCTGATCCCGATAGTGTGGAAAGCGCTCACTTATCTTCTAGACAAAAACAACCTGGAATTCGACCACATCCGCACGGCGCACGAACCGCTGTGGCCTTTTATCAGAAATCTCGGATTTGGACGAGGCGGGGTAAAACCAATCGGCCTGATCAAGAACCGGATACTAGCATTCCTCGCACCGAAAGCCGAGAGATATATCAGAGATCACGGGCAGAAACCGGCTTACCTTTGGGGCCTTGTTATGACCGGACATATGGACATGGATCGCATCGACAGAGTGATGCCTCACATGCTTGGCGTATGCGAGAAAAAGGGGTACGATCTTGAACTTAACATTCATCCCGGAAGCATGCTCGAAAGCGAAGTGACGGATGAGATACCGCGTGAATCCGCAGACGATTTTTACCTGTCGAAAAACAGGGCAATGGAAGCCGAAACTGCACGCACTTTCCATGCATGGCTGAAAGAATTTAGCAAGACTATATAACCAGAGAGGAAACCGAAATGTTTTCATACGACGATTACAGAGAGATCATACAGGCGGTTAAAGACAGTGGCCGCGCAAAGAAATATCCCGAAGCGCTCGGTTCGGATGAGTTCGTGATCATGCGTCACGACGTTGAATACAGTGTAGAGCGTTCATATCAGATGTCGCTCGTTGAGACCGAGATGGACTTTTGCAGCACCTGGTTTTTCCAGTTTACGAACAACAGCTACAACCCCTTCTCGCGCACGACGAGGGACCGCATATACAGGATGCGCGACAACGGCCATACGATCGGCCTTCACTTTGCGCTTGACGGTGAGACCGACATGGAAGTCATCCGCGAACAGATCCCGAAGCAGCTTGAGATCATGTCATACATGCTTGGCTTCGAGGTCAATCAGTTCAGCATCCACAGACCTCCGGCAGCGGCTCTTGCAGCTAACTTTAAGTACCCCGGAGTCCTCAATGCATATCAGGATGATTTCTTCACTTTTGCAGAGGGCGTGACCGATGATACAGTGCTTGACGTAAAGTACATGTCCGATGCAAACCACATCTGGAGATACGGATATCCTACCCGCGAGAACATCCTGAATCACAGGAAGGTTCAGATCCTGACACACCCCTTTGGATGGTGCAAAGAAGGGTATGACAATCACGATAACTATGTTTCACTCGTCCGTGAAAAATACAAAGAAATGATCGTTTCGATAGATGACGAATGCAAGGACTTTAAAGAATACATGGACGAGTTCATGAATGCCCAGATAACATTTTGATGATGGCTGATCAAACCGGGAAAAAAACAGGCCTCCACGCATGGCTTGTGATCATGATCGCGTTTGCGTTCTACGGCTTCTTTGCAGTCTTCGACGGAGTCGTGATGTGCGCGGACACGATGACATATATCAACATGGATCTGTCCAGGGAACCTTTTTATCCCATGTTCCTGGCGTTCCATCGCGCGGTGTTCGGTGAGGAGAGGTACCTCTTTATCTGCGTATGTCTGCAGAGCATTCTTGCAGCCGCAGCGACATGCTCGCTCGTGTTGTATTTAAGACGTACTTTTAACTTAAAACCCTATGCGGTATACCTCTCGTTATTGATCTGCCTGGGCGTATCCGCACTGTGCCGTTTTGCTGCAGGCCGCGCTTCAATGTACTCGAACAGTATCCTTTCCGAAGGAATCTGTGTAGCCGGTTTCCTGCTCTTTTTCAGATACCTGATCGACTACATTCTTTCAGGCAAAAAGAGCATGCTGATCGCATCCGCGTTCATTTCACTGATACTGATTTCGACGCGCAAGCAGATGTACCTGACGCTGATCCTCCTGGTATGCGGGATTTTCGTATCATTTATACGACAGAAACCCGGCCTCCTCAAAGGTCTTTTACTACCGGTGATTGTTGTTGCCGCTTCAGTCCTGCTCCTCAACCATGGCGTTGAAAGCGTCTACCACATGCGCGTAAACGGCGAAGCAGTGCGTCACTTTAACGACAACAGATTCATGGCCACGGTGGTCTTCTACACCGCGGAAAGAGAATACGCCGAGGCGATAGAGGATCCCGAGATCCGCATGTTGTTTGAAGCGATTTATGATGTATGCGATTCCGAAGGCAGCATGATGCATGATGCGCCGGCCGGACTTTTTGCTCTCGGTGATCATTTTGCAGAGCACTACGATATGATCCAGATCGATCACATGTGGGCGATGATCGAGTGGTATGCACAGACCAAGAGTGGTGACAACGCCGTCCTCCAGGCGCGTATTACGGACGAGATAACAGCGACGATCATAAATGCTGTTCGTCCTCTTGAGTATGACAGGATTGCCAAACTCTGGATTGCGGACTACGTTCAGGGTCTTGCGAACACCACGGCCAGAGCTTCAGGCATCCTTTACAAAGCCGGCCTATTCATGTGGCTGATTTACATCGCGATTCTGATCGTAAGATGTATCAGGACACGTTTTGACGACGTATCAATCCTCGGGATCATGACGCTCATCGCGTCGCTTTTGAACATTGCTATCGTTGCGTCTGTCATCTTTTGCCAGACGCGATATATGATCTACAACATGCCGCTGTTTTATATCAGCATGCTCCTTATGCTGACGCTCAGAACAACAGGTGAACTACATGAATGATAAAAAGAAACTCCTACTCATAGTACCGACTCTTCATCAGGGAGGACAGGAGCGCGTGGTCGTTCGTTCCGCGAAGATACTTGCGGATAAGTTTGACGTGACGGTTGCAATATTCGATGATTCCGAGATCGGATATGACGTTGAAGGACTGAACATCGTCAATCTGAAAGTCCCCTCACGTGAACTTAAGATATTTAAACTTTTCAACATCATAAGGCGAAGCATCAAGCTTAAGAGCCTCAAGAGAAAACTTCAGCCCGACATCGCATACAGCCATGGCGGGACAGCCAATATAGTCAACTGTCTGACGACCGGGTTCGGCGCGACCTGGGTCAGCATCCACAGTTATCTGGACGTGACCTATACCTGGTATAACAGGCTTTACAGACTTAAGGCTGACAAGATCATCTGCTGTTCCAAAGAGATTGCGAGCGTGATCGGCGGCAACGCGGTTGCCCTTTATAACCTCTATGATTGTGACGAGATCATAGCCGAATCGAAAAACGGCGAACCCGATGAGCCTTTCCCCGAGAAGGACGAATACGGAAGCAAGATCAGGTATCTCATGTGCATGGGCAGGGACGACGATCATAAGATGTTCTGGCACATGATCAAGACATTCAAACTGATCCAGTTAAGTATCCCCGAGGCAAGACTTGTGATACTCGGTTCGGGTACTTACGACATATACAAACGTATGACCAGGAGACTCGGAATAGAGGATTTTGTCATCTTTGCAGGCATGCAGGACAACCCTTTCAAGTATCTTAAGCACGGCGAGATCATCTGGTCCACATCCAGGATAGAAGGCTTCCCGAACGTCCTCGTAGAGGGTATGGCGCTCGGTCTCGTGCCGGTCGCTACCAACTGCTCTTCAGGTCCCGCGGAGATCCTTCTTAAGGACGGAAATACACAGGAGTGCAATGAGATCTTTGAGCAGATGGAACAGGACAAAGAGATCGATGCGATCTACGGAGATTACGGCATACTGACTCCGCCTATGACATATGATAAGGACCTGGACTACGCTCACATCACCGAGGAGCATTTCAACCTTGCATCCGTCATTTTAAGCCTCTTAAGAGATCAGGCGAAGCTGGATAGCTACAAAACCAAGGCCATGGAGCGTGCAAGAGACTTCGGATACGAGCCGTATCTTAACAACTTCCTGGCACTTTGCGACGAACGGAGTAATGATTGATGAGCAGAAAACTGTTGTTTCACCTAAACTGCCTCGAGCACGGCGGAGCGGAGCGCGTGGTATCGAACCTCGCGAACCGTTTCCATCGTGAGGGCTATGAAGTAGTCATAGCAGTGGAGTGGATAGGTGAGATTGAATACCCTATAGACGAAGGAATCAAACATATCGTAGTAGGTCCGAGAGAGAGCGATGAGAAAAAGAGCCGGTTGAACAGATATTTTATGCGTGTAAAAAGGCTCCGCGAATGCATCGAGGAAGAGAAGCCCGACATCGTGATCGCGTTCGCACACCTCGCTGTCTACAGGGCGCTCATGGCTACATACCGTATGGACATACCATGCCTGATATCTATCAGGACGGACCCGATAGGCCACTACGACGGACTGCGCGACAAGATCCTGATTCCGCTCCTTTTCCCGAAGGCAGCAGGATGCGTATTCCAGACAGTCGGCCAGCGCGACTTTTTCCCAAAATATCTTCAGGAAAAATCCCGCATAATCTTAAACCCGCTAAACGAAAAATACATCGGCGTCGAGCCCCCGAAGGAGCGCCGCAAAGTGGTTGTTCAATCGGGACGCCTCGTTGGATTCAAGTTCCAGCACATGCTCATCGACGCCTTCATGAAGGTTCACGAGAAGCACCCGGACTGGTCGCTTGAACTCTACGGGGCAGACACTTTTGACGGAACCAAGGAAGTTCTTGAGGAACGCATCGACAGATATAAGGCGCACGATTTCATACATCTGATGGGCGATTCAACCTGCCTGGAAAAGGTGCTTAACGACGGCGGACTTTACGCTTTTTCATCGGAATGGGAAGGCCTGCCGAACGCGCTGCTTGAGGCCATGGCGCTCGGGCTTCCGATCGTCTCTACAGACTGCCCCTGCGGAGGTCCCGCAACGCTCATCACCAACGGCGTGGACGGCCTGCTTGTAAAGAACAGAGACACGGATGCGCTCGCTGACGGAATTCTTAAGCTTGTCGAGGACAGAGAGCTCGCAGAAGAACTCGGAAAGAACGCGCGCAAGATCGCAGACCGTGCGCACCCCGACATCGTCTTTAAGCAGTGGGCCGATTATATAGAGGACCTGGTGGCGAAGAAAGCGTGATTGCGATATACTTACACAAGAGAATGCATCCGTGCATTCCTGACGCGTGTGAATAATTGGAGGCTTAGATGAAGAAATACATTCGCATAATGAGGATAGATCACTGGATCAAGCAG
Source organism: Lachnospiraceae bacterium (assembly GCA_017620155.1). Lineage (GTDB taxonomy): Bacteria > Bacillota > Clostridia > Lachnospirales > Lachnospiraceae > XBB2008. The sequence goes on along the minus strand of JAFZQY010000047.1, from coordinate 22,699 downwards.
CTGTTCATTCTTCCGGGAGTGGCGTTTGCATTCCTGCTTGTTCCCGAGGCTGACGAAGGGCTGATATTCAGACTGATATTCGGCTTCCTTTCAACCTGCTTCATAGCATCCGCCAATTACGTTATCAACGAATGGCTCGATGCGGAATTTGATAAATATCATCCGATCAAAAAGCACAGGAGCGTAGTCGAGAACGATGTAAAAGGAAGTATCGTCTATACGATATACGCCATCCTTACGGTGCTCGGACTTGGATGTGCGATCCTTGTATCCAAGTGGGTATTCATCTGCGAGCTCTGGCTTTGGGTAATGGGAATCCTTTATAATGTAAAGCCCATCCGCACCAAGGATATCCCGGTCCTCGACGTGCTTTCCGAATCGATCAATAACGCCATCAGACTTCTGATCGGCTGGTTTATCGTAACGAACTTCTATCTGCCACCGGTCAGCATCATCATAGGCTACTGGTTCGGCGGTGCTTTCCTTATGGATGTGAAGCGTTTCTCGGAGTACAAGATGATCGCAGATAAGTCCACCGCTTCGCTCTACCGTAAGTCGTTTGCTTTTTACGATGAAAGGATCCTGCTTTGCATTGCATGCTTCTATGCGATGATATCATCGTTCTTTACGGGAATCTTCCTGATCAAATACAGAGTTGAATTTGTTCTGCTCATGCCCATCATGACAGCGCTTTTCAGTTATTATCTGTACATCAGTTATAAAGAAGATTCGGCCGCACAGGCTCCCGAGAAACTTTACAGGGAAAAGGGCCTGATGATATTTGTCCTTGTGTTCATCGTAGCTTTCGCTGTTCTTCTTAAGGTCGACATCCCTGCGCTGCATGGACTCTTAAGCGAAGAACTGCTTCATTTCTGATGATCCGGTGAAAAGTATGAGCAGAATATGTCTTGTTGATTTTGATGATACACTGATCCGTACGGACTCGTTAAAGAGCATCATGGATTTGGAATACTGGCTTTGCTCTCCGTCGCTTTTCGCGGCGGGAGTAAAGTTGTTTTTTTGCAGGGCTCTGCATAAGGGAGAGGCCGGCGCAAGAAACAGCTTTAAAAAGGGAATGCTTCGTCGATATTATGAGCTCCCCGAGGAACGCGTGGATAGTTATGTAGAGAGCCTTAAGGCAAAGCTCAACACAGAGGTGGTCGATAAGATAAAAGCGGAAAACTACGACCGCATCATCGTTATATCCGCCTCTGAAGAAAATCTTATCCGCCGTGTCCTTGAAGGAGTGTTTGATGAAATCGACGTGATCGCAAACTCACTTGAAGAAGGCGTCGAATTCCGCACCTGCTACGGCGCTGAAAAGGTCAGAAGACTCGCTGAGTTCATGCCCGATTATTCCGAGCACGATATCGAGGTCTACACCGATTCTATGTCCGACCGTCCGCTGATGGAGATCGCAGGACACTCTTATATTGTCAGTGAAGAGGGCATAACAGAGGTCACACTTTAGGAGATATATGAAAAACTTAAGTAAAGACAGCATACTAAAATGGCTCACGCCGTTTAGCATATTTGCAGTAATGGTCCTTCTGGGATTTGCCGGATATCTTTTTTATGCATACAAATACGGCTCCACTGTGACCGATTTCTTCGTGATGGAGAATAAGGACCTTCAGTTCTGCGACTTCAGGATGCATGTGGAATTTGTCGGTGATCCAAAGAACCTTTATTCACGCGCAATTTACGGAGCGGGGTGTTTTCCGCCTCTTTCGTATCTGATGTATTATTTTGCATCCAGGATCCTTACAAGATACGGCGCAATTCCGGGACTGACATTGGATTTTAATACAGCTCCGTATGCGTTTCTCGTCATAGTTTATTACACGCTCATTGTTTCGTTTCTGTTATTCTTAGGAATCTCTTTTTGGGGGGATGACAGAAAACGTGCGGCGATCCTATTTATCTGTCTCATGGTATCGATACCGTTTTTTGCAGGAGGAGTATCAGTCGCAAATTCCACACTTTTGGTCATGGCACTCATGTTGATTGCCCTGGCTCTCAAGGATTCCGAGTCGCGCTTCCTTCGTGAACTTGCACTCATTATCATTGCTGTATGTGCGGGGTTTAAAATATACCCGGCGGTATTCGGCTTGTATTATCTTCTGGAAAAAAGATTCAAAGAGGCCGCCAGGCTTACGGTATACGGTATAGTTCTGTTTTTTGCCCCTTTTGCCCTGTACGGTGGGATGGAAGGGCTAAGCCGCTGGATCTTCAATGTAAGGTCAACGATGAGCTTTAACGACTACGGACGATTCCAGTGCATCAGAGGACTCATCGTAACGGTCACGACTTACCTTCACATAGACCATCTCGTTCCGCATATTATCGTCAGCATCACTCCTTATCTTTTTGTTGTGCTGATGATCGTGCTCGCATCTCTTACGAAGAATAAATACCGCAGGCTTTTCTTCCTGTGCGCGATCATGTCGTTTTTCCCGACTAATGCATACAGATACACATTATGTTATTTAAGCCTTCCATTCATCGTTTACTTTATGGATAAAGCCGGAAAGGATAGTAACGGTGAGGAAAAGCAGACTCCCGGCTTTACCGAATATATCGAGGTTATTCTCTTTTCGCTCGTTTACGCTCTTCCCGTGATATTCGGCAAGATCATGAACTTTGAGCCGACCTTCAAGGTTTATACGATGACTTATGTCGAGATCAGGGTATATGTTGCTGCATATCTTCTTCTTGCATTCATTACAATCCACGAGATTTGTGTCTTAGTTCGCACTCGGAATAATAGACATTCGTCGCATAATGTCTCATAAACGACTAATCGGCAATTGAATATTAATAACAGACAATAAATTAGAGCGGTTGATTAGTCAACATATCTCTATATCTGATTATTGTTTGCTATTTCCCCGCGGGAATACCATACAAATAGTGAGATGGAAGATGGGGAGATCACGTTGACCGATCCTAGACTGAAAAAGTATATATCTGCTTTTCTTTTTGCATTTATAACTGTGGTCGGAGTGTCGGTTAAACTATATCCGCTTTCCGGGACAGAACCCATAGCCTGGGAACGTTTTAACATCATGCCGCCGGTAGTCAGGTGGATACTATTTGCACTGCTTCTCATGTATGAGATCAGTCCTTTTAAGGAAAGGATTGCATGCAGGACAGCTCGCGAAAGGGTCTGTGTGATCGTACCGGCGCTTTTATTTTCCGTTTTTATTCTTATAGGATATTCTTTTGACCATTCGGACAGCTTTCAGTACTTGTATATTCCGGGTCCGTACGGATTCCAGATGATACTTAAGGACCTGCTCTTTTTTGCTGCGTTCTTTTTGCTGCTGACCAGAATGATAGAACTACTGTATTATCTGATGGATCGCATCCGCGATCTGTTCAGCGAAACTCTGCAGACCGGCAGGACCGTGAGCAGGATTTTCAGAATGTATGAGTCACATCCCGTGTTGACTGTCTTTGTGATCATGTCGATTTTTTATATTCCGTATATGATCCTCTACTATCCGGGCCTGTTCATGGGTGATTCATACGGTCAGGTCCTTCAGCCGTTTAAGGGGACGCTTTTGGACCTCGGACACACTATGATAGATGAAAACGTGAAGCTTAACGGCCATCATCCGATAGTGCATACGTTGCTCATCCACATGTTCATCATGATAGGCAAAACTGTATTCAGATCCTATGATTTCGGAGTCTTTCTGTATACGATCGCACAGGTCTTGTTCTTTATGCTGTGCATATCCTATAGCATTGTTCACGTGTCGGGCATGCGTCGTGACCGGACATTTATCATACTGACCTTATACTTCATGCTTCATCCCGTTGTCACTATGCTCAGCAATGTCATGACCAAGGACATTATCTATGTTTCTCTCCTGTCCGTATTCATCGTTTCCGTGTATGAAATATCAACAGATATATCTTCACCATGGCTTTTGCTGATCTTATCTGCGGCAGGCATCGTTCTCATCCGGAATGAAGGGGTATACATCATGGTATTATCCGGGATCGTGATGATGGCATTGCTTAGAAAAAACCTGATCAAATGGATCGGACTTATAGCATCATGCATAGTGATATATGTGCTTCTTCATGGGGTATTTATGCCTGTGCTTAAGGTCACACCGGGTGATGCCAGAGAATATTTCAATATCCCGTTCCAGCAGGTGGCAAGGTATGTAACTTATTGCGGAGACATGGTTACCGAAGAAGAAAAAGAAGGCATAGACGCATTGATTGATTATGACAGCATAGCGGAGAGTTATGTTTCCGTCAGATCCGATAACATTAAGAATCTGTACAATATGGATGCAGATAGCAATGATATAAAAACGTTCTTAAAAACATGGAAACGGATATATAAGAAAGTTCCGCTTGTTTATGTGGAATCCGTGATCAGCAACTATTACCGGTACTTGTATCCGGGCGGAAAGCGCATCGACCTTGAATACGGAACAGAACAATCATATACGATGATGGAACTTACTAACGCTTACAGCGGACAGGCCATGACGGATTTCGGCACGAGCGGGTTCTGCAAGATGATGAAACCGGTCATGGAAGGATATGAGTATATCCGCGACTTTATAGCGGACATACCGATCCTTAATATCGTACTGTATTCAGCTACATATCTCTGGGGATTTATACTGCTGATCATGTATTCGATCAGGGTTAAGAGCATGGATATAATACCGGCGCTTGTTCCGATGATCTTTGTGGTGCTTACCTATTTTGTGGGTGCTACAAACGGAGAATATCCCAGATATATCTATTATATGATCGTGGTCATGCCGCTTCTGTTTGTGGCGTATATTAACACGCCGTATCTGAAACCGAATAGATCATTATAGTTCTTGGGCTGCTTAATAAACGCACAGATAAGCCGTATCACCGACTATCAGAAGCTGCTCGTCGAGATCAAAACTTTCCCAGTCTTTTCCTTCAAAATACTGTGAGTAGATATCCGCAGGAACGTCCTCTATTCGCAGAGGCTCGAAATGCCTTCCGAGGATCGCTTCCATGTATGAACATGTGGCCTGGCCTATGATTCGTTCGTTTATCTGATATGTGTGGATGGATGATTCGCGGTAATATGCCGGCGCGTCATCGTCGTTGAATACGCACAGATTCTGTACGGTCACTCCCGTCTCTTCCTCATATTTTTCAATTTCCTGAAGAGTCAGCCTGCAATAGAGATTGTCCATGTTGTTGGATATGTAGCGTCCGGTGATTATGAACTGGACGAATATGAGATGTATCCACAGATATCCGACGAGCACGATCGAGAATAGCGTTCTCAAGGTCGCAGGATCGGGCTTGCCAGCCCCGTCTTTTCCCATGAGCCACATGAGCGTCGCACCGGTAAGCCCCTGGAAGAGATAAAAGAATATCGCCAGACGGGGCGGGAATGTAAACGGAGAATTCATGATGGGCAGGATATAGAGCAGCGCCAGGCTTAAGACATATGCGGTTGCGAAATATCCGATGCCTGCTTTGTCGCCTCTTTTGGCCAGGAGATATACGATCATGACGATCATACCGATATTCATGAGCCCCGGAAGAAAGACTCGCGGCAGCAGGTTGTAGGAATCCTTGTTGAGCGAATAAAAATTCACAGCAGCTTCAGCGATCTTATCGGTTATGGAGCCTACGCCGATCGGTCTGAAGAACTGATAGAGCGGGTTGATGGCAGCCACGATCTTAACGGTGATCAGGTTGATCACGCCGGCGCCCATCGGTACGACTGCCGCAAAGAATTCATCTCTTACGGCTTCTTTGGACCACTTGAAGTCGTGCTTAAGCATGTAGTAGAAGAGCAGGACTATGGATCCGATAACTGCCGCGTTCTGGTATGTGAACACACCCAAGATAAAGAATATGGCTCCTGCGATCTTATGCGAGATGCCTTCTTTTACGTAGAAGACCACGCCGAACATAATGAACGCATAGGCGATCGCCATGTACAGGCAGAACTCGCCGAACATCAGGAATTCGCTGTAGAGTACGTTCAGATATACGAGTGAAAAGCATATCATCAGCCCCGCTTTTTGAAGAACGGTATCAGTCTTGAATCCGAGGTCTTTTTCAAAAAGGAGCTGAAGCATGGTCAGCGTCAGAGCGCAGATCATGAGCGTAACGAGTATCGTGACCGGAAGATGATCGGTACAAAGGATTCCTGTCTCGACCTGGATCTTCTCAAGCAGAGCGATCACATATCTCCCGAAGCGGATACGCACGATGACGTCGCCGGCCGGATCGGCCATGTGAGCAACAGTATCGGCGTTGTAGTTTTTACGAAGGAGACCTCCCCAGAATACGGTCAGAGCCATGAGGTTCAATATATAACGTGGAAGAGAATTCTTAAGCTTATTCATCATTTTCATCACAGTTGATAGATTCCTGTATCACGTAGAGGGGACGCTGCTTGGTCATGTCGAATATATTGCCTATGTAGATTCCGATGATCCCCAGCGTGCTTAAGATCGCACCGCCGAAGAAGAACACGGCAAATATGATGCTGTTCCAGCCTTCGGGATTGTTGATCCCGGACAGATATCCCACAAGAACATAGATCAGATATGCGATAGAAGCGAGCACGGCGATGCCTCCCACACGGATCGGAACATACAGGATCCGGTTCGAGAAGGTCGTCATCATCTTGATGGCGTAGTCCCATTTTTTCTTGAAGGTATATGAAGTCTTGCCCTCGTATCTCCACTCGTGCTCGAACTCGACGAAATCATGCTTGAATCCGAGCCATACGAGGAACATCGTAAAGTCGCGCCCGCGGTCCTTGGATTCGCGGTACAGATCGGCAGCTCTTTTGCTGCATATGAGATAGGTTCCGAGCTCATAGTCAAAAGAGATCTCGGTGAAGTAACTGAATACCTTATGGAATGTCCTGGACAGGAATCTCGTCATCAGTGAATCCTTGCGCGCCTGTCTGCGGACGAATACCACGTCGTTTCCGCCGTTTAGGGCCATATCGTAGAGGATCGGGATCTTCTCGGGGGCGTCCTGTAAGTCGCAGTCCATAGGGATTATCCAGTCGCCGCACGCCTGATTTACGCCTGCGGATACCGCTTTGTCCTGGCCGTTATTCTTGGTAAAGGAAATGGCTTTTACTCGCTTGTCCTTGAGTGCGACAGCCTTGACCTGTTCCCAGGATCCCATACCATCATGATCGTCGACCATGATTATTTCAAAAGAAACGCCCATCCCTTCAAGGGTTTCAACGAGTCTTCTGTGCAGTTCGGGTATCGCTCCGGGACATCCGTATACGGGGATTACTATTGAAATATCCATAATGATCCTTTCTCATTTTTGGCTTGATTTTGCGGGTAATACAACTATTTATTATATCGCGAATAGATGTTAAAATCTATAACATGAAAGAACGATGGGACAAACTGATCGATCTGGTCAGGAATGCACGTAAAGATCCTCTTAAGAGAAGCATGCTCTTAAGCGCTATGTGCAAACCTGTGAGCATGATCATCGCTTTTTTTTATACGCCGCTTCTTCTTCGTTGTCTGGGTGATGAAGGGTACGGAGTATGGGGGACCATACTCTCAGTTATCAACTGGATCAATTACTTTGATGTAGGTATCGGTCTGGGGCTTCGGAACACGCTGACCAGATATATTACCGGCAAGGAAGAGGAGCGTGCACGTGACGTTTCCTCGACCGGATATATGGCACTCAGTTTGATATCGGGAATAGCCCTGATCATCGGCTCGATACTCGTCTTTGCCCTGGATCTGGGCGAACTCTTTAAAACATCTCTGAATGTCAGACCGGCGCTGCTCATCAGCCTGATCTGTGTATGCATCAACTTCGTTCTGGGCCTTGTGAAGGTTCAGTATTACGCCGTTCAGAAGGCTGAAAAGGTGGGATTCATGAATCTCTGGGGACAGATATTCAATTTCCTGGGGATCTGGATTCTGACGCTCACCGGACGCGGAGATCTGATTCCCGTTGCGGTGATCATAGGTGCTACCGGTATCATCATCAATTTAGTATATTCCGGATTTCTGTGGCGCGCATTTTCATATCTGCGTCCGATGCTGTCCCGTTTCAGACGTGAAGAACTCGGAAATGTATGCGGGATAGGCATCAAGTTTTTTATCCTGCAGATAAACGCGCTTGTGATCTTTGCGACGGACAACATGATCATCTCTCATATATTCGGACCTGAAAGAGTCACTCCTTATCTCACGACATACAATGCTTTCGGCATCATTAACGGGCTTTTTGCGGCGTTTATCGCACCCCTGTGGTCCAAGTATACAGCGGCGCAGGAACAGGGTGATTTCAAATGGATCAAGCGGAGCATTTTTGCGCTGGACAAAATTCTCATTCCGCTGGCGTTTGTCTTCGGAGTCAGCATCTTTATCTTCAAACCGATAGCCAGGATATGGCTTGGGAAGGAACTCGATTATCCTGAGGGGCTGATCACATGCATAGCTCTGTATTTCTTCCTGATGATATGGAACAGCATCTATACAACATTTCTTAACGGAGTTGGGAAACTCAATGTTCAGCTGTCCCTCGGCATTATCGGGGCAGTGGCCAACATACCTCTCTCGATATGGCTGGGCAGGGACTGCGGACTTGAGTCCACGGGCGTTATCCTTGCAACCGTTATGTGCGTGATCGTGTTTAACGTTGCCCAGACCATACAGACTCATCTGTATGTTAACCGTAAGATTAAAGAGCAGGAGGCGGCGTCGGCATCATCATGAAAAAGGACAAGCCCGCTCTGATAAACAGGATACTCTTTGCGGTCTACATGCTGCTTCCCACGGTCGCATTCACCTACGGATTCGTGACAGAAAACCCTCTGATTCTTGCTGTGATCATGGTAGTCGCTGCAGCTGTATGGTTTTTACTCTCCGGCCCCGTACTCGGGCTTATTTCGCGGATACGCGTGCAGGGGGCGGACGGTTCCGTGCTTGGGGTGAACCGCGTATCGGCAGGGTCTGTTCTTCACGGTGATGCTTCTCTGAAGGTCTTTATCGTATCCGTGCTTGTATGTCTTTTTATACTTCTCCTGTGGCTCTGGGCATATTTTCCCGGATCGTATTTTAAGGATTCAATTGAACAGTACGAGCAGGCCATGTCGGGTCACTATAATGACTGGCATCCCGTATGGCACACGCTGCTCTTTTTCACTATTCCGTTAAAGTTGACCCGCGGTGCGGTCTGGTCCGTGGTGTTCTGGCAGATGCTTCTTTTCTCTCTTACGATCGGTTATCTGACAGTGACGATCTATGGATTTGCGGGACGCCTGCCTGCGCTCGTCTCATGGGGTTACATCGTTCTTAATCCCTATACCGCGCTTGTTCTCCTCTATCCTCTGAAGGACATCGCTTTTGCGATCGCAGGAGCCATCTCGATGGTCATGGCTGCGAAGGTCATGCTGACGGACGGAGAGTGGGCCGGAAAATGGTGGCGTCCGGCGTTATTTGGGTTTGCGATCGCTTCTGCCGGGATATTCAGACATAACGGGATCATTTTTGCGGGATTCCTCGTGCTTGCTCTGATATTCGTGTTTAAGTTCAGCAAATGGATTCAGGTGGTGCTGTGGTTTGCGGTGTTCATGTTCCTGATTAAAGGACCCGTCTATTCGCTTTTGCAGGTGGAATCGAATCCGCAGACGGTCGTACAGGCTGTGGGACTTCCTATGGCGATCATCGGAAACGTGACCGTGCAGACTCCGGAAAAATTAGACGCCGAAACAACAGAATTCGTTTATGCGATCGCGCCCCAGGAAGAGTGGGAAGCGTCGTATGAACTCGGTAATTTTGGCATCATGAAATACTGGCGCGGACTCGATCTGGACGTCATCGAAGAGACCGGTGTCATGCCGATAGTGAAGATGTCGCTTCGATGCATACGCACGTCACCCGGACCGTCGTTCAAGGCCATTCTGGAGCTGACGGACATCGTATACGGATGGGATATCCGTGATCAGGGATTTATCGGCCCACAGATTGTCGAAAACGAAGATGGGCTCACAACGCAGTGGCATGAGCCGCTTGCGACTATGCTGATGACATACTACAAGCTGGTGAGGCTTCACGGATACAACTTCACGAGACAGAGCGCGTTTGCTCTTGTGATAATGCTGAGCTTCATGCTGGCGTGCTTTGACCTGCGTAAATGGAGCGATTGGAAGAAGATCATCGTATGTCTGCCGGTTTTTGCATATGACTTCGGCACTATGTTACTGCTCACGAGCGCAGATGCAAGATTCTTCTATGTGACTTACTTGGTATGTCCGGTTGTGGCAGTGACTGCAATCGTGCTAAAATCAAAAACATGAAAACATTAGAATACCCTTTTGATCCCGAATACATACTTAAGAAGTCCAAGGCGATACGCAGGGAGCTGCTTGCCGACGGGAGTTCGCGTACTGGTAAGAAAGTTGCCGTGCTCGGTGGCTCGACCACCCATGATTTCATCCGTATACTGGAACTCTTTCTTCTAAACTACGGTATCGAGCCGACGTTTTATGAGTCGGAATACGCCCAGTACTATCAGGATGCGATGTTCGATCCCGAGGAGCTGGTCTCGTTTGCGCCCGATCTGATCTATATCCATACGGGTTACAGGAATATCGAAAATCTTCCTGCTCCCGGCACCGCTGCCGATGAAGTGTCCGCTTGCCTTGATGCAGAATATGCCCGTTTTGAAGGAATGTGGGAGCATCTGGCTGCAAAATATCAGTGCCCCATTATTCAGAATAATTTCGAGTATCCTTTTTACCGTATCATGGGTAATTACGATGCGGTCGATTCATCCGGACGCGTAAGGTTTGTAAACCGTTTAAATGAGAAATTTGCTTCGTACGCTGAGTCTCATGAAGCTTTTTACATCCACGACATCAATTATCTGTCGGCGTCATACGGACTCGATAAATGGTGCGATCCAGCATTCTGGCATATGTATAAATACATGTGCTCGATGCAGGCGATCCCTGAGTTCGCATTCAGCTTATCGCATATATGCAAGGCCGTCTGGGGAAAAAATAAAAAGGCCCTCGTGCTTGATCTGGATAACACGCTCTGGGGCGGCATAGTCGGCGATGACGGTCCCGAGAACCTGGAGATTGGAATGGAGACTTCCGTCGGACAGACCTATACCGAGTTCCAGACCTATCTTAAGGAGCAGAAGAGCATCGGAGTACTTTTAAATGTCGATTCTAAGAACGATGAGGAGAATGCTCTCGCAGGTCTCAAACATCCCGATTCCGTGCTTACGCCCGAAGATTTCATAGAGATTCGGGCAAACTGGGATCCGAAGGACTTAAATTTTAAGGACATAGCATCAGCGATCAATATCCTTCCGGATTCGATGGTGTTCGTCGATGATAATCCCGCTGAGAGGATGATAGTAGAGGAGCAGATTCCCGGAGTATCCGCGCCTGATATCGGGCAGCCTGAGGAGTATATCAGACGCATAGACAAGAACGGGTATTTCGAAGTGATCGGCTTATCCGATGATGATAAGAAGCGGAACGAGATGTACCGCGCCAATGCGGAGCGCGCGCATATGCAGGCTGCTTTTACGGATTATCACGAGTACTTGCTCGGGCTTCAGATGAGCGCTCATATAGCGCCTTTTGAACCGCTGTATTATAACCGTATCTCGCAGCTTACGAATAAATCCAATCAGTTCAATCTGACAACTCTTCGCTGCACAGTGGCGGATATAGAAAAGTATGCGGATTCCGACGAATATATCACTCTGTACGGACAGTTATCCGACAAGTTTGGTGACAACGGAATCGTATCTCTCCTGATGGGCAGGATCGACGCGGGGCAGCAGGCACTGCACATGGAATTGTGGCTCATGAGCTGCAGAGTCTTAAAACGCGACATGGAATGCGCGATGCTTGATGCGATAGTTCACGCGGCCAAGGCTGCAGGACTTAATAAGTTATACGGTTATTACTATCCCACCGCCAAGAACGGCATGGTTAAGGAATTCTATAAGACTATGGGGTTTGAAGCGTCTGTGCCGGCCGCAGAACTCCCTGAGGGAAGTACGGTCTGGACCCTTGATATTTCGGACGAGTGGGAGGAGAGAAATACGGTGATAGAAATAAGGCAGGACAACGACGATGCTGTTTAATTCTGCGGATTTTCTTATCTTCTTTCCCATAGTTGTTGTCATATATTTTCTTATCCCCGAGAAATTCAGATATATATGGCTTCTGGCAGCGAGTTATTATTTTTACATGCAATGGAATCCGGCATACGGACTATTGCTTTTATCAAGTACACTCATCACCTACTTCGGAGCAAGGATCCTCGAGCGTCTGGATAAGGAAAAACCGCGCAAGGTATGCCTATGTATCGCGGTCATCCTTAATCTGTCGTTACTGGTGTATTTCAAGTACACCGGAATGCTTGTCGGGTTTGCTTCCAAGATCTTCACCGCGATTTCACACCAAAGCCTTAACTGGGAAGTTAATATCCTGTTGCCCGTAGGTATATCGTTCTTTACGCTTCAGGCGCTCGGATATCTGATCGACGTATATCGCGGTGATATATATCCCGAGCATAACATCTTAAGGTACGCCCTTTTCATATCTTTCTTTCCTCAGTTGGTGGCAGGTCCCATCGAGAGGAGCAAGAATCTCTTAAAGCAGCTTGCGACTCCGCAGAAATTTTCTTATGAGAATCTCAGGCGGGGACTTCTGATCATGCTCTACGGTTTTTTCTTAAAAGTCGTTGTAGCCGACCGTGTCTCGCTGTTCGTGGATACCATATATAATGATCCGTACACATATAACGGTATTTATATTTTTGCTGCGACTGCCGGTTTCGTCCTTCAGATCTATTGTGATTTTTACGGATATTCGACCATTGCCAAAGGCGCAGCTCTTGTGATGGGAATCAAGCTTATGGATAACTTCCAGGCACCGTATCTGTCGAAGAGCATAGGTGAGTTATGGCGCAGATGGCATCTGTCTCTTTCGACCTGGTTCAGGGATTATCTGTATATCCCTTTGGGCGGCAACCGCAAGGGAACGCTGCGAAAGTATGTGAATCTGATAATAATCTTCGCGGTGAGCGGCCTCTGGCACGGCGCTGCGATCTCGTTCATGATCTGGGGCTTTATTCAGGCTGTTTATCAGATCATCGGAGATTATCGCAGAAAGCTTGAAAAATTCATTTCCGAAAAATTAGGTATCGCAGACAAGTCTCAGACTATCGGCAACAAACTGTTTGCCAATCTGATCACAATGACTCTGTTTACGTTCTCGCTTATATTTTTCAGATCGAATTCTCTCAGTTATTCGAAGGTCGTGTTGAAACAGCTGTTTTCCGTTAATAACTGGTATGTCCTGTTTGATGGATCTCTTAAGAATATAGGCTTTTCCGAGCATTTCATTCCCATTCTGATCATCTCCGTTGTGCTCATCACACTGGTGGATGTGGCAAAGTACAGGGGAAAGGATGTCGTAGAAAGCTTTTTTGCTCAGAGCTGGTGGGTCAGGATGTTTGCCGTCGTTACGCTTTTGCTCTTCGTCCTCTCTTTCGGCTACTACGGAAGCGACATGGATGCTGTGCAGTTCATTTATTTCCAGTTCTGAGAGATGTGAAATATGAGTGATAAAATAAAACAGATCATAAAAATACTTGCGGGTATCATATGCGGGATCATACTGTTTGTGGTCGCGACCCTTGGCTTAAACTATATGTTCGTGCCCAAGGATGATTCGTGGATGGATCACTGGTACAGGATTCTGGCCAATTCATATTACGAGCAGGATCATATCGATAATCTGTTCGTGGGAACTTCACATGTGCACAACGGAGTGGATCCTTTCATCCTGGATGATATAAACGGAGAAGTTAACTTTAACCTGTCCAGTCCGGGACTATTGTGGAGTGACGCCTATTACATGCTGAGACAGGTATGCAGTGATTATGATCCCAAGCACGTATATCTTGACTGTTATTATCTCAATGAGATGAATAATCTGGTTTGGGAAGATGAATCCCGGTCGTATGTTCCGATGGATCCCATGGATATGGATGACCGAGTTAAGGGCTCATGGCTTATGATCGACAATATAAAACCGTCCTTAAACCGCTTCATGATGAGGGTTAACATTTCGCGAAACGGCAGACTGATTGAGGGCTTTTTGCCGTTTACCAGATACAGGGCTTACATGATCGACTGGGAGAGATCCGAAGCGATCATGGCGTACAAGCAGAGCGGCGAGTATCTTGATGAAAAAGAATTCCTGGTAATTACAGGAGACGGTGGCACCGAAACTGTAGTCTACAGCAAGGGCTTCTTTAGCGAGGGGGTCAGAGACTTTGGTGATGTGAACAAGGTCTATGAAGTCGACGGAAAAATAGACAGCGGATCATATACCGAGCGGAGCAGGCGCTATTTTGAAAAAACAGTGGAATATTGCGTAAAGAACGGCATTGACGTGACGCTGATTAATATCCCCATTTACGATCTTCAGTTGATAAGCGCGGGCGATTACGACGCATATGTATCCGATATACGTGCGCTCGCGGATAAATACGGTATCGAATACTACGATTTCAATCTTCTGAAAAAAGATCAGATGGATCTGCGCGACGAAGAGTATTACGCCGATGTCAGCCACCTGAACGCTTACGGGTCGTCGGTATTTACGCCTATCCTCTGGGATGTTTTAAGCTCGACGGCTGATGAGAACGCCGAAAAGTTCTATGATACATACGCCGAAAAACTGGCAGACCAGGATCCCAAGATATTCGGGGTATACTACACGAGAGATCCTGCCGCGGGCGTTAAGCATTATACGATAGCTTCCAACAGAGACGACATGACCTATGTGGTAGCAAGGTCTCTTTCGGACGGAGATGAAGCCACGGACGATCCTGTAGAAGTGGTTAAAGAAAACGGCCCTGAAAAATCATTCGACATTCCGGTGGAAGAACATGGTATGCTGTACTTATACGGCATCGGCGATGACTATCAGGTTGAACTTGATACAATATATACACAGGAGGACGAGCAATGACCAGAGAAGAGATTTTTGAACAGCTAAACGAAGTGTTCCGCGATGTGTTCGATGATGAATCCATCGAAGTAAGCGATGAGACAACTGCTGATGATATCGAGGATTGGGATTCTCTCGAGCATATCAATCTGATCGCCGCCGTTGAGCAGCAGTTCGGCGTGAGATTCAACATGGGCCAGATCGTCACCCTGAAAAATGTAGGTGAGATGGTAGACCTTATAGAATCTATGATCTGATAACGCGATCGCATGATGGCGCGTATACATTATGAATGAATACAGATTCGAAGATATACATAAAGGACTGACAGAAAGCTTCACCGTAACCGTGACCGCTGATATGATGGAGAAGTTTAAGGATATCACGGGCGATGTGAATCCGATGCATACGGACAGCGAGTTTGCCTCGGCGCATGGCTTTGATGACAGGATCGCATACGGTATGCTGACATCATCTTTCCTGTCGACGCTCGCAGGAGTATATTTGCCGGGCCGCAACAGCCTGATCCGCAGTGTGGAAGTGAAGTTTCCCAAGCCGGTGATGGTCGGAGATGAGCTGACTGTCTCGGGTGAGGTGACGGATGTTAATGACGAAGGCCGCTTTTTTGACATGAAGATCGCAATCCGCAATCAGAATGGCGAAAAAGTATGCCGCGGTAAGATGCAGATAGGAGTTCTTGAATGAAGACATTGCTCATACTCGGTGGTTCATCGGATATAGGAAGGGCCCTTATAGAAAGCGTTGTCGACAGTTACGATATCATATGGGCCCACTATCGTACGCCCGGAAAACTTGATCCTCTTGTGGAAAAGTACGGCGATAAGGTACGCCCCGTTCTGGCCGATCTTTCATCTGCCGATGAAGTGAATTCCATGGTCGACATTCTGATAGGCGCCGGAGGAGAGCCTGACGATATCGTGCATATCCCGATGGCTCCGTATGAGATCCAGAAGTTTGCCAAGACGGATTATGATTCGTTTGAAACGGCCATGAATCTGGCCCTTCGATCATCAGTGATCCCGCTTCAGGCATTTTTGCCTGTTATGAAAAAAAGAGGAAGCGGACGCGTTGTATTCGTCCTTTCGTCAGTGACTGAAGGTAATCCGCCCGCCAATCAGTCCGTATATGTTACCGTTAAATATGCGCTGCTCGGACTTATGAAGAGTCTGGCTTCCGAGTATGCTTCAAGCGGAGTGCGGATTAACGCCGTGTCTCCGGATATGATCGATACTGCATATGTATCGGCGCTTTCGCATCTGATCATAGAGCAGTATGCAGCATCACGCCCTTCGGGCAGACTGCTCACCGTGGATGAAGTGGTACCGCATATCATAAATCTGCTTTCCGATGGGTCGGATGCAAACGGAACCAACATCCTCGTAAATTGATACGTATATGAATCTGACCGACTTTTATTTTCTATGCGCTTTTGCGGTCATATTGGCAGTGTATTACCTCGTCCCGCGTAAACTTCAGTGGGGCGTTCTTCTCGTAAGCAGCATCGCTTTTTATCTTATGAACGGATATCCGTTCCTCGTTCTTTTTCCTATCGTCAGCGTGCTTGTTGTATATCTGTGTGCAAGGCGGATTGTATCCTGTGATGTTAAGACTGAAGCCGGGCGCAGACGTAAAGCGCTGATTGCAGGAATCGTGGTCCTGCTCGCAATACTTATATCGCTCAAATACACCAAATTCATATGGGTTAGATTTACCGATAATCCGGTCTTCTGGAATGAGTTCCTGACGACTCTTATACCTCTTGGACTGTCATACTACACATTCACATTGATCAGCTATCTGGTCGATGTCTATAACGGCATTGCCATTCCCGAGACTAACTATTTCAGACTTCTTACATTCGGAATGTACGGCCCCGCTCTTGTTTCCGGACCCATCATGCAATACCGTGAAGTCGGAGCAGGATTTTTCGAAGAACATCATTTCAGTTATGAGTCACTGACACGCGGACTGCAGAGGATGCTCTGGGGGTTCTTTAAGAAACTCGTTATCGCTGAGAGACTCGGCGTAGCGGTAGCGGCTGTATTCGATAATCCCGCTGCGTTTGGCGGCGTGTATATATGGGGTGCGATCATATGTTTTACAATCCAGCTCTATGCAGATTTTTCCGGACTGATGGATATCGTTCTGGGCATATCACAGTGTTTCGGGCTTAAGCTTCCCGAGAACTTTGACACGCCGTTTTTCTCAAAGACAATAGCCGAACTCTGGCGCCGCTGGCATATGACGCTCGGCACGTGGTGCAAGGAGTATATATTCTATCCGCTGCTCAGGACCGGCGTGCATACCCGGCTGACCAAGAGGCTGGAGAAAATGTTCGGCGCAGATAAGACCGCCGATGATCCCGACAGCAAAGCTGCCGTAAAAAAGGCCAAGAAAAAAGCTAAGCGCTATTCAACTTATATCGCCATGTTTGTTTTATGGCTGACGATCGGCCTATGGCACGGCGGCGGCATGACGTTCGTGATCGGATCCGGACTTCTGCAGTGGTTCTATATCGTCATGGAAGAACTTCTGGAGGAGCCGTTTAAGAAGCTTTGGAATTCACTGAAGATCAATCCCGATTCTGCCGTTTTGAATGTGCTCAGAATGATCAGGACCTTCCTGCTGTTCAGCCTTGGCATGGCGTTTTTCAGATCGCCTTCGGTCGGCCATGCTCTCGGAATGCTCAGGCAGGGCTTCGGCAGACACAACGCTGAAGTCGTAGGAATCTTCCGCGGATTCCTGAATGCTTTTTCATCAGACGGCGTACGTGCTCTCAAGGCGACAAGCTCCTTCGGACTCGCCTATGTAGATATATTTGTACTCGTATTCAGCTTGCTGATCCTGCTGCTTGTGGATATCGCTAAGTCGCGGACAGACGTGCGCGCCTACATTGCCGCCCGTCCCGTAGTCCTTCGCTTTATCATATGGTTCGCACTGCTCTTTTACGTGATCATCCTCGGCCAATACGGCCCCGGCTACAGCGCAGCAGAGTTTATTTATCAGGGATTTTAATGAAGAATAAGAAGTCAGATAAAAACTTCATACGCCCGCTTATAGCCGCCCTTGCGTTCGTGTTGATCTTCGTACTCGCGCTCACGACGCTCACGTACATGCTGCGTCCGAGCATCGATACGAAGTCACGCTTCATGGGATTTTACGCAGAACCGAAGGATTCTCTGGATATCGTGATCATCGGCTCAAGCCCCTCGTACTCATTTTTCTCGACGCCCCAGTTATACGGCGAGTACGGCATCAAAGCCTATCCGTTGGGAAGCAACGTCCAGCGTCCGATCGCCGGCAGATTTCTTGTAAAAGAGGCTGAAAAGACCCAGTCGCCGAAACTGTACATGTTTGAGATGCGCATGTATACGGGTATAGAGGAAGGCCTTGGAAGCAACATGGCCTATACGCGCGAAGTGACCGATAACATGAAGTATTCGTTCAACCGTATCGCTGCGATCAACGCCATGGTAACGTCGCACATGACAGATGTTGATACGGAGAAATATACGTATTACTTTGACATCTTCAAGTACCACTCCAACTGGGAATCGCTGATAAAGCCCGAGCAGTGGAGGGGATGGCGTTTTACCGCGCCCGATCCGTATAAGGGATATAAGATCACCGATAAGGTCGGCCCGGCGGAAGCACCCGTTGTTCCCGCTGATCCGGTTCCGGCGGAACTTGATAAGTATCAGGAACAGGCGCTTGCCGATCTGCTGGAAACTCTGAAGGATGTCGATGCACAGGTTCTTTTCTATGTAACTCCCTACGTTCTTGAAGACGGGGATGCGGAAAAACTTGCTCATATCCGCGACGTGGTGGAAGTGGCCGGATACGATTATCTCGACATGAATCAGTACTATGATGAGATCGGACTTGATTTTTCAAGGGATTTCAGCGATTACGGCATCCATACCAACGCCGCGGGCGCGCAGAAATGTACGGTATTCATCGGTGAATATTTGAGGAGTCATTACGATCTTCCGGACCACAGGACCGATGCGGAAAAGGCTTCCGACCCGTCATGGGATGCGGCGTATGAAAAGTGGTATGCAGAATACGAAGCAGCCCTTCCTGTGATCGACCGCCGCATAGAAGAAGGCGACTTTTTCCAATACGACTGACATAGGCGCAACACACGATTTTGTGCGATTAAGGTTTACCGCATCTATATGATGTGGTAAACTTTATTTTGTATTATTGTGCATATCTGCGCGGTGACTATTATGTTTGAAAACTTTGATCCGAACAATACGATACTGGTGACAGGGGCATCAGGCTTTATCGGTTTCCACTTATCCAAGCTCCTGCTCTCGGAGGGCGCCACCGTAGTCGGCATCGATAACATGAACGACTACTACGATGTGGGACTTAAAGAGGCGCGCCTTGCGATATTGAACGACTATGACAGGTTTTCTTTTGTCAGAGGCTCGATAGCAGATGAAGCGTGCGTGCAGCATGTATTTGAGGACTGGCGTCCGGACATCGTGGTTAACCTCGCTGCGCAGGCGGGCGTTCGATACTCGATCGACAATCCCCGCAGTTACATCGACAGCAATCTGGTCGGATTTTTCAACATTCTCGAGGCATGCCGACACAGTTATGATACCAGGGAAGGCGTGAAGCATCTGATCTTTGCTTCATCTTCTTCCGTGTATGGAAACCAGGAAAAAACTCCTTTTTCCGTGACGGATCCCGTGGATCATCCGATCAGCCTTTATGCAGCAACCAAGAAGTCGAATGAGCTCATGGGGTATGCATATTCGCACCTGTACGGGATACCGATGACCGGAGTGAGATTTTTCACCGTATACGGCCCCTTCGGCAGACCGGACATGGCGTATTTCAAGTTCGCCGACAAGATGAGGCGCGGCGAGCCGATCCAGATATACAATAACGGAGATATGCTCAGGGATTTCACCTATGTTGACGACATCGTGTCTGCTCTTGAGAGGATGCTTTGCAATCCTCCGAAGGGAAGCGATGAGACGGCGGGTGATCCTTTTAAGGTATATAACATCGGTAACAATTCACCTGAAAAACTGCTCGACTTCATAGGTATACTCGAGCAGAAGCTGGGACTAAAGGCGGTGCGCGAGTATCTGCCGATGCAGCCCGGAGACGTTTACCAGACCTACGCCGATGTGGATGAGCTGATGAAGGATTTTGATTTCAAGCCTGCAACGCCGCTGGCTTTAGGCCTTGAGCGTTTTGCCGCATGGTACAGAGAGTACTACGGCTTAAACGGCGATGAATCTTAAGGGAATCTTAATACTTGATTTGGGTAGATTAAATAATTGGATAGCATAATCTTTATGATGCCCTGAGTATGTTCGGATGTGGGGCAGACTGATTATGGAGGAGTGACATGAAGAAAAAGATTATCGCTGTCATTATGACAGTAACACTTACAGCTACGGTCCTTACAGGATGTAAATACCGTATCACGGACCAGTCGGTTGAAGATGAAGTCGCTGAGGCGCTTGCTATAGCCGAAGCCGAGTGGAATGAGAAATACGAGGCGGAGCACCAGGCCAGGATTGCAGCAGAAGAACTTGTTGCAAAAAATACTGAGGAAGAGGCCGTTGAGATAGAGGCTCCCGACGAGAGTGTGATGACCGAGAGCGCACTGAATGAGGAAGTCGCCATTGAGGCGACCGCTGCGGATGATACAGGTAATACCGAGCTTGCGGTCCCCGAAGTCGATCCTTTCCAGATAGTGTTCATGGGCGATTCGATCTTTGACTCTGTCAGAGATGAGACCGGTATAGCTTACATGGTCGGAAGAACACTCGGAGCAGATGTGTATAACCTGGCTATCGGCGGAACCTGTGCAGGCGTGACCAGAGAAAAATCCATCAATTTCGAGACCTGGACCGAACCCAACTTTACGGGAATCGTTTATGCAATGGAAGGTAAGGTCGCGCGGAGCATAGTTGACGGGTACAAATCCGGTGAAGTAATGGCCGGACTTAATCCTTCGAAGACTGATTACTTCATCATCCAGTACGGAACGAACGATTTCCTGTCCTACATACCTACCGGAGCGGAAAACATCAACGGACAGTACTATTTCTACTTTTCTTCCGCACTCAAGATGGGAATCAGCGAGCTTCAGCAGAATTACCCCAATGCGCAGATCATCCTGTGCACGCCTTACTATGAGCAGTTCTGGACCGCTGACAGAAGCAGATTCCTGGGTGACACTCACAGTGTCAACAACGGTTTCGGAACGCTGCTCGACTACATAGGAAGCGCACAGGGCGTAGCGGCCGAGATGGGCGTTGAATGCCTGAACATGTATGACCTGATGGCAATCGATACATATAACTGTGAAAAAATGACCGAGGACGGAATCCATCCCAATCAGGAAGCCAGAGCGAAATATGCGGGCATTTTGATAGAGAAGATACAGGAAATGGAATATGTGCGTATGCTCGAGGAAGCAGGCATTACACAATGATCATTGAAGTAAGTGATGAACAGTAACAGACGAACGACCGGAGGCAACAGCCAATGAAGCAGACTGATGATGATTTAGATCTGATAGATATTTCCGAGGAAGCTGAGGAAGACTTATCCGAAAAGCCCGGGAAGAAAAATGATAAGAAGAAGTTTAAGATCAACATTCACATGATCCTGATAGCGATCATAGTGGTAGTTCTTGGAATATCCGCTGTTCAGCTCATTCGCTGGAACAGGGGCGAGACCATCACGCTTGATCCTAATGAAGATACTTCTGAATTTGATATCGAAGTACTCGATGAACTGATCCCCATGTCTCCTTCGGATTATGAAGGTCATCAGTTTGATGATGAGACCACGGTCCTGCTTCTCGGAAACGGAGATTTGGCCATGTCCAGAGTTGATGAGAACGGACTGGATAAGCAGATAGCAGATCTGGCCGGCGTTACCGTGTATAACGCATCTTTTCCCTATCCGACGCTTGCGACCAGAAACCTGGCTATGATCGAACAGAACTATCCCGATGACATCTATTCGCTGACCTATCTTACGGATGCGATCTGCAGCGGCGATTTTTCCGAGATAGACCGCGTCACGAACACCTATCATGCGGACGGTAACTTCACGCAGGATGCTGCAAGAGTCCTGAAAGCTGTAGATTACGATAACCTCGATGTCATCGTGATCATGTATGACGCGAGCGATTATTTCCAGGGAAGAGCCATTGAGAATCCCAAGGATGATGAGGAGAGATGTACGATCGTCGGCTCGCTCAATTATTCGATCAGAAGATTAAAGGAAACCTACCCTTACGTAAGAATCATTGTATCAAGCCTATTCTATACTCAGGGTAAGGATATAGACGGCATCGTATACGATCCCGATCAGAAAGACGCCGGAAACGGAACTCTTTCGAACTATTTCTATAATGCGTTGAATACCTGTACGGACCTGTCCGTATCGTATCTGGACAATTTCTACGGGACTATCAACCAGAACAACTATCAGCAATATGTGGATCTGTCAGATGATTTCGGTTACATCAAGCTGACTGAAGAGGGCAGGGCGCTGCTTGCCAAGCGTATAGCGTACGCCATCAACAAGTATCCGCAGGACAGGTAAGATGAAAAAGAAAACGGATAAACCCTCCAAACTCAGCAGGTTTGAGAAAAGAGTAGAAGA
>JAFZQY010000046.1 GCA_017620155.1 Lachnospiraceae bacterium | reverse complement strand
GGGATCATGAACAGGCGCTCGATCGCGAAGCTGCCCGTGGTCAGGCCGGCCACGAGAGGCCCGAGGTACGTGACGACGGGAAGGATCGCGTTCCGGACCATATGCTTACCGATGACCTTGATCTCCGGGACTCCCTTGGAACGGGCGGTCCGCACGTAGTCCTGCCGGGAGACCTCCAGCATGGAGGATCGCATCAGGCGCGTGATATATGCAACAGGGGAAAGCGTCAGGCAGAACACCGGCAGGATGAAATGCTTCATCTGGCCCCATCCGGTATTGGGCAGCAGCCCCAGTTTCATGCAGAACACATACATCAGGATCATGGCGATGACGAACGTCGGTATGGAGATGCCGATCGTCGCGAGGATCATGGATGCCATGTCCGACCAAGACCCGCGCTTCAGCGCGGCTATGATCCCGAGAGGAACGCCGATCACGAGCGAGATCACGATCGCGACGGCGCCGATCCTCGCGGATACGGGAAACCCGCCGAAGATCAGCTCGTTGACCGTATAGTTGAGCTTCTTATAGGATACGCCCATGTCGCCTTTGAGAAGCTTTGCCATGTAATGGATGTACTGCTCGGTCACGGGCTTGTCGAGGCCATACCGGGCGCGGATCGCCCGC
Source organism: Lachnospiraceae bacterium (assembly GCA_017620155.1). Lineage (GTDB taxonomy): Bacteria > Bacillota > Clostridia > Lachnospirales > Lachnospiraceae > XBB2008. The sequence goes on along the minus strand of JAFZQY010000046.1, from coordinate 121,152 downwards.
AGAACCTCCGGAGATGAAGATGATTTCGACTTCTACGAGATGTCGGAAACCGCCGAAATGGAAGCTGTTGCCGTAGCAAATGAACTGTACGGCCGCACTGAAGCGCCTGTTGAACGTAAACCCAAGGTACATAGAGACACTAAAGCCTCCAAGGCCGCCGTAAAGAATGCGAAGACAAATGCAAAGAACGCCAAGGCTAATGCTAAGAATGCCAAAACCGCTGCCAAGAACGCAAAAACCAATGCGAAGAATACCAGGGCAGCTGAGAAATATGACAGAGCAGCGGAGAAATCCGAAAAGGCTGCTGCAAAATATGAAAAGACCGCCGAAAGATACGATCGCGAGGACGAGCGTCGCGGCATGAGCATGAGCGACCGCCTGATCATCGTGACAGGCGTATGCGTGCTTATCATGGCAGCGGTTGCGGGAACGGTATTTTACAGTACCCAGACAGTCCGTCGGCAGGTTGCCTCTTTTTCGGAAGTGGGTACCGCTTCGGAGGGGATATATGTCATCGGCGAGAGCGGCTTAAATGCTGTTGTGGCATCGAGAGCAAGCTTTATCGCACCCGAAGAAGAACTGATGCCGGAGGATCTTTTTATAGAACAGCCCGTCGTCGAAGAACCTGTGGTTGAGGATAAGACCATCGAGATCGTAATGAAGGTCACATCCGTTCAGTCGGACCTGAAGATCAAGTTCGTAAACAAGGCAAAAGATAAGCTGATATCCGGCATACCTTTTGAAGTGACCGTTACCTGTGATGACGGAAAAGAGTATCATTGGAAAGATGAAAACATGGACGGCCTCATGTACCACACCGAGGTCCCGAACGGCATATATAAGGTGGTCATGACGCCTCTTGAAGGCCCCGAGTATGAGGACTATATCATGCCCTCCGAGGTCAGCGGAATTAAGGTTACCGATAACATCGAATACAAGAAGATCGATGTCGCCGACGAGGTTAAGACCGAGGCCGAAGTCAACGTAGCAGCCGAGGATACCGCAGTTCAGGATACGGCTGTCGAGTCTGTGAACAAGGATACGGTCGAGTGGGTTGAATCCACCAAGACCCTGATCAGCGGAAGCGAGGACGGCGGTTACATCGAGATATCCAAACAGGATATTGAGAATTTCCTGAAAACTTCTGACGCTTCCACCGGAAAAGGTGCCAAAGGAACGGTCAGAAGCGGCGGAATATATCTGATGCCGTATATGGCGACGGTCCCTGATTCTACAACAGATCCCGGAACAACTACGACAGATCCGGGGACGACCACGACAGATCCGGGGACGACCACGACAGATCCGGGGACGACCACGACAGATCCCGGAGCAACTACGACGGATCCGGGGACGACCACGACAGATCCCGGAGCAACTACGACGGATCCGGGGACGACCACGACGGATCCCGGAACAACTACGACAGATTCCGGAACGACCACGACTGACCCTGGAAATACGACAACAGATCCCGGAACTACGATCAATCCATCTACACATACCACTCCTACTACAGATCCTTCGAGCACAGGTGGTACTAATCCGTATGATCTAACGCAAACTACTCCTTCTATCGGAGCGGTTACTGTCTCTTCGGTTTCGATCAGTTCTACGAGCATGAGACTGAATCTGGGAGATTATGGGTCCCTTACGGCACTGGTTACGTTATCTGACGGAACGACGAATTCAGACGTTAACTGGGAAACCACAGACGGCGGTGTGGTTTATGTCAGCGGAGGATATGTATACGGCGCATCCGAAGGCACCGCGACGATCACGGCAAGGAGTGTTTACGATGCTTCGAAATACGCTTCATGTACGATCTCCGTAACCAAGAAGGATGATGCAGCAGCTAATTCCGCGGATAAACTGAAAGTTAATGGTATTCAGATCTACTATAAGGATGCGAGCGGCAATTACCATGAAGCCACGATCGGTGATCTTAAGAATTTTGATGTGTTCTATTTCAAAGATCCAAATAATTCAGCTGGAGGCGGCGATGCCGTATACAAATACACCGGTTGGCAGACGATCGGCGGCTCCACATATTTCTATGATAAAGACGGTAACTATGTGACCGGCGAACAGGTCATTCAGGGTGCGAAATACACCTTTGATTCGAATGGACATCTGCAGGCGGGCAGTGGTACTATGGGTATAGATGTGTCCAAGTGGAACGGCTCGATAGACTGGACCGCAGTACGTAATTCAGGCGTATCCTATGCGATCATCAGATGCGGATACAGAGGTTCATCAACGGGAGCGCTCATCGAGGATCCGACATTCAGGACCAATATCGCAGGCGCAAAAGCGGCTGGCATTCAGGTAGGAGCTTACTTCTATACTCAGGCAGTCAGCGAAGTTGAGGCTGTCGAGGAAGCTTCGATGGCAGTAGGACTTTGCAGCGGATACGGTCTTAGCCTGCCGCTTTTCATCGATGTAGAGCACTCGGGCGGACGCGGCGATTCGATAGATGCCGGTACCAGAACAGCTGTCGTTAAGGCCTTTTGCCAGACGGTCAGAAACTCCGGATATACAGCCGGTGTCTATTCCAACAAGACCTGGTTTACGAGCTACATGAACGCTTCGCAGCTCACAAGCTATAAGATCTGGCTCGCACAGTATGCGGCTACGCCTACTTATACAGCTACGCGCTACGACTATTGGCAGTACACATCCAAGGGCTCCGTTGCCGGCATCAAGGGCAATGTAGACCTGAACATCAAATACTGACGCATACAAGGAGAATAACATGCACACATATCTTGTAACCGGAGGAGCAGGTTTCATAGGCTCCAACTACATTCATTACATGTTCAAAAAATACGGCGACGACATACGTATCATCAATGTCGACAAGCTTACATACGCAGGCAACCTCGAGAACCTTAAGGATATCGAGAACCGCGCGAATTACTCTTTTGTAAGAGCCGATATCTGTGACAAGGATGCGATCGCTGCCATTTTTGCAAAAGAAGATATAGACAGGGTTGTTCACTTCGCTGCAGAGTCACACGTTGACAGAAGCATCGAGTCACCCGAGGTCTTCGTTCAGACGAATGTCTTAGGTACAGCTGTAATGCTTAACTGCGCAAAGGCTGCATGGGAACTTCCGGATGGCACATTTAAGCCTGATCACAAGTTTTTGCATGTAAGTACCGACGAGGTTTACGGCTCGCTTGAAGAAGACGGCGGATATTTCTATGAGACCACTCCTTATGCGCCTCACAGCCCTTATTCGGCGTCCAAGGCTTCTTCCGACATGCTGGTTAAGGCGTACATGGATACTTACAAGTTCCCGGCGAACATCACCAACTGCTCGAATAACTACGGGCCTTACCAGTTCCCCGAGAAGCTGATCCCGCTCATCATCAATAACGCTCTTCAGGGCAAAAATCTGCCCGTTTACGGCGACGGCAAGAACGTGCGTGACTGGCTCTATGTTGAGGATCACGCCAAGGCAATCGATATGGTTCAGGAAAAAGGACGTCTCTTTGAGACCTACAACATCGGCGGACACAATGAGAAGCAGAATATACAGATCATACATATCATCTTGGATACGCTTCGCGAGATGCTTCCCGAGTCAGATCCCAGACGTGCGAAGATCACCGATGACCTGATCACATACGTGACCGACCGCAAGGGCCATGACCGCAGATATGCGATCGCTCCCGACAAGATCAAAGCCGAGGTAGGGTGGGAGCCCGAGACGATGTTTGAACAGGGCATCCGCAAGACGATCAGCTGGTTCTTCGAGAATGAAGAGTGGATGAAGAATGTGACCAGCGGTGATTACGAGAAATACTATGATTCAATGTATTCCAACAGGTGACCCATGGATAAGATCGCAGTTCTGATTCCCTGCTATAACGAAGCAAAGACCATAGAAAAAGTTGTTACCGACAGCCTGAGGGCTCTCCCTGAGGCTGTGGTGTATGTATATGACAATAATTCCACGGATGATACGGCAGCCATCGCCGAGCGCGCAGGTGCCGTTGTCAGACATGAATATGTTCAGGGCAAAGGCGCAGTCATCCGCAGGATGTTCCGCGAGATAGACGCCGAGTGCTACATCATGGTCGACGGAGACGATACCTATCCGATGGAATTTGCTCCCGAGATGGTGGAAAAAGTTCTTGACCGCAACTCCGATATGGTGGTCGGCGATCGCCTGTCATCCACATATTTCACGGAAAATAAGCGTCCTTTCCACAACATGGGCAATTCCCTCGTAAGAGCAACGATCAACAGGCTTTTTGACTGTGAGATCAAAGACATCATGACGGGATTCAGAGCGTTCAGCTATAACTTCGTTAAGACATTCCCCGTACTTTCCAGAGGCTTTGAGATAGAGACCGAGATGACGATACATGCGGTATATAACCACATGCAGATCGATAATGTCATCATCGAGTACAGAGACCGTCCGGAAGGGTCTGAGTCCAAGCTGAATACATATTCTGACGGACTTAAAGTTCTCTTTACGATAGTGAAGCTTTACAAAGACTATAAACCCATGGCGTTTTTCTCGCTGCTCGCACTCCTGCTTGCAGTGATTTCGACAATCTTCCTGATCCCGGTGCTCGTTGAATACGCACGTACCGGGCTGGTTGCGAAGTTCCCGACTCTGATCGTATGCTGTTTTGTATATCTGGCTGCGATCCAGTCGCTTTTTTCCGGACTCATACTGTCCAATCTGGCGCTGGCTAACCGCCGTGAGTTCGAATTCAATCTGACCACTTTGGGGTCGCGCATTCATAAGGATTAATTTTCTTCAGACATGAGCAAAAGACTGCAGGGTCTCGATCTGTACAGGATCATCGGCTGTGCGTTCGTGATCATCAATCATTGCAATTCAAAAGTGCTTCTTCAGGTTACGCCCGGGTCGCTGGCATGGTATGTGACCGTGGGCGTAATTTACTTATCCAAGATCACCGTACCCGGTTTCTTCATGATCACCGGATACAATCTCCTGCATCGAAAAGATGACCGCGCTACATATTTCAAAAGAATAGTCCGGATAGTAGGCGTTCTGGTCGTATTCTCTATATTCTATTATCTGTGGAGAAATGGGCTTAACGGTTCGATTGGCGACTTTCTGCGCACGCTCTGGCATGACGGTGCGACGGATGCGTTCTGGTATCTGTATACTTATCTCGGACTCATGGTCATGATGCCGTTGTTCCAGTGGGCAGCGGGGGCGTTTGATGGGCCTAAGGCGGACGATGCCGGCGAGGCGGGCGCTCCTCAGAGTGATGCTTCGGCGAAGGCTGCCCCTGATAGAAGGCGCCTGCTCGTAATGATCTTGCTGGCGGCTTCCGTGTATGTGTCGCTGATGCCTTCCGTATGCATCCTGGTACCTTCGTTTACGATGAACGAATACTTCGAGCTTCCAATGATCGGATGCGCGGTGATGTATCTGTTCATCGGTCATGCTTTTTATCTGTACAGGGATGAGATCCGGGCCGGAAAAGGCGTTCAGGTTAAAAATCTTCGCCTCACAGCTGCGTTTTTTGCCGCTTTTGCGGTGAATATAGCGCTTGCGATGGCTGAAAAGAGCATTACGGGCGGTGTGTCCTTTACTTCGTTTTCCGAGATACATACTGTCGGAATGCTCGCAGAGAGCCTGGCTGCTTTTGCTTTTCTTGTGAAGATCCGCGGAGAGGGACTTGGCGGAAAACTTATAGGATTTGTGGCTCCCGCTACATTCGGGATATATCTGCTGGCGGATTTCGTGTGCTCGAGCACACATATGCTCTATTACAACCTGTGTCAGTATATGAACAGGCTTCTGGCCGTCGCCGTGCAGGATATTGTGGCGTTTGCGATCGCTCTTGCCGTTGTGACGCTCCTTCGACTCATCCCGCCGGTTAAAAAGTGGATTTAGCTGTAGTGCTTCGGTGACCCCGAACCAAAATAGATATGAATGAAGATTTAAAAACCCGAATTCAGGAAAAATCATTTGTATATATATCCGCTCTTGTGATTATAGGGGCGTTTGTCGTGGTTGCCATGATCTCATTCTTATCCGAGTTGGGCGTGCATCCTGATGAGTTCGATGTGAAAGCGTGCATGGACTGGTGTATGAACAGGTGTTTCTGGCCCGACATGAGGCTGACCGGAGAGGGGCTCGGCGACACTTTCAGCGGCTACGGCTACACCAAAGTCTGCAATTACTCCCCCTACTTTTTGATATTCAGTAAAATAGCATATGTTTTCAAACAATTCATGGGTGCGCTTCCTTATTACCGCATGCCAAATCTTCTTTTAATGGCTGTGATATGCGTGTATATGCTGAAGAAACTCAAGGATCATAACTATCTGATGCTGGGCTTTGGCATATGTATCCAGGCGTGGTACATCTTCTCATATGTGACGGCTGATGCCGAAGATTTCCTTCTGGGCTTCTTAGCCATCGCACTTCTCGCAGATAAGGACAGTCTGCTCTGGCGAACCCTTTATGGCAGTCTCGGCGACAACCAAAGCGATACCGATGGAACATCATCTGCGGAGACCGGAGATGTTCCCGGCATCTCTTTACGTGTTGTATTATCTTGTATACTTCTTGGCGTAATGTACGGACTGATGCTCCTCGGAAAACCCTACTATTACGCCACATTAGCGCTTACATTCATAGTTCTCCTGGAACAATTAATTAAATCAGAAATTAATAACCGCAAGCAGCTTCTGGCCCGCTATATCCTTATCGCAGGCATTGCTTTCGCGATTCTGGCCGGCCGTGCGGCTCTGGATTTCCATTATTACGGCTTCGATAAAGCCGGTGCCGAGCAGCAGATGTCCGAGCAGTATTCCGACTATGACAAGAACCCGCTGACTCCGATAGAGGATCAGGAGCCGACCTATCACATGGCCTCCAAAGGATATTCGATCGTCGACTTCTTCAGATACAGCCCCGATTGGTTTGAACTTACATTTAGGTCCTATGCTTCCTATAGCGTATACCGTGACGGACATGACCTGTATTACAAGATCATGGCGGGATTGTACTTCCTCATATATCTCTGGCTAGGCATATATCTGTGCAATACCGGAGAAAAGCGCATATTTATCATTGTTACGCTCCTTAATATCGGAAGCGTGGTCGCTTCCGTCCTCAACTCATATCTGATAGATTGCCAGCCTCAGGGCCGATATCTCCTCCCCATAACCCTGACAACCTGTTATCTGGGCGCCCGTGCCCGCGAACTCATGAACCATCGTGGCTTCAGAGCCCTCGTGCTCATCACGGCCTGCCTTTCTCTCCTCTATTTCGGCCTCTTCGCCTCCCGTAAACTAATTGATCTCGGATACGTCAGATCATTATTCAATATGTAAGGGATAAGCGCATATTTTACCGGCCAGGTGCGTAGGAGCGGCCGGTCCTTTGGTCGCGTCTTTTGCGACCTTAGTACCGCTGCACGCGACTCCGCAGCGAGAGCGTGCCTGGCGGTTATGTATGCGCTTATCCCGTATCTTTTTCTCTGATTTTATGCTAAAATATAGTATCTATGTAGTTTATCAGGAGGCGCCATGAAAGGTATCATATTGGCCGGTGGATCCGGCACCAGACTGTACCCGCTCACCAAGGCTATATCCAAGCAGATCATGCCTGTCTACGATAAGCCGATGATATACTATCCCCTCTCCACACTGATGCTCGCAGGCATCCGGGAGATCCTGATCATATCGACTCCCAGGGATCTGCCGGTATTCGAGGAATTGTTTGGTACAGGGGAGCAGCTGGGACTTAAATTCACTTATGCAGTCCAGGAATCTCCCAGAGGTCTTGCCGATGCGTTTATCATTGGAGCCGACTTCATCGGAGATGACAACGTAGCGCTTGTCCTGGGCGACAATATCTTCTACGGCCAGAGCTTTTCCAGGGTGTTAAGAGAGGCCGCAGCCCGCGAAAAAGGCGCTACGATCTTCGGCTACTATGTCCGCGATCCCAAGGAATACGGCGTAGTCGAGTTCGATGAGAATGGAATGGCCATCTCCATCGAGGAAAAACCCGAGCATCCCAAGAGCAATTATGCAGTTCCCGGCTTATATTTCTACGACAATGACGTAGTCGAGATCGCCGCGAACGTGAAGCCCTCCGCGAGAGGTGAGATAGAGATCACGAGTATCAATAACGAGTATTTAAGCCGCGGAACCCTGCATGTTGAGACATTGGGACGCGGGTTCGCATGGCTGGATACCGGCAATCACGACTCGCTGCTTGATGCAGCCGATTTCGTTGCCGCTTTCCAGAAAAGGCAGGGTCTCTACATCTCCTGCATCGAGGAGATCGCATATAAGCGCGGATTCATCGATAAGGATCAGCTCGTAAAACTTGCAGAGCCTCTGCTTAAGACAGATTACGGCAAGTATCTCATGGAGGTTGCCGAGGGACTGTAAGATGAAGTCAAAGTGGGTCAGGCAATCTATCCTGATGGGCGTGTTCATGGTCATCGGCATATTGGCGCTGGTGGTCCTGAGCAACTGGGATACCATCAGGCGGCGTATCGGACATCATTCGCCCCAGCCTGTGGTCGAGGCAAGCCCCGAGGCCGAGGGAGGACAGATTGGTGATGACCTGAGCGGCTTCATGCGCGATGAGAACTTTTTTGACAAGACCGGAAGCGGCTATAAGTCCGATATCATCATAGAAAACGGCGTCAAGGTCAACGTGATGCTTGATTCCATTGGTCAGGACCTTCGGGTGACCGTCATCGATACGATGGGTAATCTCGCGGCCGGTGCCGAGTTTGTCGCTGATGTCGAGGGCGTCGGCAGGTACACCGATACCGATAAGGACGGCATCATATATGTAGAACACCTGAGGGAAGGCGATTACTTCGTTTCCCTGGAAGAAATAGACGGATACATAGTACCGCATACCAAGACAATGATCCGGATCAGCAAGGATATCCAGTACAAAGCGTTAAGCGACGTCGCTTTTCTGGTGCTGACGGAGGATCAGGTGGATGTGACCGTCGATGATACGCAGTCTAATTCCGCGGATACCGAGGGAGACGGATCCGAGAACATCGAGGCTGATGCTCATGAGTCGGCCGGACAGCTGGGTATAGACGTATCCAGCCATAACGGCGAGATCAATTGGACCGAAGTAAAAGAGGCCGGAGTTCAGTTCGCGATCATAAGATGCGGATATAGAGGCGCATCTTCGGGTTCGCTCGTGCTCGATTCCCGTTTTGCGGAAAACATGCGCGGAGCCATCAAGGCCGGGATCCCCGTGGGTGTGTACTTTTTCTCGCAGGCGGTCACTGAGACCGAGGCTATAGAAGAAGCCAGCATGGTCGTTGAAGAGTGCAAGCTCTATCTGCTGGATCTGCCCGTATTCATCGATTCCGAATCGGCAGGCGGAAAAGGACGTGCCGACAGGCTTGATGTCGACGACAGGACTGCGATAACCAGGGCTTTCTGCGAGACCATAGCCAACTCCGGGTACGAGGCCGGCGTTTATGCCTCCAAGAAATGGTGGAATTCCAAGCTCGACGCCGAGCAGCTTACGCTCTACCATTCGTGGCTGGCCCAGTATACCGAAACGCCCGATTACGACGGCTACTATGACTACTGGCAGTACACTTCCAAGGGTACGATCAAGGGCATCGAAGGAAAAGTAGACTTAAACATAAAATACAGATAACAACAGGAGGCTCCGAAAATGGGCAAAATTACCGTAGAAACATGTCATATTGAAGGTCTGAAGGTGATTACCCCCGAAGTACACGGTGATTCCAGAGGATATTTCGTGGAAACATATCACAAGCAGGCGTATACCGAGGCCGGCATCACCGATGAGTTCGTTCAGGACAACCAGTCGGCATCTAGAAAAGGCGTTTTAAGAGGCCTGCATTTCCAGATCGAGCACGCTCAGGCTAAGCTCGTCCGCGTCATCTCCGGCGAGGTTTTCGATGTGGCTGTTGATATGAGAAAAGGCTCCCCGACATACGGCCAGTGGTTCGGCGTGCTCCTTTCTGCCGAAAACATGAAACAGTTCTATATTCCCAGAGATTTTGCGCACGGCTTCCTGGTTCTGTCAGAGACGGCCGAGTTCTGCTATAAGGTTACCGATTTCTACCATCCTAACGACGAGGGCGGCGTAATATATAACGATCCTGACATAGGCATCGAGTGGCCCATCCCCGAAGGAATGGAGCTGATCATGTCCGATAAGGACACCAAATGGGGTCAGCTTAAAGATTTAGGTTAAGGACAGATCTTTAATGGCAGGCAAAAGTACCGAAAACAAGCATACAGTCAAAAAGATCGTGATCACGGCAGTCATTCTGCTGTCGATCGCTCTGATCCTTCTTTTCTTATTCCACAGCAATCCGCTGGATAATCCGGGGACCACGAGACTTAAGAAGATCAGCGGTGTTTCGCTGGTCGTAGTCGTGTGCGTTCTTTTCTGCATCTTCTTTGACCAGTTAAAAACGCTTCCGCTCGAGCTTTACCAGAGCAGGGGACTTATCTGGAAACTGGCCAAGAATGACTTCAAGAAGCGCTACGCCGGTTCATATCTGGGCGCTGTCTGGGCTATGGCCCAGCCCGTTGTGACCGTGCTGATGTACTGGATCGTATTTGACAAGGTCTTCAATACCAGATCCCAGATGATCGCGAGCGGCGTTGAGGTTCCCTATGTGCTTTTCCTGACGGCGGGCCTCGTTCCCTGGTTCTTCTTCCAGGAGGGCACGAACCACGGCATGATGGCCATGATCGAGTACAATTACCTGGTGAAAAAGGTCGTATTCAATATCTCCGTACTCCCGATCATCAAAGTCATCGGCGCCTGGTTCACTCACATATTCTTTGTAGGCGTGCTGATCCTGGTGTCGGCGCTCTATGGATATACTCCGACCGTATACACGATCCAGATCGTTTATTATGATTTCTGCCTGTTCCTTCTGGTTCTGGCGCTGGCGTATATCAACTGCGCGATCGTGGTCTTTTTCAGGGATCTGCAGCAGATCGTCGCGATCCTGCTTCAGATCGGAATGTGGGCAACCCCGATCCTCTGGGATATCCACATGGTTCCCGATCAGCTTAAACCGTTATTCAAGTTAAATCCCATGGTCTATATCGTAAACGGCTTCAGAATGTCGATGTACGGCGACGAATGGTTTTGGCAGCATTTCTATTCAAGCGCGTATTTCTGGATTCTGTTACTGCTGTTATTTACGATAGGCTCGATCATGTTCAAGAAGTTAAAAGTTCATTTTGCGGATGTTTTATAAGATATGGGTTCATCTGAGATTAATGAAAAAAACGATATAGCGATAAGCGTTAAGCATGTGGATAAGGTCTACAAGCTCTATGAAAAGCCGTCTGACCGTATGAAAGAGGCGCTTGGCCTGGCTAAGTGCAAGCATACGGATCACAAAGCGCTAAGCGATGTAAGCATGGAGATCCGTAAAGGTGAGACCGTGGGCATCATCGGTACCAACGGATCCGGAAAGTCCACGATCTTAAAGATCATAACCGGCGTCCTGAACCAGACCAGCGGCGAAGTGAATGTCGAGGGCAGGATCTCGGCCCTGCTCGAACTCGGCGCCGGCTTCAACATGGAATATAACGGAATCGAGAACATATACTTAAATGGCACAATGATCGGCTTTTCCCAAAAAGAGATAGATGAGAAGCTCGATGCGATCCTGGAATTCGCCGACATAGGCGAGTACGTTTACCAACCGTGCAAGACTTATTCCAGCGGTATGTTCGTGCGCCTTGCTTTTGCAGTGGCCATAAACATCGATCCCGAGATCCTGATAGTCGATGAGGCGCTGAGCGTCGGCGACGTATTCTTTCAGGCAAAATGCTACCACAAATTCGAAGAATTCAAGGCAATGGGCAAGACCATCCTCTTCGTGAGCCATGACTTAAGTTCCATCGCCAAGTACTGCGACCGCGTGGTTCTGTTAAATAAAGGCGTTAAGCTGGGCGAAGGCTCTCCCAAGGAGATGATAGATGCTTACAAGAAAGTGCTTGTAGGCCAGTATGAGCTTCCCGAGCCGGGAAAAGATCGTCTGCTTGATGACGAAGACCTGCGCCGCGCAGCAGCCAAAGCAGTGGATGACGGAGCTTCCCACGGCGATAACGTTAATCCCGAGCTCATTGAATACGGCTCGCAGAAGGCCGTGATCGAGGAATATTATATTACCGATGCTTCAGGAACGCGTACGTCTGCGATAATCAAGGGCTCTGATTACAGCATTCATATGACTGTGCGCATAAATGAGGATATACCGGGGCCCATTTTCGCATACACGATCAAGAATATACGCGGTACCGAGATAACCGGTACCAATACGATGATAGAAAAGAGCTTCTTAGATCCCGTTAAGGCCGGAGAAGTAAAGAAGATCACTTTTACGCAGCATATGAACCTGCAGGGCGGAGAGTATCTCTTAAGCCTTGGCTGTACCGGTTTCGAAGAAGACGAGTTTACGGTGTATCACAGGTTATATGACGTACTGAATCTGACAGTCATCTCTGACAAGGACACGGTCGGATACTACGACAGTGAATCAGAAGTGACCGTGGAGTAGGAATGGATAGCAAAGAATCCCTTAAAAACAAAGAAAACACAGAAAATAAGATTGAAAAGATCGGTCATGTAAATCTTGATTTAACTTGTTACTCCGGTGAGGATAAGTATTCCGACGGAGCCGTGGAGGATATGCTCCTCGAGGTCGCCAGAGACCGTTCCGATGCGGAATATCAGGAGATCATCGAGGAATCGGGCAGCTGGCCGGTTCTTTATCATCTCTCGGAACTTCGGGAGAATATCGTAGAGTGGCTTCCCATAGATAAAACAATGAAAGTTCTCGAAGTCGGAGCGGGATGCGGAGCGATAACGGGTGTTCTTTCACGGAAAGCAGGGAGCGTTACCTGCTGCGACTTATCGCTCAAGCGAAGCCGCATCAATGCTTACCGCCATCAGTATAATGACAATATCACGATCCATGTGGGTAATTTCACCGATGTTGAGAAGACTCTGGACCGTGACTTTGATCTCATATGTCTTATCGGCGTGTTTGAATATGCGAGAGGCTATGTGGACAGCGCGGATCCCTACGGAGATTTCCTGAAGCTCATAGGCTCGCACTTAAAGCCCGGCGGAAACATAGCGATCGCCATCGAGAACCGCTTCGGATTAAAGTACTGGGCGGGATGCAGAGAGGATCATCTCGGTGATTTCTTCAGTTCCATAGAAGATTATCCCGCAGACGGCGTCGTACGCACATTCACCGACAGGAAGCTCATCGAGATCGCGAAGAGAAGCGGGTTTAGTGAGTATCACATGTACTACCCTTACCCCGATTACAAGTTCATGACGGACCTTTATTCGGATAAGAGACTCCCGCATAAGGGCGAGCTTAAGAATAATCTCAGGAATTTTGACAGGGACCGCTTCCTTCTTTTTAACGAAAAAGATGCTTTTGATTCGATCCTTGACGAGGGCCTTTTTAACCTGTATTCGAATTCATATATGATGATCCTCGGTCCGGAGCCTGCCACAGAGTATGCAAGGTACTCGAATGACAGGGCGAGACAGTACCGGATAGTCACTGACATGGTCCGTCGCGAGGGAATGAGGGTCATCAGGAAAAGAGCGCTGGATGAGGCCGCTTGCGAACATTTGAAAGCCATGGAGGCATCTTATAAGGAATTAAAACGCAGATACAGCGGAAAAGGCTGTAAGCTCCATGTAGTACCGGCGCATCTTTCCGAGGATGGGATGACGCTCGAATTCGAGTATGCGGGCGGTACTTCGCTCGAGGAACTGCTTGACGGGTGCCTTGCGCGAAATGATATGGACGGCTTCGTCGAACTGTTCAAAGAATATCTGGAGCGTATCTCGTACGGTGAGGAGACTGCCGATATCACGGATATCGATATGATCTTCTCCAACATTCTTGTGGAAGGTAACAGATGGAACGTTATAGATTATGAGTGGACCACCAATGAGGTCTGGAAGGCAAGAGACCTTGGATTCAGGGCAATCTACTGCTATATCCTCGAAGACGAAAAGCGAGATAAATTAAGTTTAGATATAATAATGGAATTGTTGAACATCAACGCCCAGACCGCTGCGGACCTGCGCGAACAGGAGATGAGTTTCCAGAAGCATGTGACCGCAGACCACAAGTCTCTGGCTGAGATACGCGAGCTCGTCGATAATCCCGTATACAGACTTGAGGACGGGATCGGCCGGAGAAACGATGATCAGGCTGCGCTTAACATGCGCCCTCAGATATATGAAGATACGGGGCACGGCTTTAATGAGGAACAGTCCTATTTTGCCGAAGGTTTTCCGTTTACGATGGAGGTTCCCGCCGGAAGAAAGGCTCTCCGTATCGACCCCTGCTCCGATTTCTGTATCGTCAGTATCGAAGAGATCACCTGGAACGGTGAAAAACTCCCGCTCAAAGGCCTTCGGTTTAAGACAAACGGCCGTAAGATCGGCGAAAATACATATGCTTTTGCAACGTCCGACCCCGGATTTGCCATATCACTCAAAGGATATGAGGACAGTAGCATCAATCTGCTGACCGTAGACATGAAGGTCACCGCTCTTGATCCCGAAACGGCCGGACATATAGGCTAGATGCCGGATGAACATACATACAGGCCAGACCACGAAAAGCCGGAAATGCCGGCTGATGCCATGTCATACGAAGAATACACCTGGGAAAGATATTACGAAGATATCTATCACAGACAGAAGAAACTGAATAATACGCTTGCGGTTGAGCTCGGAGAGATCACGGCCAAGACTGATGAACTGAACATCGCCTTAAATCGCGTCACAGGAAGCTCGCTTTGGAAAGCTTTAGGTCCCGCAAGAAAGATATATAACCGCTTGCGTGGTACGGCTGGCCCTGAACCGGTTTCTCACCAGGAAGCCACGGCGCCCGGAGATGACACCGCGCCTGTCCATGGAGGATCTGCGAGTGCTGCTGAAGCTCTGTATGCGAAGCGCCTGTGGGATTATGAAGACTATTATGCTCAGTGGATGCGTAAAGATCCTGTCGAGCTTAAATTCCTGAATCACAGCGAATCTGGTATGTCCCGCGTCAGGGAAGCCCATTTCCACACCGTTTATATTGAGGACTGCGTCGGAATGCGCGCTCCTTTTGATGCTTCTATCCGCGCGAAATGGGTCCTCTTTACACGGAAAAACTGCCGTCTGGCCGAAGGTTATGCCGAGAGGCTTGAAGAATATCTCGACAGACGTCCTGAAGCTAAGATCGCATACGCCGACGAGGACTATTTCTATTCTACGTCCGAAGGAATTCACCGCATCGAGCCGAATTTCAAGCCCGACTGGTCTCCTGATACGTTCGACAGTTTCTTTTATTTCGGAAATATCGCCCTGATTCGGGCTGATATGGCCATCCGTCTGGACTGGCACGGCTCTTCCGATCCCTATGTCAATGTGTACGACCTGTTTCTGCAGGCGGCTGATCGTCTGGGAAAAAGAGCGGATGACCCTGCAGTAGTACATATTCCGCAGGTTCTGTGCCATACCCCCGCTGATTCATACAAGCCTTCTTCTTACACCAATAACGACAGTTATGAGCTGTGGTCACAGGTTGCTTCCGGATTAAAAGAAGATTTAGGCGCCGGAAGACTCATCTGGGGAGCCTCGGCAATATTTGACGAAGTAAAGCGCAGATCCTTTAAAAGACGCGGGATAAAGGCTGATTTTATCTCAGGTCAGTTTTCCGGAGAGAGGCATATATGCTACAAACTTCCTGTGAATCATAAGGTTTCCGTTCTCATACTGACCAAAGACCATCCGGAAGTGCTCAAAAAACTCCTTTCTTCTTTTATAGAAAGAACGGATTACGACGATCTGGAGTTTATCATTGTCGATAACGGCTCGGATCCCGGCCATCGCAGCGAATATACGGCTCTCATCGATGAACTGCTCGTCGGATTTTCCCACGAATACATATATGAACCGCAGGACTTCAATTTCTCGAAACTCTGCAACAGGGCAGCATCTGCCGCTTCCGGCGATCTGCTTCTGTTTATGAACGACGATATCGAGATAGTTCAGAAGGACTGGCTGAGACTGATGGCCGGATATGCGTTCCTTCCTCATGTCGGGGCAGTTGGCGCCAAACTTCTCTATGCCGATACTGACCTGATCCAGCATGTGGGCGTAACTTCCATGGAGATTGGTCCTTCCCATAAGCTTGTCATATATCCCGATGACCGTGAATACTATTATGGAAAAAACTCGCTGGAACATGACCAGCTGGGCGTTACGGCGGCATGTCTCCTGATACAGACTTCCAAGTTTGACGGCTCCGGCGGTTTCGACGAATCTTTCCCCGTTGCATACAATGATGTGGAATTTTGCATGCGTCTGACGAAATCGGGATTAGTTAATCTTCAATGTAACGGAGCGCTCCTCTATCATCACGAGTCTATGACCAGAGGTCAGGACGAAGGAGACGATTCGAAGTGGGAAAGACTCTTAAATGAGAAAAACAGATTGTATAAAATCCACTCTGAATTTTTGGACTGCGATCCGTATTACAACCCAAATCTGATCGGAAATCACTCAAATTATCTGAGTAATTTCGATTACGGATTCAATAATCACAGCAAATATGAAAGTATCAGACAAATCGATGCAAGTGAACTTGCAGAAGTTCCTGCCGGAAACCATAAAATATCAATTGAGATTGCAGGTCTTCAACCCAAGATAAGGCTGGAAGAGCCCGAAATCATTGAGGTTCGCGGTTGGACGTTTGAATCGGGAAGTGACAATTCACTACATCTCGTGTCTGTCATACTGAAAAACGAAACGGTTGATACCATATTTAGGGTAAAATCATACCCAATGCCCCGCCTTGACCTCGAATCGACCTTCCCCGGAGAAAAAAATAACAGGTTGTGTGGGTTCGATTGTAGGATGTTGAAATCTGATTTACCGGCAGGGACATATAGGGTGGGTCTCGAACCCCTTACACTAAATGCAGATTTAACCACTACTAAAACCCGCGGAATCGTGGTGTTTACCGAGAATTGCTTTACTGTATAGGTTACTATGGAAGATCTGGAATTTTACAGAAGTGAATATAAGTCCGAGAAGGAGCGCACGGAGGCTCTCGAGGAGAAGATAGCGGCCGCAAGGAACGAAATGAACGCTACAGCAGCGCATCTTGAGCGCATCAAAGGCTCCAAGCTCTGGAAAGCGAGCAAACCTGCACGTGACGTCCTGCATTTTTTGCAGCGCACTAAGCAGCGTTTGGGCGCTTACGGCTCGATCCGCGGCATCGCCCGCAAGGTAGACTCCAAGCTAAAGGAAAAAGCCGCCAGAAAGAGTCACGGAACCGGCTCTTTTCCGGATGCTGCAAGACGCGCTGAAGAGGAAGCGACAAAATTCTCGAAGGATATCACTTTCTCTATATTAGTGCCGCTGTATAACACTCCGAAGAAGTTCCTCACGGATATGATAGATTCCGTGAAGACCCAGACTTACGGAGGCTGGGAGCTCTGCCTCGCGGACGGATCCGATGCGGATCACTCCTATGTGGGCGAAGTATGTGCGCAATATGCCGCGGAGGATTCGCGCATTAAGTATAGGAAATTAGAGTCCAACGAAGGCATATCCGGCAATACCAATGAGTGCTACAAGATGGCGACCGGAAACTTCATCGCTCTTTTCGATCATGACGACATTCTCCATCCGTCCGTTCTTTATGAATATATGAAGGTCATCTGTGATGAGGATGCCGATTATATCTACTGTGACGAGACGACCTTTAAGGGGGGCAGCGTCGATAACATGATCACGCTGCACTTTAAGCCCGATTTTGCGCCCGATAACTTAAGGGCCAACAACTATATCTGCCATTTCAGCGCTTTTTCCCGGGATCTTCTGGAGGGCATGGAGCTGTTCAGGACCGAATTTGACGGAAGCCAGGACCATGATATGATCCTTCGCTTAACTTCCAGAGCGAAGAATGTGGTCCATGTCCCGAAACTCATGTATTACTGGCGCTCCCACAAGGCATCGGTAGCCAAGAACATCAATGCCAAGAGCTACGCGATAGACGCGGCCAAGGGTGCCGTGGCGGACCACCTGCGCTCTTTGGGCTACGAGAACTTCGAGATCACGTCAACCCGGGCTTTTGAGACCATTTTCCGCATAAGATACGAGATCACGGATAACCCGAAGGTGTCGATCATTATCCCGAATAAGGACCATAAGGACGACTTAAGCCGCTGCATCTCATCGATCCTGGAAAAGAGCACATATGACAACTACGAGATCGTGATCGTGGAGAACAACTCCGTGACAGATGAGATCTTCGAATATTATGAGGAACTTAAGTCCCACGCCAATATCAAGGTGGTCACATGGGAGGGCGAATTCAATTATTCCGCTGTATGCAACTTCGGCGTGAAGGAATCTACCGGAGACTTCATCCTGCTTCTTAATAACGATACCGAGGTCATCACCCTCGACTGGATCGAGGAACTTCTAATGTACGCTCAGCGCGATGATGTGGCTTGCTCGGGTGCTAAACTCTATTATCCCGATATGACCATCCAGCATGCCGGAGTTGTGATAGGACTGGGCGCGCACAGGACAGCAGGGCATACGCACTATATGATGCCCGTTACCAACTTAGGATACATGGGGCGTCTGTGTTATGCACAGGATGTTACGGCCGTCACAGGCGCGTGTCTCATGGTTTCACGCGCTATCTTTGACGAAGTGGGCGGCCTGGACGAATCGTTTAAAGTATCACTTAACGATGTGGATTTCTGCTTAAAGTGCAGGAAAAAGGGGTATCTGAATGTCTTTACTCCTTTTGCCGAGCTCTACCACTACGAATCCGTATCCCGCGGATCGGACATGACCGGCGCTTCGGCTGAGCGCTACAACGAGGAATCCGACAGATTCAAAGAGCGCTGGGCAGCAGAGCTTGCAGCCGGAGACCCGTATTATAACCCGAACTTCAGTCTCGACCGCAGCGACTACACGATCCTGCCCGCGAAGAGCCGATCAGGAAGCCGCACCCGTTCGGAGAGCGAAGCTGACTGGGCACCGATCGCCGGCAACTGATACGCTACATTTAACAGAGCCAATCTGTTATACTTATAGTACTTTTTAATATATTAAGGAGGGTTTTACATGAGTTATCAGGACGAATATCGTAAATGGCTTGAGGATCCTTGGTTTGACGAAGAAACCAAGGCGGAACTTAATGCAATAGAAGGCGACGAAAAAGAGATCGAGGACCGCTTTTACAGAGAGCTTGAGTTCGGTACCGGCGGCTTAAGAGGCGTTATCGGAGCAGGTACGAACCGCATGAACATCTATACCGTTCATAAGGCTACCCAGGGTCTCGCAAACTATATTATCAAGGCCGGAACCCAGGCAAAAGGCGTAGCCATCGCTTATGACTGCCGCCGAATGGGCCGCGAATTCGCTGATGTTGCCGCAACATGTCTTGCAGCAAACGGTATCAAGGCCTATGTTTTTGACGAACTCAGGCCCACTCCGGAGCTTTCTTTTGCAGTAAGGCAGCTCGGATGCACGGCAGGCATCAATGTCACCGCTAGCCACAATCCCCCGGAATACAACGGATATAAAGTATATTGGGAAGACGGCGCTCAGGTCACCCCTCCTCATGATACAGGCATAATCGGCGAGGTTCAGGCTATCAAAGAATACAGCGATTGTAAGAAGATCACCAAAGACCAGGCCATCCTGGGCGGTCTCTACGAGGTGATAGGTTCGGCCATCGACGACAAATACATGGCTGAGCTCAAAAAGCAGATCATCCATCCCGACGTGATCGATGCCGTTGCGAAGGATATCAAGATCGTTTACACGCCTCTTTGCGGGGCAGGCAACAAGCCCACTCAGAGGATCCTCAAGGAACTCGGCTTCGAGAACGTATATGTCGTTCCCGAGCAGACCGGTCCCGATCCCGACTTTACGACCCTCGATTATCCCAACCCCGAGGATCCGAAGGCATTTACCTACGCCCTTAATCTTGCAAAAGAAAAAGACGCGGACATCGTCCTCGCAACAGACCCAGATGCCGACAGACTGGGCGTCTATGCAAAAGATGCCAAGACCGGCGAATACATGGCATTTACGGGCAATATGTCCGGCATGCTGATTGCTGAGTACATCCTGCGTGAGCGCAAGGCCACAGGCACCATGCCTTCCAATCCTACGATGGTCACGACAATAGTTACCACCAACATGACCTTCCCGATCACCGCAAGCTATGATGTGAAGCTAATCGAGGTCCTGACCGGCTTTAAGTACATCGGCGAGCAGATCAAGCTCTTCGAGCAGGCCGGAAATAAGGATAACAACTATGTATTCGGTCTTGAGGAGTCCTACGGATGCCTTGCCGGAACGCATGCCAGAGATAAAGACGCCATCGTTGCTGTCATGATGCTGTGCGAAGTTGCTTCCTTCTGCAAAAAGAACGGTTACACGCTGTGCGACATGATGAACCAGCTGTATGAGAAATACGGATATTTCAAGGAGACTCAGTACACCATCACGATGAAGGGTGCCGACGGTGCAAAGCAGATCCAGGCAACCATGGATAAGCTCCGTAACGATCCGCCCAAGGCTTTCGGAGATCTGAAAGTAGAGAAGTTCAGGGATTACAAGACCGGCGAGGTTACCGACATGGAGACCGGCGCAAAATCATCCACCGGACTTCCTTCATCCAATGTCCTTTACTTCGATCTTCCCGACAACAACTGGTGCTGCGCAAGACCTTCGGGCACGGAGCCCAAGATCAAGTTTTACATGGGCGTTAAGGGTGCAAGCGCAGATGACGCAGCCAAGAGGCTCGAGGCACTTACCGAAGCCGTAAAAGCGAATATCTGAGAGCTTTTACGCGAATTCAGACAGAAATAAAAATGCGCCGCATCATTCGATGCGGCGTGTTTTTTCGTAGATCCTTATGACTAAGGCTTTTAACCGCCTGTAAACAAATCTTGCGGATTCCGCGACGAGCGCTGTCAGGATCAGATTGACCAGGAATGCAACGAACCAGACAGGAAACCAGTTCTCGCTCAAAGGGCGGATAAGATTGTGAGACAGGATTGAGCTTCCGACGCCCTGTCCGAAGAAATAATAAAGGGCGTTCTCACCTATATGAGACAATATCCTGCTCGGTTTTTTTACGAAATTCTCGACATATCTCGATATGATGATGACGAATAACGAGAAGAAGAAATACTTCATCGAAGGCAGGCATTTTGATGTCTGCATATCCAGGAATTCTACCGAATTCAGGTGATAGTCCACATATGAAAAGAAGATCAGGCCTGCGGCTGCGACGGCGATAGTAGTGATAAATACTGAAAATCGTTTTGTTTTGGCAAATCCGTTATAGCCCATCATCCATATTGCTCCGTAGAACAGGATGAAGGGTACATCGAGACCGAAGAAGTAATCACCGAATCCTACCCAGATGACTGAGAGAATAAGGAATATCGTATATGCTTTTGCGTACTCTTTCGGCCGGGTGCTGTGCGTAAAGATCGTGAGAACCGCGTTGTTCAGCAGCAATACCCCGAAGAAATAGGGGATGAACCACGTGGATCCGCCGATCACATAGAAGCCCGGAGCCATATGATCCGCAAAAAGGAATGACTTCAGCAGATCCGGTAATTCAAGCGGAGGATAGGAAAAGTTTAGCGTTGTAGATATCATGCAGAGGATATCGATCAGGATGATGAACACTATCCACTGAGCCCAGATCCTCAATATGCTCTTACCGGTCTTGATGACATCGGGCCGGCGGTAGGATGAAGCCCAGCCGGAGAGATAGAAGAAAAAGGGCACATCTATAAGCAGTGTCAGCGATTTAAACCAGTTCGGAACGAACAGGTACCCGTAAAATGCCGTATGTATGGCGATTATGGATATGGCGGCGACGCCTCGGCATGCGTCCAGATATGGATTTCTTTTTCCGACTAATTCTTCGCTCTTTTCACTCATTGGAAAGCCTTTCGGATCATTATGCCGGATCCGGCGATGTGATCTTTTTCTTTATTTCTGAAATAACGTAGCTGATACCCTTGTATAACAATCTGGTACCTTCGGCTACGATCGCGGTGACCGCAATATTAACAAGAGCCCCTATGATCCAGCTGACGAGCCAGGAATGAACCCACAGCGATGCGGAAAATGCATTAACGACGGATGTACCGACGCCTTGCCCGAAGAAGTAATACAGGGCGTTCTGGCCGATGTGGACCAGTATCTTATTGGGCTTTTTGACAAACTGCTTCACGTACCTGCATATAAGGATCGAGAGCATCGATACAAACAGGAACTTGCCCGAAGGCGTGGTCTTTGCACTTTGGATATCGTAATAAGGGTATCCCAGCAATCTGTAATCGAGATATGAGCAAAGGATCAGTCCCGCGATACATATGCACATCTCGATAATAAAGCCCTTGTGAGATTCGCCTTTGTCCCTTCTCAGATAGCCTATCATCCATATTGCGCAGTAGAACATGATGAACGGCGGATAATATGAGAAATATTCATGGTGAAAATATGCCCAGAATACTGTAAGTATCAGGATTATCAAATAAGTTCTGGCATATTCTGCCTGCTTGCTGCTTTTGTTGATCAGCGTCAAAACAGCGTTGTTGATCAAAACTGCGGAAAAATACAGCGGAATGAACCAGGTTGAGCATGCTATGACATAGAATCCCGGATAAACCTTTTCATCGAAGAACAGACATTTGATCAGCGTCGGAAGGTCCCTTACCGGCGTGAATGAAACCGGCAGCTTTAACGTCAAAAAACATACTGCATTTATAGCGAGGATAAACACTATCCACTGAGCCCAGATCTTGAGCAGGCTTTTTACGGATTGTATAACGCTCGGATTCCTGTAAGAAGACGCCCATCCGGACAGATAGAAGAAAAGCGGTACTTCATAGATGAGCAGCAGGTTTTGGAACCAAACAGGTACGTTTGGTATGCCAAACCAGGCGGTGTGTATCACAACTATATGAATTGCTGTGACGCCGCGGGCAGCATCGATATATAAATTCCTTGTTTTAGTTGTGGGAGTGGTTGTATCGGACATTGTATTGCTCTGTGTTCATGCATTTTTTCCTATATAATCTTATATTTCGTGCAGCACTTATCACAATGGACGGATAGGCGCATTGGTTGAATAATCTACTAAACCCTCTCATTTGTATAAATAATAAACATATTTGAGAAAGCGTAGATTTTCTTGCCAATGCATGGTTTTTTATCAAAAATACTGTTCGAAAGATAGACGATTGTCTTATAATAGTTACATACCGCATATTATACGGTGGTTTAATAGACATAAAACATTTATTGTCTATTATTTAACAGGAGCAGTTATGGAAGATAAAGAGAGAAAAGCCAGAGATACTCAGAAGAAAACCGACTTAAGAGTAAAAAAGACTAAGAGAGCTATATATAACGCACTCGTTGAACTTCTGAAGAAAAAGAATCTCGAGAATATCACAGTTTTGGAGCTTACCGAAGCCGCCGAGATTAATAAATCCACTTTTTACCTGCATTACAGCGATATATTCGACCTGTATCAGGAGGCACTCGCGTCTCATATCAAGGATGTTCTGGTAAAGGCTGACATCCTTCAATATCTTTTTACCGATCCGGGAAAGTTTTCCACCTGGCTTGTCCTTGATTTCTGGAATCCGGACAACATGCGCAACGATCCGTTCTTTCATGACAGCAATCTGGTATATAACAGAACGCTGTCCTATCATATATGCAACGCATTCACCGAGCAGATCATAGCCGAGGGGCTGATAGAACCATCCAGGGAAAATGTACTTAAACTGGAGTTCTTCTTTACGGGTATAGCATTTATCCGTCATGCGCACCCCGAAGAAGACAATTCGGCAATGATCGAAATCATTGCCGAATCGTTGCAATTCTTATTTAAAGACGAAATGGGCGACTAGTCCGGGATCTTACTGTTCGTTCGAACCGTTGTTATCCGTATAATCGTCGAAATTGGTCATCATATCATGTGATGCCTGATCAAGCGCCTGCTGAGACTCAGTAGCAGCCTGGTCAAATGCATTTTCAGCATTCTGAATGAACTGATCGGGAGCAGGTGCTACCGGAGGCTGTCCGTAAGCGGCGTTCGGATCATACTGAGGCTGAGCCGGCTGACCGTAGGGTGCCTGAGGCTGCTGATCATAAGGCTGGCTGTAAGGAGCCTGGGGCTGACCGTAAGCAGCGTTCGGATCGTACTGAGGCTGAACGGGAGCCTGGGGCTGTCCGTAAGGAGCCTGAGCCTGGCCGTAAGGCTGTCCGTAAGGAGCCTGTGCCTGTCCGTAGGGCTGTCCGTAAGGATCCTGGGGCTGTCCATAACCGCCGTTATTGTTATATGTGTTATTTCCTACGAAACCGCCTTTTATCCTGTGATAGTAGTTGGTGTAGGTGAGCGTCATGTAAGGTCCCACATAGATGATCGCAATACCGAAGGTCACGCATACGAGCAGGATCCAGGGGATGAAGGAAAGAGCGAGAACGAAGAGTTCGACTCTGCGGCCCTTCATCATGGCCTTACTTGCGTTAATGCACTGTGTGGGTGAGTAATCGGGATATTCGCACAGAACATATGTGGTCTGGGCATATGCATTGATGATGATCGAGTAGGGGATCATCAGGAGCAGTATGATCAGGTATATTCCGCAGATAGCACCGATTATGGCGGAAATGCTACCGGTACTGGGCAGATCGCCATAAAGCAGGAGATTGGCGATATCCGAACCGATCAGACCGATCGTACCTGCAAAAGCAATTGCGCCGATGATGATACTTAAGATAAAGAAGGGCAGATACCACAGCAGTTCGATGAGTCCGGTAAGCAGGGGAGTAAGAATGCTGTTCTTGTAGTATTTGCTGAAGGGCTCAAAAAGAGTCGATACGCTCGGCTGGTAGCCATAGGTTACATTAAGGAAAACCTTGGTAAGTCCGACTGATACGGGGAGCGCAACGAAGATCACAACGGCGATATAAACAAGCCATCCGATCAGTGCCACAGCGCCGGAATCAGTTGCAGTGGCAAGTCTGGTGGGGATCTGTGCGGCAACGCTTGAAATTGCACTTGCGATCACTGTGCACAGAAACAGCATCCATACTTTGCCCTTGAGCTGCTGTTTAGCTTGCATTTTAATAGAAGCTCTGTCAATTTTCTGGATCATGATATTATTTCCTTTCTGTGTAATAAATTGGGTTTACAACACATTAATAGAATACTCTCTGAGGGCCGTTTGGTCTATAGCAATCATGCCCAAAAGGGTTATTTTGCGGTG
Source organism: Lachnospiraceae bacterium (assembly GCA_017620155.1). Classification (GTDB taxonomy): domain Bacteria; phylum Bacillota; class Clostridia; order Lachnospirales; family Lachnospiraceae; genus XBB2008. The sequence goes on along the minus strand of JAFZQY010000046.1, from coordinate 95,781 downwards.
AAATGTGGCAAAAATGGTGGTAAGATTGTGAGTATGAGCAAGAGAATCGACATGTCCGACATAAGAAGAACATTCCGTTATATGAAGCGTAACGGGCTTCGCGGTGCTTATTTTGCGGCAAAAGAACGCATGAAACTGCGCGCGGAAAGCCGTTACAGCTATATATGCCCTGATGAAGGAGAACTTGCAAACCAGCGTAATGAAACGCGTGATCTTGAAGGCGAGCCGTCCATAACCGTAGTTATCCCTGCATATGAACCCAATCCCGTCTACTTCAGAAAGGCCGTGGAATCGGTGATAAACCAGTCATATCCGCACTGGAGGCTGGTGATCACGGACGGATCGCCGTCGGACAGAACATACGATATATATAAGGAATTTGAGAGCGACCCGAGGATAACCTATGTAAAACATGAAGGAGACTCCGGCATCTCCGCGAATACCAATACAGGGATCGAAGCCGCGCTGGCTCAGATAGCGGCCGCCGAACCGGATCATGAGAGCACCGAACCGGATTATGAAAGCACCGGATCCGAAGCCGGCTGCCCGAACGCCTACATCGGATTCCTCGATCATGACGATGAACTTACTCCCGATGCTCTCTACCATATGGCAAAAGCAGCCATGGGACGCGGCCGGTCCGCAACCTGCGCGGCCCAGGAGCGCTTATCTGACGAATCCCCGGTTCTGGTTTATTCCGATGAAGACAAGATGTCGGAGCCGGATCCTGCGACGCGTCTTTATTTCGATCCTCACACGAAATACGACTTTAACTTCGACCTGCTTCTCAGCAACAATTACATCTGCCATTTTATGATGGTCAGGGCGGATGTGATGCAAAACATGAGATTCCGGAGCGAATATGACGGAGCCCAGGACTACGATCTGGCGTTAAGGATCGCAGCCGATATCTTCAGACAGGATCGCAGCTCAGAATCCGGAACGAACGCAATTGATCTTGAAAAATTCATCGCCCATGTCCCCCGTATTCTGTATCATTGGAGGAGTCACACGGGAAGCACGGCGACCAATACAGAGAGCAAGAGATACGCCTATGAAGCGGGTTTGCGGGCGCTGACCGATGCAGTCAATGGACTTTTTGGCGCTCTTCCCCGCATCACCCACAGCAAGCATCTGGGATTCTACGACATAGACTGGGGTGATCCCGATACGCTGTTCTCGCTCCGCCCGGATGTCGGCGCTGTGATCGGAAGAGTTTTAGATGTCCATGGCCGGATGAAGGAGTGCATCTATGACAAGGACCGGAATGCGCTCTATGCCGGACTGAACAATAATTTTTCGGGAGAATTTAACAGATTCGACTGTGCGCAGGACGTATATTCTGCCGATATAAAACATGTGATTGTAAGGCCGGAACTCAAGGATACATTGCAGGCCTTTCAGGGCAGGATCACCGGGAATGCGGTCGCGGATTCGCAGACCGCCGCTGAATTCGCAATACGCTTGCACGATAGGGGCTACCGCATCCTGTATCTTCCGCACATGATAACTAGAGAAAAGCGCTCCTGACGGACTCATTCATCCGGGGCGTACCCTATACACCAAAGGAGAAAAAATGCCACAGACAACCGTCCTGATCCCGAATTATAACGGGATCGACTACATAGAAGCCTGCATTGAGAGCATACGCACTGCCGGAGACTACCCGATTGTCATCGTCGACAACGGCTCATGCGACGGCTCACGCGAAGTCATTGAAGCTCATCTGTCCGGTGAGGCAGATCCCGCCTACAAAGGAATCGAGCTAATCCCGCTGGCCGAGAACACGGGCTTTTGCCATGCGGTAAATGTGGGCCTCGAGAAGATCCGGACCGAATTCGTCTTTCTACTTAATAACGACACAACAATAACGCCTGATACGATATCCGCTCTGGAGAAGAGGATGGACTCCGATTCGCGTATCTTCGCGGCCCAGTCCAAGATCCTGTCCATGTCGGATCCCGATATCATAGATGACAGCGGCGACTTATACTGCGCACTCGGCTGGGCATTCACCCCCGGAAAAGGAAAGAGCGCAGACTTATATAACAGGCCCTGCAAGGTCTTTGCGTGCTGCGGCGCAGCTGTTCTGTACAGGATGAGCGCTTTTGACGATGTGGGAGATTTTGACGAGGAACACTTTGCCTATCTTGAGGACATAGATATCGGATACCGCGCCCGGATCATGGGCTACAGAAACGTATATGAACCGGCTTCGATCATATATCACGCCGGAAGTGCGGTCTCGGGCTCCAGATACAACCGTTTCAAGGTGAATCTGGCAGCGCAGAACAGCATATACATCATCTACAAGAACATGCCGCTCGTGCAGTTTATCCTGAATCTGCCGCTTCTCTTGCTCGGATTTACGATTAAGACGCTATTCTTTTCAGTAAAGTTGATGGGACTTACCTATCTTCGCGGGCTGCTGCGCGGCTTTATGCTCTGCGCCAAGGACATAAAGAACGGCCACAGAAACAAGGTCTGGTTCAGACCCCGTTATCTGGGCCGCTATTTTATCATTCAATATGAATTATTAGTAAATACCATCCGCAGAATTGCCGGTTAACACCGCTTTTCCGCAAACGATCAAAGCTCCGATGTACAATGCGGGCAGCGGGTAGCCTCGATATCGATCTCGCTCTTGCAATGCGGGCACTTCTTCGTGGTAGGCTTTTCTTCCTCTTTTTTCTTGCCGAGTTCTGCCGCCTTGTTGATGGCCTTGACGATCAGGAAGATCACGAATGCCATGATGATAAAGTTGATGATCGCGGTTATGAATGCGCCCCAGCGGATCTCAACATCGCCTACCATGGCTACCATGTCGCTTAAGTCGGTATTGGCGATAAGCCCGATAAGAGGGGAAATAATGTCATCGACCAGACTGGTCACTATTGCCTGGAAGGCTGCGCCGATGATCACGCCGACAGCCAGATCGATGACATTTCCGCGGAGTACGAATTTTTTAAATTCTGCAAAAAAACCTTTCATATATATGCCTCCTTTTGGTTGGTTAACCAACGATAAATAAATTTTATCTAATATATTTTAGAGGCGCAAGACAAAATAATTTGCTTACGGGTGTAAAGTCTCCTGCAAATCGGTCGATATAATAAGCAGAGATTTGAATGCTCGCATTTGAATGCTCAAAATACGCGGAAGGAGGAGAAACAGATGCGTATAGATGCATATAACCAGATTCAGGCGGTTTATCAGGCACAGTCTGCAAGAAAGCCTCAGGCTACAGCCAAGACAGGCACAAGCTTCGTTGATAAGCTGCAACTCTCCAGTATAGGAAAGGATATCCAGACCGCAAAGGCTGCAGTAGCAAGTGCACCCGATGTGAGAGCTGAGAAGATCAATCCTGTAAAGGAAAGCATCGCTGCCGGCACATACAATGTAAGTCCCGAAAGCTTTGCAGAGAAATTGCTTGAGAAATATCAGGCAACAATTATTTAAGGTTCGGATTTAGGAGACACACATGGCATCTTTGATGGAAACACTTATCGATGTACTCGATAGAGAAACGGCCGAATATGAAAAACTGCTCGACCTCACTCTTTCAAAAACGCCTGTTATAGTCTCCGAAAATCTGGACGACCTGGCTAAGATCACGGATGATGAACAGCTGGAGCTGTCTAAGATCCAGTCGCTTGACAAGGAAATGGCGGCAGCGATCAAGGACATAGCTATCGTACTCAACAAGGATGTTGAAACGATGAGTCTCAGAAGACTCATAAGGATCATGGCGGGCAGGCCTTCGGAGCAGAGGGCTCTGGCCGAGGCTTATGACAAGCTGATGGCTACCGCCAAACAGGTACGGCTCGTAAACGAGCGTAATGCGGAACTCATTCAGAGCGCACTTGACATGGTCCATTTCAATATGAACATGCTCCAATCCGCAAAATCGGCACCCGAGAGTGCCAATTACAACAAGGGAGCATACAGCACGGGGGCTACACTGGGCGTTGACAGACAATCATTTGACGCCAAGCAGTAAGCACCGGATCTTTTTTTAGAGGCGTTTATCTCAGGGTGATCAGATATGTCATTGTTCAGTAATCTGTATTTGGGAACATCCGGACTTCGTATTTCCTCAAATGCATTGAACACAACCGCACATAACATAACCAATGTCGATACTGACGGTTATACCCGCCAGCAGGTTTCATTGGCTACAGCCACCTATCAGACTATCTCCAAGCAGCATGCGATCGGTTACGATCAGCTCGGGCTTGGTGTCACTTATGCCGAGACACGGCAGGTCAGAGATTATTTCCTCGATGTAAATATGCGAAGAGAATCCGGACGAAGCGAGTTCTACCAGACAAGTGTGGACGCGCTGAATCAGGTGGAGGATATATTGGGCGAATCTTCGGGCGGCCAGAGCTTTTCCTTAAGCATGGATGAGCTGTGGGTTTCCGTTGAGGAGCTTCTTAAGGATCCCTGTAATGAGGTTAATCAGAACCTCCTCGTTACGAGATCCTATGAGTTTATCACTCAGGCAAATAACGTATACAATTCACTCTGTGACTACCAGCTCAATTTAAATACCACTATCAAAAATGATGTGAACGACATCAATGCGTGGGCGCAGAGGATCTACGAATTAAATATAGACATCATGAAGATCGAATCCGCTCAGTTAGAGCATGCCAATGACCTGCGCGATGAGCGTAACGACCTGCTCGACAAGCTGGGGCAGATGGCCAACATCAGCTGGAGAGAGGATTCCGATCACTGTGTGAACGTACAGTTCGAGGGCGTGGATCTGATAAGAGGCGACATGGTCAATAAGATCGAGCTCTATCAGGATCCCCAGACAGGTTTCTACAGCGTTTACTGGAAGCAGAACGCAGAATATAAGCTCAATTCCGACGGCGAGAAGGTAGTGGTTCCCGAGAGCGTTCCCGGGGCACTCGTGTTTGACTTAAGCCGTCCGATCTCTTCAGAGATCAACACCGATGTCGGCGAACTTAAGGCCTGCCTGTATGCAAGAGGCGACCATAACGCTACTTTTGCAGACATGAACAAGTATCCCGGCGATGAGGAAGCCAGCCTCGATTACTACGACACCGTGATATCCCAGTCGGTCCTGATGAACGTGGAAGCCGAGTTCGATACACTGATCCACAATGTAACGACCAAGATCAACAGCATCCTGATGGATGCAGCCGACAGAGCTACCGAGAGATATCCGGCATCTGACTATCTCAGAAACGAAGACGGATCATACCTGCAGATCTTCCAGACCGTGACCGGCGATGACAGGATCTACAGCCAGAATCCTCCCAGGAATCAGGTAAACGGCGAGTTTGATTCTCTGACAGATCCCAGAAATACCGATTACTGGAACGGATTCACCGTATCCAATATCAAGATCAACATGAATCTTCGCCAGGCTCCTTCACTCCTGGGCTTCAGACTTGAGGACGGAAGCGAAGACAACGAGACCATGAGGCTTCTTTCCGAAGCTTTTTCCAAAGACGACTACACGCTCAACCCCAGAGTGTCGACTCCCGTGAACTTCCAGTCCTACTACAATGCGATGATCTCACAGGTGTCCACATCCGGCAATGTATACACGACCATCAAGGAAGCTCAGGATCAGACAGTTAATTCGATCGAATCCGCCAGACAGCAGGTTCTCGGCGTAAATACCGACGAAGAGCTTACTTTCATGATCCAGTTCCAGAACGCATATAACTCAGCCAGCCGTTTCATCAATGTAGTAGACGAGCTGCTCGAGCACCTGATCCAGACGCTCGGAACCTGATAGGGATCATTAGTATAACGAAAGGAGAAATCTGATGCCTTCAACATTTTTCGGATTACAAATAGCATATTCGGGACTCAAGGCTTCAAACGCTGCTCTTAATACAACCGCGAACAACGTAGCCAATGTCGAGACAGAGGGTTACTCCCGTCAGAAGGTTGTAACGGCAGCCAACGACCCCATGAGAGTATTCGCAACATACGGATGCGCAGGTGCCGGCGTTGATACCCTCGCTATCGAGCGCGTACGCGATATCTTCTATGATGAGAAGTACAGGGATAACGAGACCCGCTACGGCGAGTTCGAGCGCAAAGAGTACTATATGTCCGTAATGGAGACCTATTTTACGGATGATAACAAGACGGGATTTAAATCTATATTTAATAAATTAGTCGATACTCTCGAGGAAGTTACCAAGAATTCCAGCTCAACTTCCACCAAGGCTACATTCGTCGCCCAGGCCAAGACCATGACCGATTATTTCAACAACATGGCCGGCGATCTTCAGGATCTGCAGAAGGATATCAATGACGAATTAAAGATCCAGATCAGCCAGGTTAATTCGATCGCGGAAGAGCTGGCAACGATCAATAAGCAGATCAACGTTATAGAGTTAAACGGAATAACCGCCAACGAGCTTCGCGACAAGAGAGACGTGCTGATAGACGATCTTTCCAAGTATCTTGACGTAACGGTTAAGGAAACCCCTATCTACAACGCTCTTAACGAAGAGACCGGCGCTACCCGCTGCATCATATCCGTTGCGGGCGGACAGACTCTGGTAGACCAGAACGAATTCAAGACCCTCGAGGTCGTAGCCCGTAACTCCTGGGAAAAGGTATATCAGACAGACGCCGACGGCCTCTACGATGTATATTGGAGCGACGGAATGAAGTTCAACCTTGACAATGCAGCCATGGGCGGTTCGATCAAGGGCCTCGCCGATTTAAGAGACGGCAATAACGGCAACTATTTCAGCGGAAAAGTAACTAACGTAGGTTCCGACGGCACCAACCATACCGTAAGGATCGCGACCACATCCGATAAGCTCAGCACCATGGCACAGTGCAATCTCTCCAATACCGGCGGACGCATAATCCTCGGAAATCAGGAGTATTACTACAAGGATTGGACCGTCAGTTATGTAAAAGACTCTAACGGCGAAGATACCGACATAATTGATTACTATGAGTTCACCATGGATGACGAAAAGTGCGACATGCAGGTCACAAGCTCCAAGATAGGCAAGGAAGCACTTATGGGAAGTTACTCCGAGTATCAGGGCATTCCTTATTACATGGCTCAGATGAACGAGTGGGTAAGGCTTTTTGCAAAAGGAATGAACGACATCTTCACGACAGGCGTGACGACAACGAATGAAGATGCAGGAATCCTGATCACAGGCAATCATCCGGCAGACAATAAACAGTACAGCGAAGATGTACTGAATAATAAGGACGCTAATACCGATAACAGAGGATATTACCATATCACCGCTCTCAACTGCTCCGTGGAAGATGCATTGAACGTAGATCCCGATCTTCTCGGATCGCGCAAGGATCCTTCAAACGGCGTTGAGGAATGCGATAACATCAAGAAAGCCATCGAGGTTCTGAAAGATAAGACGCAGCTCAGCTTCAGAGGCTACAATGCCAGCGGATTCCTTGAGTCGGTACTTTCGGATGTGGCACTCAATACCAGCAATGCCAGGACCTTCTCGGATACTTTCTGCAGCCTGCAGTCGGTACTCGGCAACCAGCGTACATCCATTTCGGGTGTGGACAGCGATGAAGAAGCAGTCAACCTCGTAAAATACGAGAATGCATATACACTTTCTTCCAAGATGATCCAGACATTCCAGGAGATCTACGACAGACTGATCCTCCAAACTGGAGTCTAGGCCTTTTAAAGTGAGGTAAACCCTATGAGAATGACGAATAAGATAATGCAGAGAAACTCTCTGTATAACATCAATCAGACCAAGATTTCAGAAGACAAATACAATACACAGTTAACCAGCCAGTCCAAGATCACGCGTCCTTCCGACGATCCCGTTATCGCTATCAGAGCGCTTAGACTCAGAAGCAACGTGTCTACGGCAAACCAGTACTATGATAAGAACGCTCCGGACGCAAACCAATGGCTGGATGTTACGGCTAAGTCCCTTGATACGATCACCAAGGTTTATACGGATCTTTATAAGCAGGTTGAGACCGGTGTTAACAAGGACTACACCGCTTCCGACATGAATGTGCTCTTAACCCAGATCGAATCCTACACCAATGAAGTTTTTGCCACGGGTAATCAGGACTACGCGGGCAGATATATCTTCACCGGATACAGGACCGATACTCCCCTGACTTTCCAGAAGGAGCAGATCGACAAGACCAAACAGGAACCGATATACAAGATCACAGAGAATCTTAAAGAGGCCCAGCTCGACAGCTTCAGCTATACCGATTACACGATTTTCGATACCAAAGCCAATGCTCTGACGGCAGATGAACTTGACATCACCAATGTAGAGATCAACAGGCTCAGGCTCTCATATAAGGATGTGGACGCAAGCGTTGATCCGACATTTAAAATTCTTGATAAAGACGGAACCGATATCACCAATACTATATTTTCCGCCGGACTGATAACGACTGCTCCTTCTGCAGAATATGCATACGGAAAAATGATCACAGACACGGCAAATGGTACTTCTTCGGCATATTTCATTCCCACGACCGGAGAAATCATTTTTACATCCGATATAGCAGACAAGCTTAGCACCGTTTTCACCGACGGCGGATCCGTATCAGTGGATTATCAGAAGAGAAACTGGGAGATCGGCGACCTTAATCCCCAGCACTATTTCGAGTGCACCTATGTCGATACGACGGATCCTTCGGGAAATAGTGATATTACTTATAACAAGGGCGGCAATGTAAATACCGAGATCGTATATGATGTCGGATACAATCAGACGATCCAGGTTAATACCAACGCTTACGAAGTCTTCGATCCCGCGGTCCAGAGAGACCTTGACGACCTTAAGGACATAGTCAACCAGTTCACCGAGATCGAGAAGATAAGAAACGACCTTAAAGAGGAACTCAAGGGTTATGTAGAAGGTACTTCTGCATACACGGATTGCAAAAAGAGACTTGATGCTGCCGACAAGGCTTTCACATATATCCGTGATGCTGTAAGCAAGCGCTTCGGCGATCAGATCACCAGATATCAGAATTATCTCGACAGCACCAACGTGGCGATCACCAAGAACGGTACACGTTCCACGAGACTTGAGCTCATAAGCGCAAGACTCGAGGAGCAGAAATCCACGTTCAAGGAGCTGCAGGAAGAGAACGAAGGTATCGACATGACAGAGGTGGCAGTCCTGCTTACGGCAGCCGAGACCACATATGATGCGGCGCTCATGGCTACCAGCAAGATCATGCAGAATAGTTTGATTAATTACATCTAAAGATGTATATTTTATTTATAGGTGCGAACGGATTCGCACATAAGTCTTGAAGGATCTTGATTACGTAAATTGGAGGGTATAGTTATGCAAATGATGACCAGAGCTTTTGGCGAGATCGAGATCGATGAGTCCAAAGTCATTGAATTTCCCGGCGGAATAATAGGTTTCCCCGATCTGCAACATTTCGTGCTTCTGTATGATGAGGAGCAGGGCAGCAATACGGTTAAGTGGCTTCAGTCCGTTGAGGAACCCGGATTTGCGATGCCGGTACTCAACCCCCTTATCGTAAAAGAAGATTACAATCCCAGCGTTGACGACGAACTCTTAAAGCCTCTTGGCGAGATGAATGATGAGGACATGATAGTTCTCGTTACCATGACCATCCCTCATGAGATCGAGAAGATGACAGTCAATCTGCGCGGACCCGTTATCGTTAACTCAGCTACCTGCAAGGGTTGCCAGATCATCATCGAGAGTGACGAATACAAGGTTAAATATCCTATATATGACAAACTTGCGGCAGCAAAGAAAGCGAAAGAGGGGTGATCAGGAATGCTCGCATTATCACGTAAAAAGAACGAAGCCCTGATCATCAACAATAACGTAGAGGTGACCATCCTCGAAGTTAAGGGTGATCAGGTAAAAATAGGTATCGAAGCTCCCCGCGAGATACCGGTATATCGTAAAGAAGTATATCTGCAGATCCAGGAAGCAAACCAGGCTTCTTCCGATGCTTCGGCAGTGGATGCTTTAAAGAGTCTCGGACTTTGATCGCAGTCGTATAATACTCGGAAACACGGGCTGCCGCTTTGCGGCGGCCCTTTGATTTTGCGTAGCGGTTTATGCTATACTCCTTCTTATGAAAAATAGCGATCTTGAGCGGTATCTTACGATACTCGCCGACTCTCTGGAAAAGAAGAATAAGCTTCTTGAGCGTGTTCAGGAAATATGCACCGAACATGAAAAATGCATGTGCGGCGATGAACTCGATATAGACGGGTATAATAAGCTCTGCACGGAAAAGGGCGAGATCATCGAGCGGCTCGGTCTTTTGGATGACGGTTTTACCGCGCTCTACGACCGGGTATCCCCGGCTCTTAAGGAAAGCCCGAGAGACTATTCGGAGCAGCTTCGTAAGATCCAGGACCTGATAACGGCCGTTACCGATAAAACCGCGCTGATCCAGGCTTCCGAGATGAGGCTTCAGTCCAGGATAGACCGCCTCGTACAGGCAGGAACACCGACCAAAACATATGTCTCTGCGCCGACCGCAGTGGATAAGTATCACCGGACCATGAACAATACAGGGCTTGCAGCGCCTGTTTTTGTGGATAATAAACGAAAGAAATGAGGAGTCAGATGAACAGCGATATCTCTTTAAAAGGAAGAAACTTCTTAAAACTTATGGATTATGAGCCCGAGGAGATCCTCTATCTCGTGGATCTGGCAGCCGAGCTTAAGGCCCAGAAGAAAAAGGGCATAGCCCACGATACGCTTCGCGGCAAGAACATCGCGCTGATATTCGAAAAAACGAGTACCAGGACCAGATGCTCTTTTGAAGTGGCAGCATATGATCTGGGCATGAATGTGACATACTTAGATCCCGCCTGCTCACAGATCGGACGCAAGGAGTCCATCGCGGATTCTGCCAGAGTATTAGGGCGCATGTATGACGGAATAGAGTATCGCGGATACGGCCAGGATATCGTTGAAGAACTGGCCAAATATGCCGGTGTTCCGGTGTGGAACGGTCTGACCAATGAATTTCATCCCACCCAGATGCTCGCAGACCTCCTCACGATGCGCGAGCATTTCGGGGGCCTTAAGAATATCAGATTCGTATATATGGGCGATGCCCGCTACAACATGGGCAACTCCCTGATGGTCACGAGCGCAAAACTAGGCTTCGACTTCGTGGCTTGCACATCACCGAAGTATTATCCCGACGAGAAGCTCGTTAAGTATGCAAAAGACCTCGCGGCCAAGACCGGCGGAAACATCACGCTTACCGATGATGTGGAGAGCGCATGCCGCGGTGCCGATGTCATCTACACCGATGTGTGGGTATCCATGGGCGAGCCCGAGGAAGTATGGGCAGAGCGTATCAGGGAACTCAAACCTTATCAGGTCCGTAAGGAGTGCTTCGACCATGCATCCGACATGGCGATATTCATGCACTGCCTGCCCGCCTTCCATGACCTTAATACCACGGTCGGCCGTCAGGTTTATGAGAAATTCGGTTTATCAGAACTGGAAGTTACCGACGAAGTATTCGAAGGGCCCAGATCCGTAGTATTTGATGAGGCCGAGAACCGCATGCATACGATCAAGGCCATCATGAAAGCCACCCTCGGAGGCTGATATGTACAACTACCTTCCCACCGATTCTGATCATATCAGAGTGTACGGCAGGACTGTAAAAACCGTTCCGATGCCGCTTTTCTGGACTGCTTCGGGACTGGAGTTTGATACCGATTCTACCGAATGCTTCATCGATCTTGAATGCGACTATAACATCAGGGAGATGTATTTAAGGGTCGAGCTTGACGGCTTCCTGATACAGAGATTCATGATCCCCAAGGGCAGGAATAAGTACTGCCTCTTCAGGGATATGCCTGTCGGAGAGCTTAAGACGGTGACGGTGATCATCGAGGTACAGCCCATTCAGGATGACCACGCGAGGAAACTCCTCGTATATGGGATTGAGACCGACTGCGTGCTCCAGCCCGTAATCGATAAGGCCTGCAAGATAGAGATCATCGGCGATTCGTTAACAAGCGGTGAGGGACTGACCGGAACGAGCAATATCATGGACTGGAACGCCGGCATCTTCGGACTGACCGGGCATTACGGACTGACTGTCGCCAAGCATTTCGATGCGGAATACTCTATCGTGTCCCAGAGCGGATGGGGCGTATACTGCGGATGGGACAACAATATCCACTGCAATATTCCGGCTTATTATACAAAAGTGTGCGGCGTACTCACCGACGAGATGAACGGCGCATTAGGAGCTCATGACGAGTGGGATTTCGGTACCTGGCACCCGGATCTGATCATAGTGAACTTAGGGACCAATGACGGAGCATCGACAGACAGTCCTGCCTGGACCGATCCTGATACAGGGAAAACATATAAACAGGCACAGATCACGCAGGAAGGCTGGGAAGCCGAGCCAAGGACGCGGTTCGAGGATTCGGTCGTGAACTTCCTTAAACTGATCCGGGAAAAGAATCCCGATACATATATCATCTGGGTATACGGAATGTGCGGACCGCTCATGGAACCATACATCATGGAAGCTATAGAGCGATATAAGATAGAGAGCGGAGATGCGAGGGTGTGGTATCAGGCCCTGCCCGAATGTCCCGAAGATAAACTGGGCTCGCACGGGCATCCCGGCGCTTCCCACCACCAAAAATGTGCAGATGTGATAATAAATGAGATCAACAGACTGGGGGTACTGAAAAATGTTTAATTTTCCGGGTATTATTGATGAGGTCATCTGGTTCATAATCGGACTGATCTGCCTGGTTAAAGGCGGCGACTGGTTCGTCGACGGATCCTGCGGCATAGCGAGACGCTTTCATATGCCCGAAATCCTGATCGGTGCGACTGTCGTATCCATAGGAACCACGATCCCCGAGGTCATGGTGTCATCCACTGCAGCTCTTACAGCCGGCGCGAGTGACATGGCATACGGTAACGCGATCGGATCGATCATCTGTAACACGGCTCTCGTAGCAGCCGTTACGATGGCCTTTAGACCTGCACCGGTCGAGAAAAAGGCTCTGAAAATGCCTGTCGCGTTTTTCTTCGGTGCGGCAGCTTTATATATCGCAGTAGCATATGCGACCGGATTCTTTTCCAGAGTAGTGGGAATCATCCTGCTGGCGATATTCGTTTCATATATGATCATGTGCGTCAAGCAGGCTATTTTATCTAAAAAAGAAAATGAGATCATCGGGCTTACCGAGAGTCCGGTGGATCCCGACGCATCCAGGATGACAGATGAATATATAGAGAACGTACTGAATAAAGTCGGTGAGGAAGATGAACCGGCGGACGATACCGATGAAAAGACTTCGAAGTCCGTCGCTAAGAAACCCGAGAACGGTAATAAGGATCTTATTATGAACATCGGCCGTCTGATCCTGGGCGCAGCCGTCATAGCGATCGGCGCTAACCTTCTCGTGGATAACGGCACTCTGATCGCAGAGGCAGCAGGCGTGCCCAAGTCGGTGATCGCGCTCACATTTGTCGCCCTCGGAACTTCGCTTCCCGAGCTTGTTACCGCCATCACTTCTCTGGTTAAAGGACACAGCGACCTAAGTCTTGGCAATGTCATAGGAGCGAATCTTTTCAACCTCGTGCTGGTGAGCGGCCTCGCCGTAACCCTTGCACCTTTTCATATTCCCGTGGAAAAGACCATCGCCGGGATCAACGCTTCGCTTGTGGTTGACATACCCGTCATGGTAGCGGTCATGCTGATCATGTGCCTGCCCGCACTCATCAAAGGAAGGATATACAGAGCTCAAGGCTTCGCATTACTCGGAATCTATGCGGGGTATGTAATATTCCAGTTCGCATAAGTCCGGGACACTACCGGACTCCGAAAAGAGAGGAGAACCAAAATGCGTAAAAGGATAATTGGTTTACTTATGGCATTTACGCTGGCAAACAGCCTTGTAATGCTGACAGGATGCGGCGCGAATGCCACATCTGATGCTGATCTTGATCATCTCGGCCGTGTACAGAGAGCCGGCAAACTGGTGATCGCAATGGAGGGACAGTGGGCTCCCTGGACTTATCATGACGAGAACGGAGATCTCGTAGGTTACGATACCGAGGTGGGACGCGCGATCGCGAACAAACTCGGAGTACAGGCAGAATTTATCGAGGGTGAATGGGACGGCCTGTTCACGGGACTCGACGGAGGCAGATACGACTGCATCATAAACGGCGTGGAGATCACTCCCGAGCGCATGGAGAAATATGATTTCACCACAGCCTATGCTTACATCAAGACTGCTCTGGTAGTAGCTGAGGACAACACCGATATTACCTCTTTTGAAGATTTGGATGGAAAACTGACCAGTAATTCACTGGGTTCTACATATGCTGATCTCGCGATTAAGTACGGCGCTGACGTACAGAACGTGGATACACTTTCCGAGACCATCGACATGGTCCTGTCAGGCAGAGTGGACGCCACATTGAACGCAGAGGTCTCATTCTATGATTATCTCGCAGAACACCCTGACGCACCCATCAAGATAGTGGCGCTTACGGAAGACGCATCCGATGTATCCATTCCTCTGGTGAAAGGATCGGATAATGATACGCTTCGCGCTGCAATCGACCAGGCCATTCTTGAACTGGCCGTAGAGGGTAAACTCACGGAACTGTCCGAGAAGTATTTCGGAGCGGATATTTCACAGAAATAAGGTAAAAAAATGAGTGAGAGACTTGTAGGAATCCTGCTGTCGTCTTTTACCAAGATACTGATCCCCGGTATCAAGGTGACTATCCCGCTTACGATCCTTTCTTTTGCAGTGAGCCTTGTGCTGGGCCTCATTCTTGCCCTTGTTCAGGTTGCGCGTATCCGCGTCTTAAAAGAGATAGCGTTCATTTATATCTGGATATTCAGAGGAACTCCGCTGATCGTTCAGCTGTTCATTATCTTCTTCGGGTTGCCGGGATTAGGCATCATGATCGATGCTTTTCCGGCGGCTGTACTGGCTTTTGGCTTAAATCTCGCGGCGTACAACGCCGAGGTATTCCGCTCCGCGATCGAAGCGATACCGGCGGGTCAGACCGAAGCGGCGTATATGGTGGGGCTAAACTATCCGCAGACACTTTTTCATATAGTGCTTCCGCAGGCGTTCAAGATTGCGTTCCCGAGCCTGTTCAACAACCTGATCAGCCTGCTCAAGGATACATCGCTCGCCTCCAGCATCACGGTCGTGGAACTGTTCACGTCGGCTCAGCAGATCGCGGCGCGCACATATGAACCGTTTGCGCTTTACTGCGAAGCGGCGCTGATCTATCTGATCTTCTCGACACTCCTCACCTGGCTGCAGGGTTATCTTGAGTCGAAGCTGGTCTGGAAATCACATGATGAAAGCAAAGTAACCGCCAAGGGACGTAAAAAGCCGATGGTCGGTTTCTGATGAGGTTTAGATGTTAACCGTTAAGAATCTGAATAAATCTTTTGGAGAAAATAAAGTGCTGCAGGGGATCGACCTGCAGGTCAATAAAGGCGAGGTCGTGGCCGTGATCGGACCCTCGGGGTCGGGTAAGACCACTATGCTTCGGTGCATCTCTTTTCTGGAAAAGGCGGATGAAGGGGAGCTTGACTTCGTATGCAGTGAGGGCGAACCGGATGAAAGAAAAGAAACCTACGACATGCATCATGCCTCGTCCCACGAGATCAGACAGCTTCGTTCCCATATGGGATTCGTGTTCCAGAGCTTCAATCTGTTCAGGAATAAGACCGCAATAGGTAACGTGACCGAGGGACTTACTGTCGGACGCCGAATGGACAAAGCGCTTGCAAGGAAGAAGGCTGAGGAGTGTCTGGCACGTGTGGGCTTGTCGGAGAGGGCGGACTACTATCCCGATGAACTTTCCGGCGGACAGCAGCAGAGAGTTGCGATAGCTCGCGCTCTTGCTCTCGAACCGGATATCATACTTCTTGATGAGCCGACAAGCGCGCTCGATCCCGAACTTACCGGCGAGGTTCTTGATACGATACTTAAACTGGCCAAAGAAGGAACCACAATGCTCGTGGTCACACATGAGATGGGATTTGCCAGAGAGGCGGCCGACAGGATCATCTTCATAGAGGGCGGAGTCGTCGTGGAGGAAGGCACGCCGGAGCAGATATTCGATTCACCGAAGGAAGAGCGGACGCGCGAGTTCTTGTCGGGGATGACACGATAGTAAATTACTTGATAAGAATATGACGGAAAGGATTGATCGCGGATGATCAGGAATATAATCTTCGATGTAGGCAAAGTTCTGATAGGATGGGATCCCGAAGTGAGCATGGACATCATGGGCTTTACACCTGAAGAAAAACAGGCCGTTATGAAGGCTCTTTTTCAGGATAAGAGCATATGGAATGAAGAAGATAAGGGCATAAAAACCTATGATGAGATGGTCGAATTCCTCGTCTCATATGCCCCCGAGATAGGTGACCTGATCAAAAGATTCTATGACGGCGCCGTGCTTTCGGTTACTCCGATGGATTACACCAGAGATTGGCTGAAGGCGCTCAGCGCAGCCGGTTACGGAGTGTATGTACTCTCCAATTTCGGAGAAAAAGCGCAGAAACGTGCGGTGGAATTAGGTGCTATAAACTTCCTGGATCTGCTGGACGGATACATCTTCTCCTATATGATACATGAGATCAAACCGAGCAGGGCGATATACGATGCGCTGGCAGAGAAGTACGGACTGAAATTCGAGGAGTGCGTGTTCATCGATGATGTGGAAGAGAATGTTTCGGCTGCGAGATCCTTTGGGATGGAGGCAATAGTTTTCTCCGGGTATGAAGATGCCTGTGATAAACTGCGCGCTCTGGGAGTTTATTTCTGATGAAGGTTACCTGCGGCGAACTTGATCTTAAGCAGATAGCCGATTCGGGCCAGTGCTTCAGGATGCGCGTGATTCCGAATTGCGTCGGTGCGGGTGATTCGGGATCCGACGATTCGCTTTCCGGAAGCGATCGCTATGAGATCATTTCTACGGATCGCCGAGTGACGGCCCGTGCACTTCCGGACGGAATGGAACTCGACTGCTCGTCCGAGGAATACGAAGCTGTCTGGCGCTCCTATTTCGACATGGATACGGACTATTCTGCGATCATCGCATCTATTGATCCTTCTGATAAGTATCTGACGAGGGTCGCTGCGGCCGGTCGCGGGATCAGGATACTTAATCAGGATCTCTGGGAGATGATCGTGACTTTTCTTATCTCCCAGCAGAATAATATCCCCAGGATACATAAGTGTATAGAGAATATATGCCGGACTTATGGCCGGTGTATCGAAACCGGCGCCCACGATGATGTCCCCGGCGTGGATTCACCCGAGAGGGGTTATTATGCTTTCCCGACTCCTGAGTCGCTCGCATCTCTCGGCGAAGATGATCTGATGCCGTGCAATTTGGGATACCGAAGTAAGTATGTCGTGCGCGCAGCGCGTGCGGTAGCAGCAGGCGAGCTTGATCTTGATGCATTTCGCGGACTGGATTATCAGGCTTCATGTGAGCGTCTTCTTAAGGTCTACGGTATCGGACAGAAAGTCGCCGATTGTATCTGCCTGTTTGCTCTTCATCATCTCGAAGCTTTTCCGATAGATACACACATAAGACAAGTGCTTGAGAGAGAGTACGGGACGGGCTATGCTGAAGCATTTCCTTTTTCCAAGTATCATGAACACCTGGGCGTGATCCAGCAGTACATGTTCTACGGCGAACTGGGCAGCTCATCCCGGTAACCCTGCGGCCGCCTGCAAGCGGCGGATGCGTTGACCGCCCGCAGATAATAAGGTATAGTTTAGTGGTAAGCGCCCTTTCGTAACAGGTACGAATTATCGGGCGGATATTTTTTGCATGATCATATGCAGATATTTGCATAGATTGGAGGAATTATGAAAAAGAGAATAGCACTGATCGCATTAGGAATGGCCGGCGTGATGATGCTCGGCGGCTGCGCTTCGGTCAAGGACATGGTGACCGACAAGCTTGAAGAGATCGCAGGCCAGTCAGATACAAGCGAGACCGGAACCGATAAGGATGATATCAATCCCGAGGTTGAGGCTCCCAAGTCTGACGGAGCAGAGTCTCTCGCACTTCTCGGCGACCTGATGGGCGAGAAATACGGAGACGCGGATGTGACTCCCGAAGTATCGGATACGACTGACAGCGATGATGAGGAATACGAGGGCGATGTCAACGCTCCCGAGAACCAGACCGTAGTTACCGAAGCTGCCATGTGGCAGGGTTACTACGAAGGAGTAGTTACATGTACCGGTTTCGGTGAAGAGTATGACGGAATCAATGCTGAGTATATCGCATACGCTATAGTAAGAGATCCCGAAGACGATTTTCCTTTCCTTGAGATCTATTCTGATGACTTCGATATCTGGGATAATGTGAGCTTCGCATATGAGGATCAGGCGCTCGTATCCATGTATGTGGATCTGACTGATGATGAGATGCTCCCTGTTGTTTACAAGTTCGGTGATGCTTATGTAGTAGACGTATCACTTACCGATTCCGAGGCACAGGTATTCAAGTGCACCTCTGACGGCAGACACGACGCCAAGATCGAAGCTACTTACGATTACTATGATCCCGAACTCGACAGCGAAGGCGGCATGGTACTTGAATTCGACTTAAGGAAGATGACCATTTATTGATGATCGGTATTTGGAGAAAAAGATGAACACACCCACACCTATCAAAGAAGGTAAAGTAAGAGAGATTTATGATAACGGCGATTCGCTGATCATGGTAGCGACGGACCGCATCAGCTGCTTCGATGTGATCCTTTCAAACATGGTTCCCAAGAAGGGCGAAGTGCTCACGAAGATGTCGAAGTTCTGGTTTGACTTAACATCGGACATCATCCCTAACCATATGATCTCAACAGACACCGCCGACATGCCGGAGGCTTTTCAGACAGATTATTTTGCGGGCCGCAGCATGATGTGCAGGAAGCTCAACATGCTTCCCATCGAGTGCATCGTCAGAGGCTACATCACCGGCAGCGGCTTAAAGAGTTACAAGAAGGACGGTACCGTCTGCGGCATCAGACTTCCCGAAGGCTTAGTCGAAGCTGACAAGCTTCCCGAAGCGATCTACACTCCGAGCACCAAGGCTGAGATCGGCGATCATGACGAGAACATTTCTTTTGAAAGATCGATAGAAGTGCTGGAGCGTGATTTCCCGGGGCGCGGCGAGGAACTCGCTACGAAGCTTCGCGACTACACACTTGCGATATATAAAAAGTGCGCCGACTACGCTCTGACCAAGGGCATCATCATTGCTGACACGAAGCTCGAGTTCGGACTTGATGAGAACGGTGAGATGGTCCTTGGAGACGAGATCCTGACACCCGATTCATCCAGGTTCTGGCCTGCCGATGAATATGAGCCGGGCCGTACTCAGGGCTCTTTTGACAAGCAGTTTGCAAGAGATTATCTGACCGCACATGAGGGTGAGCATAACTGGACGCTTCCCGAAGAAGTGGTCAAAAAAACTACGGAGAAATACCTTCAGGCATATAAGATGCTTACGGGTACGGATCTGTAAACAGGCATCTTTAGTTTAGACAAAATAACTATCCGGGGGGATACATTGACATGGATATGGATATATCCGTATGCATCATTGCGCGTAACGAAGACAATCATATAGAGGAATGCTTAAAGAGGCTGCGTCCCTGTAAATTCGAGGTGATCGTGGTCGACACGGGTTCCATTGACCGTACGATGGAACTGGCTTCAAAGTATACGGACAATATTTTCCAGTTCACCTGGTGCTCCGATTTCTCGGCAGCACGAAATTTCAGTATAGAGAAGGCCACCTATGACTGGATCCTGATCATAGACTGCGACGAATATCTGGAGAATGTCAATCTTCTGGATATCCACAGGACCATGAAGGACAATCCGGACAAGATCGGCCTGATCCAGCGTAACAACCCTTACACGATCCAGGGCACCAAATCCATCGTCAGCGAGCGCATAGGCCGGCTTTTTAACCGCAAGTACTGCCATTATGAAGGCTCGATCCACGAGAGAGTCATGCCGATCGACGGTTCGGCTCCGGAGTATGTGGAAGTTCCTCTGACCATCTATCACGAGGGGTATGTGACCGAGTCCGACAAGAGGACGCGCGCTACCCGTAACCTCGAGATGCTCATCCCGGACCTTCGCAATAACGACGGAGATGCATATACCTATTATCAGCTGGGCAAGAACTACGTGTTCATGAACGACCACGTCAAGGCCATCGAGTATTATGAAAAAGGCCTCAAGATGGACTGTAATCCGAAGGATTCATATGTGGCCAGCATGATGGAGTCGTACTGCTACTGCCTCTTAGAGGTCGATGATAAGTACTGCGGGGAAGCGCTTCAGATCATGGACAGATATTATGATGCGTATTCTTTCAGGGCTGACTTCGTGTATATGATGGGTATCGCGTGCATGAGGACCGGCAATCTGGACCGCGCTCTTTCGGAATTTGAAAAAGCGACCGGCATACACATTTTTAACCGCAGCGGTACGAGCGACTTCAGAGCCTATTATCAGATGGGCACGATCCTGGAGATGAAGGGCGATAAGGAAAAGGCCCGCGAGATGTACGAAAAATGCGGTGATTATGCACCCGCTCTGGCCAAGCTCTCAGGCATGGGTGAAACTGACTGAATATCAGGCGTATAGTGTTTTTTTAACAAGCAGGGTGTGATAAATCCGCTAAGATTAGATATTTTGACGATTGTTTATCTTAAGCGTTTACACGAAAATATGAGTGTGGGGAAACTCACACTCATTTTTGTGTGCGTCTTATGACGCATTTTATCAGGGCTTATGCCCCACAGGAGGAGATTTAATTATGAAAAAGAAGATCGTAGCAACACTTCTTGCATCTGCTATGGTTCTCAGCCTTGCAGCATGCGGAAAGACAGAGGAAGCTGTAAACACTGCTACAGAGGCAGTAGAGGAAGCAGCTGAGACTGTAGAAGAAACAGTTGAAGAGGCAGCTGAAGAGGTTGCTGAGGCTGTAGAAGATGAAGTAGAAGAGACTGAGAACGCAGGCGGCGTATTTACATATGCTGACTATATTGATGCAGAGCTTGACTCCGAAGTAACCGTTGAGACTTACGTACAGGCTAAGCAGGGATGGTGGGAGAATGAAGGCGTAGGAATGGCTACATTCTATACCCAGGATAAGGACGGAGCATACTTCCTTTACAACATGCCCTGCAGCGAGGAAGATTATGAAAAGATGGTACCCGGTACCAAGATCATTGTAACGGGTTACAAGTCTGAGTGGTCAGGCGAAGTTGAGATCACAGACGCTACATACTCTATCGCAGAGGATGGCGAGACTTTCGTTGCAAGCGCAGCTGATGTGACCGATAAGCTCGGCAGCGACGCTATCGCTGATTACATGAACCAGTTCGTAGCATTCAAGGGCATGACAGTAGAAGCATCAGGCGATGACGAAGCAGCATTCCTTTACAACTGGGACGGTTCAGGTTCACAGGGTGATGACCTTTACTTCAACGTATCCAAGGACGGCGAGACCTATACATTCTGCGTAGAGTCTTATCTGTGCGGTTCCGATACTGACGTATACAAGGCAGTTGAGGGCCTTAACGTAGGCGATACCATTGATGTTGAAGGTTTCATGTACTGGTATGAAGGACCTCAGCCTCACGTAACAAGCGTGACAGTTAAGTAATTAAGACCGGTCTGAAAAAACATTAACTTTGCTAGGCGCGTGGCTTTGACCACGCGCCTTTTTTGTAGTAAAATATACGTTACGACATCAAATTCGTCGCATCTACTAATCAATTTATTTCAAGGGGGTTTAGCTATGGCTCATAAAAAATGGGTGTATCTGTTTACCGAAGGCAACGCCAACATGCGCGAGCTTTTGGGTGGTAAAGGTGCGAATCTTGCCGAGATGACCAACATCGGTCTTCCCGTGCCTCAGGGTTTTACCGTAACTACCGAAGCCTGTAACCAGTACTATGAAGACGGCAGACAGATAAATGATGAGATCATGAGCTCCATCATGGAGTTCGTAGGTCGTATAGAGATGATCAACGATAAGTATTTCGGTGATCCCGAGAAGCCGCTTCTCGTTTCCGTTCGTTCCGGTGCCCGCGCATCCATGCCCGGCATGATGGATACGATCCTGAACCTCGGACTTAACGAGGAAGTTGTGGCCGCAATGATCGCCGGCAATCCCGATCCCAAGTTCGAGCGTTTCGTTTATGATTCCTATCGCAGATTCATACAGATGTTCTCCGACGTCGTTATGGGCGTGGGCAAGAAGCATTTCGAGCAGCTCATCGATGCGATGAAGGAGAAAAAGGGCGTAAAGTTCGACGTTGACTTAACCGCCGAGGATCTTAAGGAACTCGCAGAGCAGTTCAAGGAAGAGTACAAGAATGAGCTTGGTGAGGACTTCCCTACCGATCCCATCGTTCAGTTAAAAGAAGCCATCAAGGCAGTTTTCCGTTCATGGGATAACCCGAGAGCCAACGTATACCGCCGTGACAACGACATCCCTTACAGCTGGGGTACAGCGGTATCCGTAATGCCCATGGTATTCGGTAACCTGAATAACAACTCGGGTACCGGTGTTGCATTTACACGTGATCCAGCTACCGGCGAGAAGAAGCTGATGGGTGAGTTCCTCGTTAATGCACAGGGTGAGGACGTTGTTGCAGGTATCCGTACTCCCATGCACATCAGCGAGATGGAGCAGAAGTTCCCCGAAGCTTACGATCAGTTCACCAAGGTTTGCAAGATTCTCGAGAAGCACTACCGCGACATGCAGGACATGGAGTTCACCGTAGAAAACGGCAAGCTCTACATGCTCCAGTGCCGTAACGGCAAGCGTACCGCTCAGGCAGCTCTTAAGATCGCATGCGACCTCGTTGATGAGGGCCGCAAGACCGAAGAAGAAGCTGTAGCGATGATCGATCCCAGAAACCTGGATACACTGCTTCATCCCCAGTTCGATGCAGGAGAGATCAAGAAGGCAGAGCCCGCAGGCAAGGGCCTGGGTGCATCACCCGGTGCTGCATGCGGTAAGATCGTATTTACCGCTGAAGATGCGGAAGCATGGTTTGAAAGAGGAGAGAAAGTCGTACTCGTACGTCTTGAGACTTCTCCCGAAGATATCACCGGCATGAAGGTTGCTCAGGGTATCCTGACAGTCCGCGGCGGTATGACATCACATGCTGCTGTTGTTGCCAGAGGCATGGGTACCTGCTGCGTATCCGGATGCGGCGACATCGTGATGGATGAAGAGAACAAGAAGTTCACCCTTGCAGGCAAGACTTATAAAGAGGGCGATTATATCTCACTTGACGGTTCCACAGGTAACATCTACGACGGAATCATTCCTACAGTTGATGCGACCATCGCAGGCGAGTTCGGACGCATCATGGGTTGGGCTGATAAGTTCCGTACCATGAAGGTTCGTACCAATGCGGATACTCCCGCAGACGCACGTAAGGCACGCGAACTCGGTGCAGAAGGTATCGGTCTTTGCCGTACAGAGCACATGTTCTTCGAGCCCGATCGTATAGATGCGTTCAGAGAGATGATCTGCTCCGACTCCGTAGAAGAGAGAGAAGTGGCACTCGACAAGATCCTGCCTTATCAGCAGGGCGACTTCGAGAAACTCTATGAAGCTCTTGAAGGATATCCGGTAACCATCAGATTCCTCGATCCACCGCTTCATGAGTTCGTGCCCACCGAGGATGCCGACATCGAGAAACTGGCCAAGGCCAAAGGAAAGACTGTTGAAGAGATCAAGGCCATGATCGCATCACTCCATGAGTTCAACCCCATGATGGGACACCGCGGATGCCGTCTCGCCGTTACATATCCCGAGATCGCCAAGATGCAGACCAAGGCTGTCATCAGGGCAGCCATCAACGTATCCAAGAAGCATACCAACTGGAAGGTCACTCCCGAGATCATGATCCCTCTGATCGGTGATGTCAAAGAGTTCGTATTCGTTAAGAAGATAGTCGTTGAGACAGCTGAAGAAGAGATCAAGGCAGCTAATTACAAGCTTGAGTACCAGGTAGGTACCATGATCGAGATCCCGAGAGCTGCTCTTACCGCTGACGAGATCGCAGCCAACGCAGACTTCTTCTGCTTCGGTACTAACGACCTGACTCAGATGACATACGGATTCTCAAGAGACGATGCAGGCAAGTTCCTGGATGCATACTATGATGCGAAAATCTTTGAGAACGATCCTTTCGCAAAACTTGACAGAAACGGTGTAGGCAAGCTCATGAAGATGAGTATGGATCTGGGCAAGCCCGTCAATCCGAACCTCCATGTAGGTATCTGCGGCGAGCACGGCGGAGATCCTTCATCCGTAGAGTTCTGCAACGAGATCGGACTTGACTACGTATCCTGCTCACCTTTCCGTGTGCCGATCGCAAGACTTGCTGCTGCACAGGCAGCCATCGCTGCGAAGCAGAAATAAGCAAATTACCAAATCAACGGGGCCTGATCCAGGCCCCGTTTTTTATTTGTCGTAGTATCTGATAATCAAAGTCTATAAAACATCTCCTGAAAACAAAAATGCGGCAGGACAAAAGCCCTGCCACACTCATCATCGCTCGGTCATTATTTTATATTTTCGACGAGTCAGAACCGTCACTCGTCATTTTTTGCGATGAGGATTTCTCCAACTAAAGCGTAGCATCTTGTCAGAAAAAATGTCAATTATCATATATGTATTGAATTGCAACATTGGCTAAAATACCTTATATTTGGAGAAAATTAGAGAGAACACTACCATTTCTTGTCCCGATTCTTTGATAGTGGTATAATATTCAAAAATGTTCATATGCGTTCATTTTAACACTCCAAAATGTTGATGATGCATACATTGTTAATTTCTAAAATGTTGATAAGAGGGTTGGCATGCTAAAAAGAAAGATAACTGAGCGACTTAAAGAATGGAAAAATAATAAAGACAAAAACTGTCTTGTTGTCCGGGGTGCCAGACAGACGGGAAAGACATATATTATTGAGCGGTTTGCGGAAGACGAATATGAAGAGGTAATAGAGATAAACTTCAAGGAGATGCCTTCTGCTTCGGATATATTTGCGGGAGACCTTGATGTTCAAAGTATGATCACGGCTCTCAGATTCAGATTCCCCGAAAAGAAACTCGATCCTCATAAGTCACTCATATTCCTGGATGAGATACAGGAGTGTGAAAATGCCATCACGTCCTTAAAGTTCTGGGCGATTGACAACAGATATGATGTGATATGCTCAGGCTCGTTGTTGGGAATTGATTACAAACGCCCGTCTTCATACCCTGTTGGATACGTTGATCATATAGATATGTATGGATTGGATTTTGAAGAATTTCTATGGGGGTGTGGGATATCTGCCGATTTGATCGACGCTGTACATTCATATTTTGATGACAATAAGGTAATACCGGATGCGATACATACTCAGATGATGAATTACTTCAGGCAATACATGGCTATTGGAGGGATGCCTGAGGCGGTGGAAACATATGTGTACACCAGGGATTATAGAGAGGTGGACAGGATACAGAGAAATCTGCTGACCGGTTATCAATACGATATAGCTCATTATGCGCATGCGGAGGAAAAGATCAAAGCTGAAAAATGTTATCTTTCGCTCTCCAAACAACTGTTGGATAAGGAAAACCATAAATTTCAGTATAAGGAGATTGAGCATGGCGCCAGAGCTCAAAAGTATTATTCCAGCATCGAATGGTTGCTTAGGGCTGATATAATAACATTATGCAGACTTGTCAGTGATATCCGTTACGATCTGGATGATTATTCGAGGGATGATTTCTTTCGCGCATATACCACGGATATTTCATTGTTGGTATCCATGAAGGACTTTTCACTGAAGCAGCATATCGTGGAAAACACTCTTGCTGGCAATTCTAAGGGCGGCCTGTACGAATGTGCTATAGCAGATGCGTTATATAAAAAAGGATATAAGCTATATTTTTACAAAAATGATCACACGAAGAAGGAAGTGGAGTTCCTGATCCAGAAAGATGGGCAGATTATTCCCATAGAGGTGAAGAGCGGGAATAATCGTGCTTCTTCATTAAATAGTATCATGAAAAATGAAACGGAAATCAATCTGGCATACAAGTTTTTGGATGGCAATCTGGGCGTATCGGATAATGGAGTCATAAGCCTTCCGCTGTATATGGTGATGTTTGTGTGATGAGGTTTTGGGTTGGCGAAATCTGATATGAAAGTAATTCTGATCGACTGGAACGCATATGGCAATAAAAATATCGAAGACCTCTTCGGGGCGCGCGGGTATGACGTCCGGAAGACTTCTTTTGACGGACATGCGAAGGGCGCGGAAAAGGAAAAGGCAGTTAAGGATCTGCGTGAGTGCCTGGAATCGTTCTCGCCGGACTATGTATTCTCATATCATTATTTCCCCGATGTTTCCAATGCCTGTGAAGAAGCGCATGTTCCGTATATCTCATGGATATATGACTCACCGGCTTTTGATCTGTATTCACCGACGATACTCAACTCCGTGAACCGGATATTCGTATTTGACAGAGGCGTGTATGAGGAGTTTGCCTCAGGAGGGATCACGACCGTTCATCATCTGCCGCTGGGAGTTGTGTGCAGGGATTTCGAAACGGGAAGGGCGGTCGCAGACGCGACGACCGCATCAGGGTTCGCCCCTGAATACATTGCTGACGTTTCCTTCATAGGCTCCATGTATACCGAGCCCAAGCACAGGCTATACGATAAGTTCGCGAACATAGATCCGTACGTTCACGGCTATCTGGATGGCATCATAGAAACACAGAAGCATATATACGGGATGAACTTCCTGGAACAGTTCATCACGCCCGAGATAGAAGCCGAGATGCAGAAGGGCTATCCTACGGATCCGAATTCGACCAACGCGATGACACCGGCGAAGATATACTCGCAGTTCGTGTTATCCAGACAGGTGACCGCAATCGAGAGACGGGATATTCTGACGATGCTGGGACAGAAAGTGGAGGCGCACCGGATTGATGCAGGTGTGGCACCGGCCGGGAACGATCGTGGAATGCAGGTAAATCTCTACACCCACGACACCTCGCTTCGTATCCCGGGTATCAATAACCGCGGTCCTGTGGACTATTCAGACGAAATGTACCGGATCTTCTCTCATTCGAAGATCAACTTAAACATCACTCTCCGAAGCATTTTAACAGGCATCCCATTGCGTGCTCTCGACATAATGAGCGCGGGAGGATTTCTCTTAAGTAATTACCAGGCTGAACTTTGCGAATACTTCGTCCCGGGCGAAGAATTTGATTATTACGAAGATTATGATGAACTGATGACGAAGATTGAGTATTATCTGTCACACGATTCCGAGAGAAAAGATATGGCTGAAGCGGGATGGCAGAAAGTACTGAGAGATTTCTCCTTGAGTGAGCGCGTGGACAGGATGCTCGAAACAATAGCGTGAAAAAACGGGGCAAATTGCCCCGTTTTTTAGAAAAATTTCGGGGCATTTTGCCGCGTTTTCGATTATTTTTGACTTGTTTTTTGGCTAATAAGAAAAAGTTGACCAAAGATATAAAAGGATATAAAATCAATGTCAAGATATAAAAAGATATAAAAGAACCAACAAAGATATAAAAACATATAAAAAGGACAACCGGAATGAACAATCCCTTTAATATTTCGTTTGGTCAAATACCCAATAGATACATAAACAGGCTTACGCAGAGTTCACAGATTGTTGATACATTTCAATCGGAGAATCCATCCACCAATGCATATATCCTTACCGGTGTAAGAGGATGCGGCAAAACCGTGATGATGACGAGCATTTCAGAGACTATAGCTAAAGATGAGTCCTGGATGGTAGTTGAGTTAAATCCTGAGATCGATATGCTTCACAGTTTAGCTGCGGCTTTATACTCTGATATTACTGTTCGAGACAGGATGGTGAAGTCAAAGATCGATCTGTCTGTTTTGGGATTAGGGGTGTCAGTAGAAAACGGTGTATCTATAATAGATATGGATATAGCGATAAGACACATGCTTGAGAATATTGCTCAACTTGGAAGAAAACTACTCGTGACTGTCGATGAGGTCACTAATAATCCCAACATTAAAGCTTTTGCAGCATCTTATCAGATATATATCAGGAAGAATTATCCTATATATCTGCTTATGACAGGGCTGTATGAAAACATAAACTCTCTTCAGAATGACAAATCTCTGACCTTTCTGTACAGAGCTCCTAAATTGCTGCTTGAACCACTTAATTTTACAGCTGTAAAGACAAGCTATAAGAAGGTGTTTGATACAGATGACAGTATTGCTGAAGATATGGCAAGGCTCACGAGGGGGTACTCGTTTGCTTTTCAGGTTTTGGGCTATCTGGTTTGGGAGAAAGGGGTATCTGCTTTGCAGGAAATACTCCCGGAATATGATCAATATCTGGCAGAATATGTATATGATAAGATCTGGTCTGAACTCTCCGCAAAGGATAAGGAGATAATCTGTGAGATGGCATCGTCACATAAAACCCGAGTTGCTGATATAAGAGAAGGCATAGGGTTTTCTACATCGGAGTTCTCGGTGTATCGTGACAGGCTCATGAAAAAGGGGATTCTATCATCAGACCAATATGGGCATGTCAATCTGGCATTACCGAGATTTGAAGAATTCGTAACAGAAAAAAACAGATCAGGATATTATTAGGGATAAACAAATGAAGATACTCATAGCCGACTGGGACAGTTTCGGGGACAGAGACATAGAGGAAGTATTTGCAGCCAAGGGTTTTGATGTGGTCAAGTCTCCGTATGTGGAGAGTGAGCCTGAGGCAGTCACGACTAAGCAGCTTGCGGACTTCGCGGAAGCCATCGATACACATAAGCCCGACTGTGTCTTCTCGTACAATTTCTTCCCGCCGATATCCGACATATGTCAGCAGAAGAATACTCCGTATATCTCATGGGTATACGACAGCCCGTACATGCATCTGTACTCCACATCGATAGAGAATCCGGTGAACCGGGTGTTCCTCTTTGATGCAGGCATGTATCAGATACTAGCGGGGCGCGGTATCGAAACGGTATACCACCTGCCCTTGGGAGTAAATACCGCCAGATACAACAGACAGTGCGGAACTCCTGACCGCCCCAAGAAACCCGGACACCTGGATCTGACTACGGGGCGCCTCAGCTTGGAATCCGATATTTCGTTTGTGGGTTCTCTTTATACAGAGGAGCGCCACAGATTATATGACAGACTGAATCCTGATGCATATACGGGTGGCTACCTGGATGCGATCATAGCCGCGCAAAAGCATATCTACGGCGCAGACATCATCAGCCCTATGCTCACGGATGATATCATTGTCGGGATGCTGCAATCTTTCCCCTATGCGGTGGAAGACGATGTCACGATGACAGCCCGGGAATTCTACGCCCAGTACGTACTTGCGCGCAAGGTTACAAGCGTAGAACGCAGCGAGATACTATCCCTCATCGGTCAGTTATTCCCGGATAAAAAGACACTTCTGTTTACTAATGATTCCGATGTGAGATTCCAGAACGTAAAGAATATCGGTGCCGTCGAATACTATAAGGAAATGCCGGATGTGTTCCGTTCGACCAAGATCAACCTGAACATCACGCTCCGCAGCATTCTGACCGGCATCCCCTTGCGCGCTCTCGATATTATGGCAAGCGGCGGATTCCTCTTAAGCAACTATCAAGCCGAACTATGCGAGCACTTTACTCCCGGAGAGCATTTCGATTATTACGAAGACTATGAGGACCTGATGACGAAGATCGAGCATTATCTTTCTCATAATTCCGAGAGAAAGGATATCGCGGCAGCAGGCTGGGAGAAGATTCAGCGGGAATTCGATTTAAGTGACCGCGTGGATGTGATGCTGGAATGCCTTTGATACTACCATAAACGACAAAAAACGCCATATAATTGGAGAAAAGTCGTAGAAAACATTAAAAATCTTCAATTATATCGCAAAAGTACGACATATTTGGAGAAAATTCTTTATTCGAATCCGAGAAGAGTTATAGTCAGAAACAGATTCGTGATCAATCAGTTTTTTGATAATCAGCTTGCATCTAAATTGGGATATAGAATATATGTGAGGTGAAGAATGAAGTACAAAATAGTAATCTTATTGATCGGAAAACTCTATGAAAAATATTTAAACGCTATAAAATTCGAGGAAATGAAGGGGAATGTTGAAGTGATTGGCGTAGGAGATATTGCACCGTATTCTCCCACATTAGACGGCTGGAGATTATATGATACCGATACAGCCCTTTCGTTGGATTTTGATTATTTGATCATGTCTCAGACGATAAAAGAAACAGCAAATGCCGCTAAAACATTAAGTAAGATTGGTATAGAAGAAGATCGAGTATTGTCTATCGAAATTTTTGGGTCTATTTGCTTTGATTTTGCGTCGTATATCAAACTTCATCATTCCAAAGTCAGTATAATTGCCCAGAATTGCTGGGGAGGACACACATACCATGCTCTAAAAATGCAATTCCTGTCTCCTACGATAAATCTTCGCATTGAAGAGAAGGATTGGTTCGCATTATTAAACAATCTTAAAGGGTATATGCAACTGCCACTTGAAGAGGATCTATCAGAACATCCAGCTGAGTATAAATATCCGTTTGGTAAACTCGGGGATTTGACTCTTCATTTAGTTCATTATAATAGTTTTGATGATGCTCGGAGATGTTGGGAAAACAGAGTTAAAAGAATTAATTGGGACAACTTGTTTATTATGATGTATACAACAAAAAGGGAGAGTGCGGAATTATTTGATCAGATGGATTTTGAACGTAAAGTTATTTTTACACCGGAAAGATTTGGTTTACAATCTGAGATTTGCCTCCAAGATTTTAATGCGTGGATTGATGATATAAATGTGGATTTCTGGAAGAGTATCAGAGGCGTGTCAGAAGGTGCTTTGCAGTATTATGATCCCATAAAACTGCTAAATGGTGAAGAAGACTATTATCGTATAGATAGAGAATAGTTGAGTAAAACACTAAATCTTCCACGTCTTATTAAACGTACAAGAGCTTGATCGTCTAACTGTCGAGTTCTTACGTGGCGAGCGGAGGATTTCTCTTAAGCAACTATCAGGCTGAACTATGCAAGCACTTCACTCCCGGAGAGGATTTCGATTATTACGAAGACTATGAGGATCTGATGACGAAGATAGAGTATTATCTGTCACACAGTTCAGAGAGGAAGGACATCGCAGCAGCAGGCTGGGAGAAGATTCAGCGGGAATTCGATTTAAGTGACCGCGTGGATGTGATGCTGGATCAGATATTATGAAAAACAACAGATAAAGGAACGGCGGATGAATAATAACGATCACATTGCAGATGTTCTGAACGAAGTTCAATCATATATTGATTCAGACCGCTCTGATGAAGCAGTCGGTCTGCTTTCCAAGGCGGTAGAAGCGGAACCTTCTCTAGCTGATAAGAGGCTGGCTGCTGAATTGGGATTAATAGAACGCCTGATCACCAGCCGGAAGATGTTAAAGGACAGTGAGTATGCCAGGTCGTTTGAAATGGTTTCCAAGTATTGCAGGCATGTATACGGTAATATAGATGAACTGAATTACTCTGGAGTTGATCAGGGGTTTTTGCCGGATATAGATAAGATATGGATCTGTTGGCTGCAAGGGCTTGAAAACGCTCCGGATATAGTGAAAGTCTGTATCGATTCTGTTCGCCGGATTGGCAGAGAAGTTATCATTCTCGATGAAGAGAACATTCACAATTATGTTGATATGCCCTCACATATTGTGGATGCATACAGGCAGGGCAATATGAGTTCGGCTCATTACTCTGATCTGTTGAGACTTGAACTGCTGACCGGGCGCGGAGGAATGTGGGTTGATTCCACAGTTTATTGTACATCCGCAGATATGTTGTTAGACATAAGCGGCTCATGTGATCTCTTTGCGTATCGAGCTATCTGCGCTGATAATATAAGCAAGTATGCCACATATGACAGCTGGTTGATGTATGCATCCCGCCCAAGCCTCATACTTGAAGATACAAAACGGATGCTGCACGCATATTGGCATAACGAGTCCGATTTAAAGCATTACTTCCTTCTCCATCTGATGATGAACATAGCCTGTGAGAGGCATCGCGATGAAGAAGCGGGTATACCCATATTCAGTTCCGAACCATGTCATGTTTTGCAGATGGAGATGCACAATCCTTACTCTGAACATAGATATGAACAGATCAAATCAATGAGCGGTATTCATAAATTAACATATAAGTACGATGTTAATGCTGATATACATGGTACATATTTGGAAAAAATACTCAAGTCCTGATAAACTGCAAAGACAGGCTTCAAATAAGGATAAACCATTATGATAGAGGGTAAATTCCACATTGAACGTGCAATAATCATGGCGGCCGGAAAAGGAGAACGTCTCCGCCCTGCTACGGAAACTACTCCTAAACCATTGCTTAAGGTAAACGGTGTGAGAATGCTTGATGGTCTGATCGAGAATCTCAGGAATAATGGAATCAAGGAGATTCATGTTGTAGTTGGATACAAAAAGGAACAGTTTATCGAATGGAATAAAGACTATCCCGAGATAGATATTATTATTAATCCGTATTACGAGACAGCAAATAATATTTCGTCGTTATATGTGGCTCGAGATTTCCTGGAAAATGCGATGATTCTGGATGGTGATCAGATAGTCAGCGATTCAAGTATTCTTCATCCTGATTTTGATATATCAGGGTATTCAGCAGCATTGATCGATGGATATTCAGATGAATGGATCCTGACTGTTGATGGAGGGATCATTACTGAATGCTCGCGTGATGGCGGGACAGCGGGATGGAGATTATTCAGTGTATCCCGATGGAACAGAGAGGATGGAAGACTATTACGACAACTAGTAGAAAGGGAATTTGCAAACAAACACAATACAGATATCTATTGGGATGATATAGCAATGTTTTGTTATCCTGATCTGTTTCAGTTGGGAATAGACCCAGTCAGAGCAGGCGGAATTATAGAAATTGATACTTACGATGAACTGTTGCAATATGATCATAGCTATTCATCAGAAGGGACTGTCAGTTATCTTGAACTCCCTGAAAACGCCCTAATCGTCGCTTCTGAAGCTTTGGGGGTTGGGACTGAATCAATAAACGACATATCTGTAATGAAAAAAGGGATGACTAATCGTACATACACTTTTTCGTGTAAAAACGATAGGTACATCATCAGGATTCCGGGAGAAGGAACTGATAAACTAATAGACAGGAACAAAGAAGTCGCAGTATACAAAGCGATAAAGAATAAGGGATACTGTGATGATGTTATATATATCAACAGTAATAACGGGTATAAGATAACAAGATTTCTTAGCTCGACACGGGTTTGCGATGCAAACAGTATTCCTGACCTCAGAAAATGTATGGATCTGTTACGTAAGCTTCATGAGGATAGCGTTCATGTTGATTACGAGTTTGATATTTTTGAGCGTATTTCATTTTATGAGGAGCTTTGGAATGGTGAACCATCTGTTTATAAGGATTATTTGTCTACAAAACAGCATGTATATGAATTGAAAGACTATATAGAGGCTCAGGTTGAAAAGAAATGTCTGGCGCATATTGATTCTGTCCCTGACAACTTCCTGTTTTATGTCGATGCGGATGGAACAGAAAGGCTTCAGCTTATAGATTGGGAATACGCCGGAGTCCAGGACCCCCATGTTGATATAGCCATGTTTTGCATCTACAGCCTATATGACCGATCTGAAACCGACAGACTGATAGATATATATTTTGAGGGAGATTGTGCTCCGGAAACAAGAATAAAGATTTATTGTTATATGTCAGTATGCGGTTTATTGTGGAGCAACTGGTGTGAGTATAAACGTATTCTTGGGGTGGAGTTCGGAGAGTATTCAATCGCTCAATATAATTATGCCAAGGACTATTACACTTTAGCAAAAACGATGATGGAGAAGTGAAATGAAAAAAGACAGAATTGATTGGCTGAGTACTCTTGTTCCGTTTGTTTCCATAATATCATTGACTGTTATATTGTTTGTTTTCCCGAAAGGAGCAAATTCCGTCATAGAAAGAATCCGATTCTTTTTCGGGGATTCTGTTGGATTATATTATCTTGTTATCGGTCTTGTTTTTTTCGGGATGTCCCTGTATCTTGCATTTTCAAAATATGGAAAGGTCATGATCGGTGATCCGGGAAGTAAACCAAAGTATTCTTTCTGGCAATGGGGCAGTATGATGTTTACGTGTGGACTGGCAGCAGATATCCTATTCTATTCTTTTGGAGAATGGCTTATGTACGCGTCTAATCCCCATGTGAGTGAACTGGGTGATATATATGAGTGGGCGGGTGTGTTTCCCCTGTTTCATTGGAGTTTCATCCCATGGTCATTTTATCTGGTTCTGGCTGTGGCGTTTGGATTTATGGTTCATGTAAGCAAGCGGACACGGATGAGGTTTTCCGAAGCATGTCGGCCGATAATAGGCAAAGCAGCTGACGGAATATTTGGCAGGATCATAGACCTGTTTGCCTTGTTTGCGTTGCTTGCCGGTACAGCCACAACATTCAGTGTTGCTACACCACTGTTATCAACTCTGTTTATCAGCCTGTTTCATATAGAGGTAAGCCGTACTGTATTGACGATTATCATACTTGTAATCACCTGCGTGATCTACACATATGCAGCCATTCATGGATTTAATGGCATAGGTATTCTTGCCAAGATATGCATGTTTCTGTTTTTTGGTTTGTTAGTTCTGGTTTTCTGTATCGGTGGACAAGCCAGATTCATACTTGAGAACGGATTCCAATCATTCGGTATGATGATACAGCACTTTGTGGATCTATCGACCTATACTGATCCCGGACGTACCAATATGTTCCCGCAGGACTGGACCATATATTACTGGGCATACTGGATGGTATGGTGTATTGCAGCACCATTCTTCATCGGGAACATCTCTCAGGGAAGATCAATCAGGCAGATAATAGTCGGCGGATATCTGTTTGGCGTGGGATCTACTATAGTCAGTTTTGTAGTCCTGGGTAATTATTCGCTTGGGTTGCAGACTGCAGGTAAGATTGATTTTCTCTCGAAATATGTTGAAGGAGGAGATATGTATGAGACCATCATTTCGATAATAGATTCGATGCCTGCCACCCCTCTGATCATGGCCATCATCATTCTTACGATGATTGCATTCTATTCAACCTCATTTGATTCCATCGCGTATACTGCTGCTTGTTACAGTTATAAGAATCTGACGGAAGATGAGCATCCGCATAATCTGATTATATTCATCTGGTGCATTCTTCTGATAGTTCTCCCAATCGGATTGGTCTTTTCTGAAAGCTCTATGAACAATATACAGTCTGTAAGCATCATAGCAGCATTCCCAATAGGTATAATAATGATGATCATGGTGGCGGGATTGTTCAGGAGTTTGCGCAAAAATAAAGACAATGCAGAATGTTCATAGTAAACTGAAATAGATGGATGATATTCAGATAAAGGGGTAGCTTCATCCCAAGAGGTATGTTATGGATCCAATCAGATATGATGCTGTAGTTCTTGTAACACCTGACAGGTTTGAACGCCTGTATAACCAATACAAATACTACCTTAAGTATATGCCGGTCAGGAATATCTATGTTCTGGGCAGTGATCGGGTCGGAGAATTGTTCGCTGCCAAAGCCGGAGAGATCGCATCCGCCGAAGATGAATCCCGATTACGATTTATATGCGAAGATGATATCCTGCCGTTTGATAAGGTGCACGAAACAGTGCGGTCTGAGATGGAACCAATCCTTCAGGGGCGGGAACTTCCCAGGGGCATTACCGGATGGTATTATCAGCAGTTTCTTAAACTCACTTATGCATATTCGTGCAAGGATGAGTACTATCTTATCTGGGACGGAGATACCTTTCCGTGCTGCAATTTCTCAATGTTTTCCGGGGCTTCTGATGAAAATGCCACTGCAATCCCGTATTTTGATGTAAAAAGAGAGAATCACGCCGAATACTTTGAGACTATGGGACAGCTTATTCCCGGTCTTGAGAAAGTGATCGGTCCTTCATTCATTTCCGAACATATGCTCTTTAAGAAAGAATATGTTCTGGAACTTATAAATACCATAGAAGCGAATAATGACATACCCGGTGAAGTGTTCTGGGAGAAGATAATCCATTGCGTAGGGAATGACAGAATACAGAAATCTGCTTTCAGCGAGTATGAGACATACGGAACATATATGGCTATAAAACACCCTTCCGCTTACAGGCTCAGGGAATGGCATTCATTCAGACTCGGTGGGGAATTCTTTGATCCGAGCACGATCAGTGACTCTGATTATGAATGGCTGGGAAAAGATTTCACTGCCATCTCATTTGAGAAAAATCAGACAGTACGTGAGGATCATAAGAACCTGTTCGACAACCCTGTTTATCAGCAGAAACTGTCGGCCAAACAGATGCTTCAGATCGCTCAGGAAGAGTTTGAAGATGGTTATAAAGAGAGCTGGGGAGATGAAGAGGCCAATACTACTTCAGGCGAATTTGGCAAGACAGAGTATACACCGCAAAGATGTGAGCCCGGGAAAGACAGACTGAAATACCTTTCCGATGAAACCTGGCTGGAATATGCAAAACTGGGAGAGAGCCTCCTTGACATTAATCTTGATCAGGCATATCTGTGCTTCGAGAATGCCGCTTTTCTCTGTCCCGATGAAGATACTGAGAAAAGAAATGAGTTAAATGAGATGTGTCAGGAACTTAGGGAAAGTGGTGCGATAAGCGTACGCAAAACCTGCTTTATCATTCTCTCATACAATAACAGATATCTCATGGAAGAATGTCTTGAGAGCATCTATACCAACTGCGCACCGGGATCGTTTTCGGTTGTCATTCTGGATAATGCATCGAATGACGGCGTTGCCGATTGGCTCAAATCCAGGACGGATGATGATCTGACATTATTGCTCAGCGATGAAAACCTCGGATTTGCCAAAGGCTGTAACGAAGCCGTTAAGTATGCTGATCCCGATTCCGACATACTGTATCTGAATAATGATACGCGTGTTCCTGCCAACGCTCTGTTCTGGCTTAGGATGGGACTGTATAGTTCTGATGATATAGGAGCGACCGGTGCCCTTCAGAACTACAGTAGCAACCAGCTTCTGGATGTATCGTTTGATTTCCCGGAACAGTATATGGAGTTCGGCGCCGGGCATAACGTAGCGGTCGATGATCCGTATAAGGAAATGTCTAAACTCAGCGGATTCGCCATGCTGGTCCGCAGAAATGTCATAGATATCACCGGTGGATTTGATGAAGCATTTTCTCCCGGATACTTTGAGGATGATGATCTGTGTCATAGGATCAGACAGGGAGGATACCGTCTGATCCAGTGTAATAATTCTTTTATCTATCATGTAGGAAGTCAGGGGTTTGTTTCGAATCCTGAAGCCGAGGCGATATTTAACAGAAACCGCCAGAGATTTATTGATAAATGGGGATATGACAGTTATGAAGAAGGGGAAGCAGATCCATTGGTTACCATTCAACTGTCTTGTTATAACCATGAAAAATATGTAAGAGATACAATTGATAGCATCATGCATGGTTCGTATCAGAATTTTGAACTTTTCATCACAGACGATGGTTCTACGGATTCTTCCAGAGATGTGATAAGACAAGCATATATGGATTATGATCAGGATCCCAGAATGCATCTTCTGCTCAGGGAGGAGAACACCTCATTTGGCGTAATAGATGAGGCTTTGAATCTGTATTCGGGAAAATATATATGTACACTGGGCGGAGATGATGTGTATTTTGAAGATAAAATACGAAAGCAGGTCGAATTCCTTGAGAAAAACGGTGACAGATATCAGGCGTGCTTTACATATATAAAAGCCATGCGTACTGAAGATCGTGAAAAGGCAGAGTATATTGAGAGTGTATTTAATCAGAAACTTGATGTTACCGGACATGGACTATGTTTGCTGCTTCTTACCGGCGACAACTTCTTAAATGCTCCCTCTATGATGATGCGAACGGATATTTATCGTGAATTGGGAGGATATGATTACAACTACCGACAACTCCAGGATTATGATCTGTGGATGAGGTTTTTGCAGAAATATGACTTACAGATCCTGGATGAGCAGCTGACCGGTTATGGGATCGTTCCTGATAGTCTGAGTACTTCCGGCAATATCTCTTCGAGCATAAGGAGTAATACAGAGGAAGAACAGATAAAATATGAAATCATTCGTGACATGCCTGATGAGATATTTGATAAATTCTTCCCGGGTAATCATGAAACCGATCATAAATCAGAAGATGTGATGTGCAGAAAGATGGCGCTGCTGCTGTCATCTGATAAACTGTATATACGCCAGTTGGCAATCCGATATTATTATGAGAACAGACATAATAACGAGTTTATCAGATTGCTTCAGGAACAGTACCATTTCGGCCGCAAGCAGTTGTTTGAACTAACCTGTCATGGTGTGCATGAGGCATTAGTGGAGTCTAACCAAAATGAAAACGATACCATTTCTTGACATTAACCGTCAGTATAAGTCGATACAAAGCGAAGCAGAAAAATCTGTTCTTGAAGTGATGAGATCCGGTCACTATGTGGAGGGGGAGTGCGTCGGAGGATTTGAAGATGCCATAGCACAGTATATTGACGTAAAGCATGCGATAACATGTAACAGCGGAACAGATGCACTCAGGATTGCGTTACAGGCAACCGGTGTGCAGGCAGGAGATGAGGTTATCACCACACCGTTTTCTTTTTTTGCCACAGCAGAAGCTATAGCACAGATAGGAGCGGTTCCTGTATTTGCAGATATTCGTGAACAGAGCCTGAACATTGATCCGGATCAAATAGAGGGAGTAATTACAGATAAAACAAAAGCTATCCTTCCGGTGCACATATTCGGTTTACCTGCTGACATGGATGAGATAAACAACATCTCTGATCGACATGGGATTCCGGTGATAGAAGATGCATGCCAGGCTATAGGAGCATCATATAATGGCAGGAAAGCCGGCTCGTTGGGGCGGATGGGATGCTTCTCATTCTATCCGACCAAGAATCTCGGGGCATTTGGCGATGGCGGCATGATAACAACGGATGATGACAGTTTAGCGACGATCATTCGGGCATATAAGAACCATGGGGCCGGACGCAATGGAGCGGAGGCGTTTGAGTATCTGTCCGGAGAATCAATCCGGAGTATAGAGACGGCTTCGCAGACTCCGGACGGATTGTATGATCCGTATAAATACTATAACTATCTGATTGGCGGGAACTCCAGATTGGATGCTATGCAGACTGCAGTTCTGGGAGTCAAACTTAAGCATCTTGATGAGTACAATTCCCGCAGAACAGATATTGCTCATGCATATCTGAATGCATTTGAGGAACTGCCGGTGACATTACCGCAGACGGAATATACTGATAGAACCAGCTGTTGGCATCAGTTTGTGCTATTGACAGACAGGAAAGCTGAATTGACTTCTTATCTGAGCGATAAAGGCATCGGCACAGGTAACTTTTATCCTGTTCCGTTGCACCTTCAGAAGGCGTTTAAAGGACTCGGTTACAAAGAAGGCGACCTTCCGATTGCAGAAAATGTCTGCAAAAAGTGTATCTGCCTTCCTGTTTTTCCTGAACTGACAGATGATGAAGTGAATTATGTAGCAGAATGCGTACGGGAGTATTATGGGAAGTAAAGATAAAACAGATCGAAATGCTGAAATATATGTGCACCCTTCCGCAGAAATCAGCGATGATGCTGACATTGGCAGCGGCAGTAAAATATGGAATCAGGCTCAGATTCGTGAAGATGCAAGTATAGGCACAGATTGTATTATATCCAAGAATGTATATATCGACTCCGGTGTGCACATCGGAAATCGGGTTAAGATTCAGAATAATGTCAATGTATATAATGGGGTTTTCGTTGAAGATGATGTTTTTCTGGGCCCCTCTATGACATTTACAAATGATATGTATCCCAGAGCTTTTAACAAAGATTGGAAGGTTGTGCCCACATATGTCAGAAAAGGAGCTTCGATAGGTGCAGGTGCTGTTATCCGGTGTGGAGTAAATATCGGCGAATACTCTATGGTGGGAGCTGCCAGTCTGGTTACGAAAGATGTAAAACCATATTCATTAGTTACAGGCAATCCCGCGAAGTTTCGGGGATGGGTATGCGTATGCGGGGAAAAACTGGATACAGAATTGAAGTGCAGTGAGTGTGGCAGAAAGTATGCACTTTCTGAGGGGGAGTATATCCATGAAACTTAAGATCATGCAAATAGGTTATGGGTATTGGGGCAATAATGTTGCCAGAAAACT
The DNA here is from genome assembly GCA_017620155.1 of Lachnospiraceae bacterium. Taxonomy (GTDB): domain Bacteria; phylum Bacillota; class Clostridia; order Lachnospirales; family Lachnospiraceae; genus XBB2008. Next base: position 55,258 of record JAFZQY010000046.1, on the reverse strand, counting down.
ATCCAATTCTGACAGATTTGATCTCGCATTTCTTATAGACACCGATCCGGTAAAACGGGAGAAAGCAAAAAAGGACTATCCGCTTGTCAGTGTTGCGGAGAACTATCTTGAGCATCTAAATGATGTTGATGCTGTAGCAATATGCACCCAGACCGAATTCAGCTTTGGGATCGGTATGGAGGCGATGAACCGGGGGAAGCATGTTTTTATAGAGAAACCTTTGGCTAGGACTATACAGCAGGCACAGGAACTGTGCGATACAGCCGTGAGAACGGGGGTCATTCTTCACTGCGATCACCTGATGGTTTATAATCATGTTATACGTTATATCAAAAGAATGATAGATGATGATGAACTCGGGGATATCATGTATATAGATATCTCCAGAGTGAATCTGGGACCTATCCGCAAAGATATAAATGCCATGCTTGATCTGGCTGTTCATGATATTGCTGTAGTTGATTATCTGTTGGGTGGTGGCGAGATTGACAGTATCAGTGCATACGGCACCAGATTCTTCGGTAATCAGGAAACCATTACATATCTCACAATGAAAAAGGGTGATACGCTCATCAATATCAATTCGAGTTGGATATCACCGGTTAAAATCCGAAAAACTATCGTGGCCGGCACGAAAAAAATGGTGATATTTGACGATGTAGCCAGCGATAAACTGACCATATATGACAGTGGGATAGATGTAGTTCAGGGAAGTGTTTACGGGGAATATGAGTTCAGGACCAGAGTCGGAGATATCTATATTCCCAGACTTGAATTCGAAGATGCACTCTTAAACAGTTTGGAAGCTTTTGCTGAGGCAGTTGACTCTGGACACCAGTCGTTATCCGGGCCGGACCCGTCATTGAGAGTTATTTCTATTCTTGAAAAAGCGCAGGAGTTGTTGCATGGATAAAGTATCGATAGTGACCGCATGTTATAACGCAGCAGATGATGTCCGTATGTGCTGGGAGTCCCTGAAAAGACAAACATACGGAATTGATAATCTTGAATGTATATTTGTGGACGATGCCTCAACCGATAATGGCAAAACTCTGGCTGTATTACATGAAATAGAAGCAGAGGCTCCGGACAATGTGCTCATAGTAGAGTCAGATAGGAACAGAGGGCCCGGTGGTGCGATTAATCTTGGTATCTCGTATGCTACAGGGGGGTATCTTCAGATAATGGGAGCAGATGACGAGATTGCGGACGATGCAATAGAAAAACTGCATTTGCTGGCAGCAGAATATGATACTGATATAATCCAGTACAACCATACTCTTATCATGGGTGACCAGAGACGGGTTAATAAGGTGTCTGTCGGTAACAGATTATATACGATCAATACTCATTCCGAGAGAATTCCATTTCTGAATTCAACAACAGTAACATATGGATGTACCAACAAGTTTTATAAAATGGATCTTATCCGAAAGACAGGAGTAAGGTTCGCTGAGAATGTTGTTTATGAGGAACCGCTGTTTGTGTATCCTCTTTTTCTGTATGCCAACAGGGTCTATTTGTGTGAAGAAGGGTTCTATTACTATTATCTGCATTCGGGCTCTATCGTGACATCGAGAATCGGCAGGAATCTGCTGAATCACCCTCAGGTTCAACTAATGACTCTCGAGGATTGTATGAAAAGAACTGAGTTATATGCCGAATACAAGGATGTTATATCATGCTATTTCCTATGGTCATATTATTGTGAGACTCTGTTCTTTGCTTCTGAACATACAGATGCGTTTCTTCCTGTAGAATATCTGTCTGAAATGCAGAATGTATGTAAGTCCTTGTATCCTGATTGGAGAAATAATCCACAGATAATCAATACGAGTGATTCCGTGAAGGATATGCTCGAGACATTGGATGTGACTTTTGAAGATCAAAAGCAGTTGAATGAATACATAGCATCCCTGAGGGAAGCCGGATGAAGATAGATATACTCATCGGACTTGGATATAAGGGCGGCGTAGAAAATGTAGTCAATTTGACGGCTGAGTACATTGCCTCATCAGGTAATCAGGTTCGCATCATTCAGATGATTTGGATTGATTATTCATGGGCATCTTCTATGGTGGAGTTTCATAAACTAGCAGATTCGGGTGAGTATGAGATAAACGATATAGAGGCATTTTCTGCAAGGTATGATGAGCTTATATCCGCAAGTTATGAGCCGGATATAGTGTTTGCGACCAGTTGGCCTGTAACTGTCTTGGTGGCAAGAAAATCGCTAAAAGACAGATCGGCAATAATTTCCTGGATGCATGGCAGTATAGAAGCATGTTCCGATCTGAAACTGGGTGGACTGGATGAATTATCCAGGGCTGATGCTCACCTGGCCATTAACCGAACTCTTGCCAGACAGTTAAGAGATTCAACTCCGGGAGAAGTGATCGAAGTCTCAAATCCTGTAGATATGACCCGTATAGTGTATTCTGAGAACAGGCAGATTGGGAAACTTGCTTTTGTCGGCAGACTTGCGAATGAAAAAAACATCCCGTTCCTGTTAAATGCACTTCGCTATGCTTCCGACAGATGGACACTGGATGTAATAGGAGATTCCGATGAGGACGGCACTGGAGTAAAGATTCTTAAGGAATACTGTGATCAGATAGGAGTGTCTGACAGAGTAACTTTTCATGGGTGGTTAGATAATCCATGGGAGGCTCTCAGAGATTCATATGCATTAGTTCTCCCGTCTGAAAGGGAGGGCTCTCCGCTTGTGGCGGTTGAGGCATTCCTATGTGGGATGGTTGTGATTTCAACACCGACAGATGGTATGATCGAGAGAATAATTCCGGGTGAGAACGGATACTTATTCCCATTTAATGATACGGAGAGTTTTTTGAAGATACTGACATTTATAGAAGAGGGTAAACTCCCGCCTATTTCTCCGGCATCTTGCAGAGCGAGCATGCAGCATCTGGAAGGCGATAAACCACTGGTAGATATGTGGAATAAGGTTATGGATTACTACCGCAGAAGCAGAAGAATTTAACGGAGCAGAGAACCAAATGGATTACACTGGTGAAGAAAGACAGGGATTCTATATCAGGCCAATGATGAAGAGATGGTGGGCTGTATCTCTCGATATAGTAAAAGAGATTGGTGATATATGTGCCAAATACAATATCAGATGGTTTATTGATTCCGGTACTCTTTTGGGGGCTGTCAGAGAACATGGTTTCATCCCTTGGGATGATGATATGGATATTATATTGCTCAGGCAGGACTATGAGAGGTTTATCCGTATTATTCCGAATGAACTGCCGGAGGGATGGGTACTGAAAAACACAAGACATGATGACGAGCACGGGGAGGCGGTCCTCAGGGTTTGTAATACGGATAACAATTTCATAGATATGAATGAACTATCTCGTTATCATGGATGCCCGTATCAGGTGGGTATAGATATATTTGCGCTGGATAATGTCCCGGATGATCCGGATGAGTGTGAACTTCAAAGAGCGCTTGCGACTATTATCGTGGATAGTATAAAAGCTGCTCGCAGTTCGGATCTGTTCGATGATCTGGAGCCCGGTATAGCAGAAAGATTGGCTGAATTGGAAGAGGCTTTTGGGATAAAACTGAAAAGAGATATGCCTATTAAACCGCAGTTATTTGCGTTGTTGGATCAAACATCTGCCATGTATTACGATGTTGATACAAAAAGAGTCGCAAATATGATGTTCTTCTGTACGGATCCGAAACAGGCAGTATCACGGCAGGCATATGACAGTACCGTATATCTGAAGTTCGAGCATCTCTCGCTACCGGCTCCGTCAGGGTACGATGATGTACTTACTTCATATTACGGAAATGATTACATGACTCCTGTGAATGAGCATATATACCACGATTATCCTTGCTTTGGCAAACTTGAGGCATACCTGAAACAGCAGTATGAAGAAAGGGGCCTGGAATTTCCTCAGGAGTTTGCAGAATAAAGATGATTTTTGACGAGGGATTCTTTAAAGGCGAAGAAAGGGATGGATTTTATATCCGTCCTATGATCAAGCGGGCGTGGGCTGCACAGCTTGAAGTACTGGATGTTATATCCGATATATGTGATATGCATGGTATCAGATGGTTTGCCGACTCCGGTACATTGCTGGGCGCAGTAAGGCACAAAGGTTTTATCCCCTGGGATGATGATGTGGATATTGCCATGCTGCGCAGGGATTATGAGCGGTTCAGGATATATGCCCGGGATGAACTGCCTGAAGGATGGTATATCAGAAATGACAGAGATTCCGATAATATCAGCGGCGCTGTGCCCTGTGTGGTGAATTCGGAGACTGTCAGGATCGATGAAGAGTTTCTGCAAAGATTTCATGGATGCCCATATAATGTCGGGGTTGATATATTTATATTGGATGTGTTTCCGGAGGATACGGAGGAGTGGGAACTCTACAGGATTCTTACAGGTAACGCATATGATATAGAGGAACATACACCGAAAAGAATACTGTTTGATGAGTGTGATGCAGAGTTGCGAGAGAGAGTAGAAAAACTGGAAGAAACCAGCGGTGTTAGACTGGATCGCACCAGGCCTTTAAAACCTCAATTGAACAGACTGGCGGATCAGCTTGCTGCAATGTATTATGACAGCGATAGTCCGGATGTCGGTATTGCATCGTTTCATTTAAATAAATCAATCCGGATTCCCGGATCATGCTACGAAGAGACGAAATACCTTCAGTTTGAACATGTCATGCTGCCTGCTCCGGTAGATTATGATACCGTGCTACGGCTCAGCTATGGGGATGATTACATGACACCTCTTAAGATATATGATTTCCACTCTTATCCCTTCTTTGGCGAAGCAGAGAACAAACTTCGCAGGTGGTATGCCGATAACGGCAAAGCCTTCCCGGAGGAATTTGAATGATTGATAGATTTATAGACGACAGCTTCTATAAAGAAGAAACAAAATGGGACTTCAGGATAAGCCTGAAGAGAAAAAAGATATGGGCCAGAGAACTCGCGATCCTTTTTGAATTCGACAGGATATGCAAAAAGCATGATCTTACATATTTCCTGTGCGGAGGTACTCTGTTGGGAGCTGTGAGACATCAGGGGTTCATCCCATGGGATGATGATCTTGATGTAGAGATGCCCAGAGAAGACTATGAACGTGCAAGAATCATTATGCAAGAGGAACTGACCGAACCATTTGAATGGCAGGATCTGTATACGAATTTGGCCATATGTTCATCCGAAGAGATTATGGCATCACATCTGTTACCGTTTGCCAAAATAAGAAATAAGGATACAACCGGCATAGAGCCACCGGTCATGCCCCGAACTATCAATCAGGGAATATGGATAGATGTTTTTCCGCTTGATGATGCCAAAGACGGTCTCGGGTTTACCGAGGAGATGTTCAAGATCGAAAAGGAACTGTATTGTGCAGTATTTGGCTCTCCGGAGATCAAGCAACATCTGACCTCACCGGAGTATGATTCCTCAATACCTAAGAGTGATCTGTCCGGGATACTGAAACTCCCTGTAGCAGACAGATATGCCATGTTTGAAAATGTTATCAAATCCTTTAATGGTATATCGACTAAGTATACCTATAAGTATGCAGAGATTCTTGAGCGGTTTGAGATGGGACCATATGATAAAGCGTGTATCGCTGAAACGGTGATGTTGCCTTATGAGGGGTATGAATTGCCCGCACCGATCGGGTATCACGAAATCCTTACAGAGATGTTCGGAGATTACAGTACACCGGTGATCGATCATGTTCATAATGCTATCTATGATGCTGATGTTCCGTATTTGGAATATTTTGAGCATCCGGAAAAATACAAAGGGCGTATCGAGATTGGAATCGATATAGACGCGTTTGGGTGAGAGTATGACATTTGATGATAGTTTTTTTGAAGGTGAAGAGAGGCTCGGTTTCTACATACGACCGATGATCAAGCGAGCTTGGGCGATAGAACTCGATATTCTGGAAGTGATATCCGGAATATGCAGGAAATACAATATCAGATGGTTCGCAGAAGCGGGGACCATGCTGGGAGCAGTCAGGCATAACGGCTTCATTCCCTGGGATGATGATATCGATATAGCGATGCTTAGACCTGATTATGAGAAGTTCATGAAGGTTGCCAAGAAGGAACTCCCTAAAGGGTGGCGGCTTGCTAACGGCAGACAGGATAATAATCCGTCGGATGCAATATTGCAGATATGCAATTCATATGAAGTAAATACTGATCCAGAATTCCTTAAGAAAAATCACGGATGTCCATATATTATCGGCGTGGATATATTCGTTATAGACAGGATACCGGACGATCCGGAAGAAGAGGCATCCTTCAGGGAACTGGCAACTGTTTCCTATCATGCTTTCAAGGAGGCCGGTATAGGCCAGCTCATAGATGAATGTGATGAGCTTGTTCAGAGTGAGACCAGGCAACTTGCAGAAGTTTGCGGCTATGACTTTGATTATACAAAACCCATCAAGCCTCAGCTGCTTGTTCTTGCGGACCATGTATCCGCCATGTATTATGATGCACCTACATCACGGATGAGTATCATTCCGTATTACTGTGTATATAAAAAACTGTGGTGGTCATCGGAGGCATATATGGGGGTCAAAAGATTTGACTTCGAGATGACCAGCATCCCTGTGCCGCAAGGGTTTGATGAAGTATTGAGAGAGTGGTTCGGTGATGATTATATGACTCCTCAAAGACGAGGGGCGGGACATGATTATCCGTATTTCAGACGGTATGAGGATCCGCTTCGAGCAGAGTATGAGAGAAGAGGATTGACCTTCCCTGAAGAATTCGTTATATAGCATAATCACAATCACTAAGATAAGTAATGGGTATAGACAAACTGCTTCGAAAAAACTTCTACGAAGAAGAGATAATCTGTGACTATAAAGTCACGGAACTCAGAAAGAGAATTTGGTCCAGAGAACTTGAAATCCTGGTGGAGTTTGACCGGATATGCAAGGAGAACGATCTTAAGTACTACATCACATACGGAACGCTTCTAGGAGCGGTCAGGCACAAGGGATTCATACCCTGGGATGATGATGTGGATGTGGAGATGTTCAGGCCTGACTATGAGCGTGCAAAGGCTATCATGCAGTCTGAACTCAAACCACCTTTCTGCTGGCAGGATATGTATACGATCCTGGAGGATCCGAATGTCGGCGATGATGTGGCTGTAAAACTCCATCCCTTTGCCAAGATCATGAATGTGGAAACTGCTGCCATAGAATTATCTGATATGCCCGTATCGGTGAAGCAGGGTATCTATATAGATATATTCCCTTTAGACGATGCGAAGGATGATATCGGGTTCTCAGCTGAGATGCTGGAGCTCCAAAAAGAAGTGTACTATACAATCTTTGCAGAAAACGAGCTGAAGAGGCAACTCTCACAGGAGCATCCACAAACGGTGATTCCGTATGAAGATTTGTGGAAACTTATGGAGATGCCACTTATCGAACGATTCAGAATGTTTGAGAATCTGGCAAAAACATATGCAGGTAAGTCTACTCTGGTACATAATAAGTTTTATGAGATAAAGAAGAGTTTCCCTAGTTTTAAGCGGGAATGGTACGATGAAATCACCACACTTCCGATTGAAGGAATCGATTTTATGGCAGCCGGAGAATACGATAAGATCCTGCGTAATATATGGCCTGATTATATGACCCCGGTAGTGTATGGAGGTCATGATGTATCGGTATTTGACCCGGACAGGTCGTACAGAGAATATCTTAAGAAATGATCAAGGGGGAAACATGAAAAAAGTATATACGTGTTTTTGTACGGACATAATCCATGAAGGACATCTTCATTTCATCAATGAGGCACGAAAATATGGTGAACTCACCGTCGGTGTGTTGGCCGATGCCGCGATGGTCAAATATAACAGATTCCCGTCCATATCCATAGACGAAAGAGTGGAACTGGTCAGGGGTATAGAAGGCGTATCCGATGTGATCGTCCAGAATGACATCATGTATGATGAGATTTTCGAAAAACTACATCCCGATATCGTCATTCATGGCGATAACTGGTCGGATCCATCGATGCAGGCTATCAAGAATAATATCATATCGCTCACTCAGAAATATGGCGGTGAGCTGATAGATATTCCTTATACTCATGATCCTAAACTGTCCAAACTGGATAAACAGATGCGTGAGAAACTGGCGATGCCGGAATTTCGCAGAGGCAGACTACGCAAAGTTCTCAAAATGATGCCTCTTATCAAGGCAATAGAGGTTCATAGCGGTCTGACAGGCTTGATCGCAGAAAAGACCATGGTCGTAGAGGATGAGAAGATAGATCAGTTCGATGCGATGTGGATATCCAGTCTCTGTGATAGTACCGAGAAAGGCAAACCGGATATCGAACTGGTGGATATGACCAGCAGGTTCAGGACCATAGAGGATGTAATGGAGGTCACAACCAAACCCATCATCTTCGACGGGGATACAGGCGGGCTTACAGAGCACTTCGTTTATACCGTACGCAGCCTTGAGCGGATGGGTGTCAGCGCAGTCATCATAGAGGATAAGACCGGCCTTAAGAAAAACAGTCTGTTTGGAACCGAAGTGGAGCAGACACAGGATTCAATAGAGAACTTCAGTGCGAAGATCGCTGCCGGTAAGCAGGCTCAGCTGTCCGATGACTTCATGATCATCGCTCGTATTGAGAGCCTGATACTGGAGAGAGGTATGGACGACGCTCTGGCGAGGGCTAAGGCATTTACGTCAGCCGGTGCTGATGGAATCATGATCCACAGTCGTAAGAAAGATCCTGATGAGATATTGGAGTTCTGTGACAGATTCAGAGAAATAGATCCCAATACCCCTATAATAGTTGTTCCCAGTTCCTTCAATACGATCACTGAGGAAGAACTATCCAAGCATGGCGTGAACATATGTATCTATGCCAACCAGCTGCTCAGAGCTGCATTCCCTGCTATGAAGAATGCAGCAGAAAGCATTCTGAGAAACCACAGGGCTGCAGAGATAGACGGAGAGTTGATGCCTATCAAGCAGATCATCACTCTTATTGATGAATTGTGAGGATACTATGGGTTATTACGCAATTCTGTCGGATATACACGGAAGCTTATATGCGCTGGAAAGCGTTGTAGAAGATATGAATGAATATCCTGTTATGGGCATCATTATGCTCGGGGATATCATTGATTACGGAATGCGGTCCAATGAGGTTATCGAATATATTCGGACGCACCTGCAGGATCGTGTTATCTGCAATATCCGGGGGAACCATGAAAGAGCGATACTTGAAAAGGATTTCCGTGGTTTTTCCAGTAAAAGAGGCGAGGACTGCGCCAGATACACCGCAGGACAATTGACCGACGCATCGGTTCAATATCTTACCACTAAACTTATCAATAGCGGATCATGTGAGTTCGAAATTGATGGCATAAACATCCTTGCCGTTCACGGATCGCTCGATGATGAATACTGGGGTACTATAGAACCCGGAAAAGAAACTGACGATTACAGTAAATACGATCTAGTCCTGTCAGGACATTCTCATAAGTCACATATGTATGCGAAATACTATGAGGCTGATTTCCCTGAGTATAGAAATAAACATAAAGTGATGTTCATTAATCCCGGTTCCGTGGGACAACCCAGAAATCACGATCCCAATGCTCAATATGCGTTGATCGATACCGATACCGGGAGTGTGTTTATGAGGTCTGTTCCCTATAATGTAGATGCTGCCATGGCGACTTATGATGGCAGCGTGGATGATTTCTACAGAAAAAGACTGTTATTGGGAGTGTGACACGCTTAATAATCTGCATAAATCGTCCGATATATATGTAGTATGGAGGTCACATAGCGGAAGATATGAATATTGCATTAATAATTGCCGGTGGTGCCGGCGAAAGAATGGGACAGGATATACCCAAGCAATTCCTCACGGTAAACGAAAAACCTGTGATCGTATATACTTTGGAAGCATTTCAAAGACATCCTCGAATTGATGAGATCGCTGTTGTTTGTATAGAAGGCTGGGAACAGACATTAAGGGCTTACGCCAATCAGTTTGATATTGATAAGCTCAAGAATGTTTTCCCGGGTGGTAATAACGGGCAGAGTTCGATAAGGAATGGGATTTTCGGTCTCAGAAACAACCATGCGGATGACGATATAGTGTTGATCCACGATGCGATACGACCCATGGTTTCAGAAGAGATAATCTCTGATTGCCTCGTAAAAACAGAGCAGTATGGATGTGCTATAAGTGTAATCCCCTGTGCTGAAGCCATGCTAACAACTGAGGATGGTGTTAAATCATTCGATAGTTTCCCGAGAAGTAATCTCAAGAGAACTCAGACACCTCAGGGATTCAGACTGGGTGAAATGGTAAAACTACATGAAGAGGCTCTGGAAAAAGGCATAACTAATTCAATAGCCAGCTGTACTCTCATGGTTGAATTGGGGTATCCCGTATTCTTCTCCATGGGATCAGAAAAAAACATAAAGCTTACTACAGTTGAAGATCTGGATATATTCAAAGCTTTGCTTGCAGTCAGAAGATCAGAATGGTTAAAGTGACATGGACAGTAAACTTCACAGAATAACCGATGAAGAGTTAAAAGGGCTTCAGAACATAGAACTGGAGATGCTCATAGAGATAGACCGGGTCTGTAAGAAAGCTGACATCAAATATTCACTGGATGGAGGAACACTGCTCGGCGCTGTACGGCATAAGGGATTTATTCCGTGGGACGATGATTCTGATGTGATCTTCTTAAGATCAGAGTATGAACGATTCAGGAAAATATGTAAGACTGAGCTTGATACAGACAGATTTTTTTTGCAGGACTATATTACCGATCCGAACTACCGTTGGGGCTATGCAAAACTCAGACGAAACCATACATCATTTGTAAGGTCCGGACAGGAAGATCAGCAATACAGAGATGGCATATATTTAGACATATTTGTAGTTGATAATGTTCCGGACGGATGGTTAGCAAGGCGGCTGCATTATTTTGCGTGTTTTGTGATCAGAAAAGGCTTGTATTCTGCAGTCGGCAAGAATAATGAAAAGAATCCGGTAATCCGTGGTGTGTATCGGCTGATGAATCATATCTCCAAAGATTCATATTTCAAAATGCGAAATAAACTGGCTGATGCTCTTTCGAAGAAGAGGACAGAACTTATCAGTCATTATATGTATCCGTACCCCCAAAGATGTAAATACGGACTTCCCCGAGAGTGTTTTGATGAGATGATCGATACGGAGTATGAGGGATACCAATTAAGGGTATTTAAGGATTATGATCTTTATCTGACCAGATTATATGGAGATTATATGGAATTGCCTCCTGTAGAGGATCGCGTTCCCAAGTTGGAGATATCATCAATAGTCCTTGCTGAACCCAGATTATCATAGTATGGGAGACATAGAATACTACAGAAAATCGGAATATTCATCAAGCATAAGAGATACCGCTCTATCTGTTCAGAAAGGAAATCAGCTTCGAGGAAGGAAAGCTCTGGTTACCGGAGCGAGTGGATTGGTCGGGTCATATCTGTCAGATGTGCTTATGGAACTTGAAAGTATCGTTTATGTTGCAGGTAGAAACACGGAGAAACTTCAAACTCGTTTCCCGGGTGCACATCCTCTTACATATGATCTTTCGAGTGAGATCATGTTTAATGAGAGTTTTGACTATATCATTCATTGCGCAGGGTATGGACATCCCAGAGCATTTGTGGATGATCCGGAAGGCATCCTTCTAAATAGCGTACTGGGTACAAAAAGGTTGCTTGGGTATGCAGAGGAACATAATGTAAAGCGATTCCTTTATATATCATCGGGTGAAGTGTATGGGGATATAGACAGCATGACCTCCAGGGCCTGCTATCCGCTGGGAAAGCAGGCCGGTGAGAATCTGTGCGCTATATATAAAGACAAGCACCAACTGGATACGGTGGTTGCAAGATTATGCCATACATTTGGCCCCGGAATCTCAGATAATGATAATCGTGCGACTGCGCAGTTCTTCAGAGCAGCGTTAGCAAATAAAGATATTATCTTAAAAAGCAAAGGTGAACAGCTCAGATCATATCTGTATGTGGCAGACAGTGTATCGGCTATTCTTACAGTTCTGCTATCCGGTGAATCAGGCAAGGCATATGACATAGCTTCTGATGAGTGCGTTATAACTATAGCCAATCTGGCTAGGACAATAGCAGAGGTTGCCGGAGTGGAAGTCAGATTTGAAATCCCAAATGAAGATGAAAAAAGGCAGCAAAGTCCAATAAGCAAACAGGTGCTGAATGGAGATTCCTTGCGGGAATTAAAGTGGGCATATCGATACAGCATCGATGAAGGTTGCAGGGAAACGATGATACTTTGATGTCGGCATGTTATCAAATACATGATTTGGATACAGAGACAGGGAGGGAAGGATACTCAATGGATGATAAAGAAGTAAAGGTGTCTATACAATGCTTGACATACAATCATAAAGATTATATTAGAGACACCTTTGAGGGGATACTTAAGCAAAAAACAAGTTTTAAATATAATGTGTTTATTTATGATGATAAATCAACTGATGGAACTACGGATATTGTTTTGGAATATGCTGAAAGGTATCCGGATGTAATCCACGCGCTAATCCCTCCATACAACACATACTCCATGGGAGATCATGCTATGTGGATGGAGAGATTTAAGGCTAAGGAATTCATTGGGAAATATGGCTGTTACTGTGAAGGAGACGATTATTGGACCGATCCCAATAAACTTCAAATACAGTATGATTTTATGGAAACTCACCCTGAAGTGGCAATGACTGTTCATGCATCGAATTGGTTGAATTGTGAAACCGGTGAGTCGGAAGACTTCCATCTTTATCCGGGAGATGGATATATATCTCCTGATAATGTGATTATGCCTCCGTTGGGTATTTTCAGTTTTGCATCAGTTATGGCAAAAAAAGAAGTTTTTTTTGTGGATGAAAATTATCCCAAGGCGGACATTTTTGATTATCCTTTCCAATTGTACGCATTAACAAAAGGAAAAGTATATTATTTTGATAGAGTGATGTCGGTATATCGTTATCGTCATGCTGGTTCGTGGACGAGTGAAACTGAAAATAATCAGTCAAAATTTTTAAGACATGTTATTACTATTATAGATTTTTTGAAGGAATATGATAACTATACTAACTGTTTATACCATAACGCAGTAGTAAAACGAAGTAATTGGTGGCTATGTAAATCGGCTTATTATAATTGCTCAATTGATAGTACCCTCATGTTCGAAATGGTTGACGACATTACCGAAAAAGGAAAAAACAGGTTTTCAAAATATATTGAACCGATAATGAAAACGCACAGATTATTATCTGGAGAGTATGTTATTCCGGATAATGAGAAACGGATATTAGAGAGTTACTCCCAAATAGTGGTTCTTGGATTGGGAGATTACCAAAAGCATATTGCCGATAACCTTAACGGTAATGATATTGATTGGGAAGGATATATTGAACTGGATCATAGAAAAAAAGAAAACACTTACGATGGTCGAAAAGTCTGGTCAATGGCTGAGTATCCATATGATTGGGATAGCACATTCATAGTAATAGGTGGAGTTTGGAAACTAGAAGAAGAGACTTTGTCGGAAATACAAAAGTATAACTGTAAACACTATTTTGCACCGCTCTGGAATGATTTTTTGGGGGATGCAAAATATTAATGTGAGGAAGCAAACATTATGGGAAAGATATGTTACAGAGCATTGAATAGATTTCAGGTGTATTCTTTCAATGGAGATGTAAGATTATGCGGATGGATGAGAGATCAGTATCTGGGTAATCTGATCGATAATACGGTTGAGGAATTATTCAATAATGAAAATGCTTTGAGAATAAGAGAACGGCTTTCTAACCAGGATTATTCAATGTGCATGGCTGACCACTGTCCATATTTAGCAAATGGATCAATCGAAGAAATGCTCGTTGAGTATGACCCAAAGCAAAGATATCCCGAGGAATTAGCATTGGGTTTTGAAAACACTTGTAACTACGCTTGTACTGGATGTACATTTCATAGTAAACCGCAAGGAAAGAAAAGAGAAGAACTTGAAGAAAACTATCAAATCATAGAGGATAAGCTAAGATTAGCTATGCCATATGCAAAATCAGTTAGTGCGAATGGATGCGGTGAGTTATTTGTAAGCAAGCATATACTTAAGCTACTCTCTGAATGGGAACCTATTGCACCTATAGAAGAATTACATGCGTCTCTCGAAACTAATGGTTCACTGTTTGATGAGGAGCATTGGAAGCAAATTGACAATCTTGGTAAATACGATTTACGAGTTTCGATTTCCGTCATGAGTTTCAGAGAGGATATCTACAGGTATCTTTCCGGGACGATCCTTTCAGTAAGTCGTATTGAGGACAATCTGAGATTTGTGAAGTCATTAAGAGAGAGTGGGATTATAAACTATTTGGAATTATGCACCGTAGTTCAGGAACAGAATTTCAGAGAAATGCCCGAATTTGCCAGTCGTTGTATTGAGGAATATGGTGCAGATTCAGTTAGACTAAGACCATATGCTGCGTGGGGGGCTGAAGAACCTGATGTGGCCTGGTTTAAGAATCCAAGAAATCCCAAGCATCCGCTTTATAAGGAATATAAACGCGTAATGTCAGATCCTGTTTTCTCTGATCCTAAGGTTGATGATTGGAGTGGAGGACAAGATGCTAAAGATGTAAGTGATTCACCCTATGAAATGGAAAAGAAATCATTCGGTATATTGAATTTTCTCTGGCAAAACAGCGATGATGTGATCAAGCGGTTGCATGATCTTACACCAAATAATAATGGAAGAATTGTAGTGTATGGTGTTACAGATATTTCTAAAGCAATTGTACAAAAACTTATTTCATATAATGAATTCAATGTTGAGTATATGATAGATAGAGATTGTACTGACTGGTACTACCTTGATAAGCGAATATGGCGTCATATTCATTTGGATGAGTTGGATAAGGATGTGCTTGTTTTGTTAGCCCTTTTTGACAGAGGAGATGATATTTCGGCCTTTCTGAAGAATAAAGGTTATAACCATATTGTTTTTCTAAGAGATATAGTGAAATAAAGGGGAATTATGGAAAAAGGCATATATGTAACGAGATCATCGATGCCTCCTTATGAAGAATATATCGAGGCTATAAAGCCACTATGGGAAAGCCATTGGCTTACTAATATGGGGGAATATCATCAGGAGTTGGAGAGGAGATTGGAGGAATATCTTGGAGTTCCTAGGATTTCTTTGACAGTTAATGGGCATATGGCTCTTGAACTTGCAATACAGGCTTTTAGTTTCCCGGAAGGCAGTGAGATAATAACAACCCCTTATACATTTGTTTCTACCACCCATGCAATTGTCAGGAACCGTTTGGAACCTGTTTTTTGCGATGTGAAAGAGACAGACGGAACAATTGATGAGACCCAAATTGAGAGTCTTATAACCCCAAAGACTGTTGCTATTGTTCCTGTCCATGTTTACGGAAATCTTTGCAATGTAGATGAGATTCAGAAAATTGCAGATAAGTATAACCTTAAGGTTATCTATGATGCAGCACATGCTTTTGGGGTTAAGAGAGGCGATGTTGGTATTGGTAATTATGGGGATGCTTCTATCTACAGTTTTCATGCAACCAAGGTATTTAATACCATAGAGGGTGGAGGAGTTGTTTGCAAAGATGAGAAGATGTATGAAAGAATGTATGATCTTAAGGATTTCGGAATCCGTAATGAAGAACTGACTGCCTCCGTGGGTGCAAATGGCAAAATGAGTGAGTTCTCGGCTATTATGGGGTTGTGTAACCTTAACCATCTTAATAATGCGTTTGATGCAAGAAGGAGAGCTTATGAGAGATATTGCGAGGGAATTGGGGATGTGAAGGGTATTCGAATTCCTGTACCTGAGGTAGAAACAACCAGGAACTATGCCTATTTCCCTATATTTGTGGAAGATGAATATGGATTAAGCAGAGATGAACTTCATAGGAAATTGGCCAATAATATGATTTTCGCTAGAAAGTATTTTTATCCACTTACTGCAGATCAAGCTTGTTTTAAGAATCGTTATAAATCCGCTAGATTGCCTGTGGCTAGAAAAATGTCGAGTCAAGTTATGGTGCTGCCTTTATTCGAGGGATTAGCGGATGAGCAAATAGATATCATTATATCGATTATAAAAGAGAATATTACTTGATAAAAAATGTAATGCGTTTTTTGGGCATGGAATTATTGGGGATTATAGATCTTTATGAATCAAAAGAAAACAACACAGAGAAAGATTGTTAGAATCACATCATATATTTGCACCTTCATTTCGGGCGTGATATGTACTTTTGGGGGGCTTCTTTCTTGGTTAAAAAGAATCCCCTCAAATACTTATGCCGAAAATAGGGAAAAAGAGAAGGTTAAGATTTTATCGAGTTTGCTACGATTTTCTATGGAGGGTGGGAAAATTGATATAAATATATGCCCCGAGTATAGCAAAATAGGAATATATGGTGCGGGTGATTTGGGACAGATTCTTCTTGAAATGTTTATGCAAGGAGATAAACCTGAAGTAATAAAGTGCTTCATTGACAGATGTCATCCAAAATTCGAGATAAATGGTATTGAATGGAGAAAACCAACGGATACCTTAGATGATTTAGATTTAGTTATTATTACCCCATATGACCCATATGGGGTAATAAGAAATGATTTAAGAATTCAAAAAAGCAAAATTATGTCTATGAGCGATTTCGTTATGAGGATTCTGTATGAAAAATAATAGTGTCAAAATTCTTGCATACTATTTACCACAGTTTCACGAAATCAAAGAGAATGATGATTTTTGGGGTAAAGGATATACGGAATGGGTAAATGTAAAAAAATCAAAACCGGTATACTGGGGACATTATCAACCGCGCGTTCCTTTGAATAGCGACTATTATGATTTACGAGATGGAAAGAAAATTGTTGAACATGGGATTATGGCGCAGGAATATGGCATATATGGTTTTTGCTTCTATCATTATTGGTTCGGAGAGCGGAGACAAATACTGCAAAAACCGTTGGAGGCCATTATAGAAGATTTGGAATTTAGCATTCCTTTTTGTTTTTGTTGGGCTAACGAAACTTGGACTCGGACATGGAATGGAGGACTAGGAGAAAAAGAAGTTCTAATGGATCAGGTGTATTCAGACGAAGAGGATTGGATTGCCCATATCAATTATCTGATGCCTTTCTTTAAAAACGAAATGTATATAAAGAATCATAATAAACCTATGTTTTTAATATTTGATCCGCATAACATTCCTTATATTATAAAAGATAAGATGTTTGGAATGTGGGATGAGATTTTAAAGAAGAATGGATTTAATGGAATTGATTTAGTGAATGTAGATGTTGGATTTCGCGGGGATATTGAATCAAAATACAGCGAGAAGAAAGTCGATTTTGAACCAACAAAAACCAGAAGAGAGAGTATTCTTGAGAATAGCTTATATTCTGATGTACGTAAATACCTTATGAAATATGAAGATAATAAAATCGTTAATAAGTTTCTGCATCAGAAAATATCATACGCAGACACTTGTAATAGGATTATTGGGAAAAAACATAATTATGGGTATTATCGTAGTTTATTTGTGGGTTATGATGATACTCCTCGAAGGGGAGTAAGGTCAACTATCTATTATGGCTCAACTCCTGAACAATACAAAAGATATTTAAAAAAGACAATAGAATTGAGCTTCAAAGAAGGCAATGAATACCTCTTCTTGTTTGCATGGAATGAATGGGGAGAGGGGGGGTATTTGGAACCAGATGAAAAATATGGATTCAGGTATTTGGAATCCACCAAATTTGCATTGGAGGATGCATGCTGTGATTGAAGAGTATTATGGTAAAAAGTGTAAACATTGCTATGCTATGGGCGGGAGATTGAATTTTCAGTCTAACGGAATTTCTTTATGTCATAGTTTGGAGTGTGAGGATCCATATCTGGATTTCGTATATGGTAATGATAACCTAGCGGTAAAATACTTGGAGGGAATCAAAAGCCTTTTGGATAGTGTTAATTCAAGCGAATCAACATGCGGATGTAATCATTGTTCAATGCTTTCTAATGAATTATACACTGTTGATAAAATACAGATTATTACGATTAATACTAGTACTAGATGTAATGCTAGATGCCTATATTGTTGTTCTCATAACGGAGAGTCCGGGAATCCGATAAGTATTATTCCCTATATTCAACAATTAGAACAAAGAGAGTTAATATCGAAAGACTGCTTTTTTGACTATGGGGGAGGTGAATCAACATTAGATCCGTTTTTTGCGGAGAATGTTATGTATATTGCTGAGAAAAACTATATGCTTCGTGTTAATACGAATGCATTCGAGTTTTCTGAATTATTGAGCAATATTATTGGGAACCATACTGATTACTATATCAGGGTTAGTATTGATGCTGGAACGCCTGAAACATATAGAAAATTAAAGGGTTTTGATAAGTATTATGATGTTTGGAATAATGTTGAAAGGTATATGAGTCATAATTCTAATGTCATGGTTAAGTATGTACTTTGTGAAACAAATTGTGGCAAGTCAGATATTGAGGGGTTTGTTAATTGTTGTAAAGAGTTTAAAGTGAAAGAAGTATATATCGATATAGATCATGGAGCCTATGCTGCTAAGGATAACATGGGCTGGAGCATATATTCGCAAAATCTGTTTGATGCAGCTTGGCATATGAAGAGATATGCTGAAGATAATGGGATTTTGGGAAGAATAGGATATGTATGGACTGCGAGAAATATAAGCCAACAGTCGTTTGATTACAATATTGTTCAAAGAGATAGAAACGGCAAGAGATATTTAACAAGCGTTAATGAAATAAGACTTCCCGATCATTTTGAGGATAACACTGAAAAAGGAAGAAAGAATTATAGTATTATTTATGAAAAATATAACAACATTGGAACGCTTTTGAACTGTGTGGATAAATGCAGAGTAGTTTTATATGGTGCAGGGAAAAATGGAAACAAATTAATACAAAGATTAGAGATTGAGGGAATAAAACCTGTTGGGGTTTCGGATACAAATGCAGCTTTATACGGTAAAGAATGGAATGGATATATAATTTCATCGTTAATGGATCTTTACCAGAAATATGGTGTATTAGATGTTATATTGACTCCAACTGCATCTGATGAAATTCTGAGAACCTTTAATGGTTCAGATGAATATGGTTTTTTGAAACATCATCTTTATTATATTAATGATCAAGATTATTGAGGTGGTGGGGATCTCTCTAGTTACATATATAAATTTCTATGAAATGTGAGGTATATTCGTTGAAAAGCGCGCTTCTTCTTTGTGCGACTCATAATGACTTGGGCCTTATACGTGCTTTAAGAAAACTTGGATATTACATTATAGCCACTGGTACGAAGATAGATGCCCTAGGTAAAAACTGGGTCGATGAGTATCTGACTGTAGATTATTCAGACAAGGATAAGATATTAGAAATTGCAAGAGAAAAAGATGTTGATGTTATATGTCAATGCTGTAATGATTTTGGGGTTTACACTGCTTCCTATGTTGCTGAAAAACTCGGCCTCCCTGGGTATGATTCATATGAAACTACGTTGACGCTTCATAACAAAGACAGATTTAAGGCTTTTTCGAAAAAGTATGGAATATTGACGCCGGAAGCGCTTTACTTCACATCAGATGAAGAAGCTCTTAGAGAAATTCCGAAGATGGAACTTCCCATCATCATAAAGCCCGTGGATGCCAGCGCGGGAAATGGAATCAGCAAAATCGAGAAGGCGCAGGAGATTAAAGAAGCAATTTCTTATGCTTTTGCTAATTCCAAAAGTTCAAGGATAGTGGCTGAGCCATATTTAACAGGAAAGCAATATGGTTTCTGTACATTCCTGATTGACAAGAAAGTTGTCGCCATCGCATCGAACAATGAGTATTCTATGGCTAATCCATATAGGGTGGAAATAGATACATGGCCGGCAGATAACTATTCGGAATGCCGTGATTTTCTTGTGAGTCAGATTGAAAAAATGGCGGAGATACTTGAACTCAAGGACGGCATTTTCCATCTTCAGTATATATATGCAGATGGAAAACCATGGATTATCGAAGTAATGAGGAGAATTTTGGGAAATATGTATTCTGTGCTTTCCAATCCATTGAATGGTTTTGATTGGGATTATTGGGAGACAAGAGCAAAATGTGGCCTTGATTGCACGGGGTTTCCTATAGGAACGTTACAGGAAGGTTTTTATGCCTATAAGACGGTGATGGCGGAGAAGAATGGAACGATAGAACACATATCTGTTCCTACTGAATACCAAAAATATATTTTTGATGAATATTGGGTCATGAAAATCGGGGACGAAATTGAGAACTATTTAAAGCAACCGATAGGTTTTCTGTTTATGATGTTTCGTGACAGAGAGCAGATGGAGGATGTACTGTTAAAACAATACAGATGCGATCTAGTAAATGTAAAGGGGTGATTGGATGAATGCAAAAGGTGAAGTATGCTTAGGTGTTGCAGGAGCAGGACGAGCAACGGAACTTCATATGAATGCGCTAAAGCGTTTCGGCGGCATACCAGTCTGCTATAAGCATATCATGGCACGTAGGTTTGAACAGGTGCAGACCATGAAAGATAGATATGGCTTTATTAATGCATCGCTTGATTTTGAAGATCTCCTAAATGATCCTGAAATAGATGTAATTGATATTTGTACGCCACCATATGTTCATGAAGATATGGTGGAGAGGGCTATGAGGGCAGGTAAACATGTTATCTGCGAAAAGCCTTTAAGCGGTTACTTTGGAGAAGAAGGGGATGTGGAGCCGATAGGGAAGAATGTATCCAAGGTTAAGATGTATGACAAAGTGCTTGAAAATCTTAATCGACTAAGGGCGACGGTAGAGGCATCAGATACAATGTTCATGTATGCAGAGAATTTTGTCTATGCTCCTGCTGTGGTAAAGGCTTCTGAAATTATCCAGAAAAAGAAAAGCCGGATTCTTTTTGCAAAAGGAGAAGAAAGTTTGAAAGGTTCAAGTTCTCCTGTGGCAGGTGAATGGAATAGGACAGGCGGCGGAACCTTTATACGTACAGGTGCTCATCCACTGACGGCAATATTATGGCTTAAATCCATAGAATCTCAGACTCGTGAAGAAGAGATAAGAGTCGAAAGTGTATATGCAGATATGGAGACCATAACAAACCAACTAAGCGAATATGAGCATAGGCATATCGCTGCCAGACCTCATGATGTGGAAGATTTTGGCGCTGTAGTTCTGACATTTTCTGATAAGACCAAAGCAATGATTATGGCCACAGACACTTTACTTGGTGGAAGCAAAAACTATGTGGAACTGTATTGCAATGATGCCGTCATAAACTGTAGGCTTACCATGGCGAACTTCATGGAGACTTATTTTCTAGACGAGGACAATTTAGAGGATGTGTATATATCTGAGATGCTTCCACAGAAAACAGGATGGAATTATCCTTTTTTAGAGGATGAGATTATCAGAGGATATACAGACGAAATGAGAGATTTTATAGAATCAATATATTTCCACAGAACACCGAAATCCGGCTTTGATCTAGCCTATGATACGGTAAGGGTAATCTATGCGGCATATAAATCTGCGGAACTGAAACGGCCAATAGAACTCTAGGGGGAATTATTATGAGACTCATTCAGAAAATCCCTGCCCCAGAGGAGGTTTGTGATAGATTTCCAATTACGGAAAGTGAAAAAAAGAAAAGAGAAGAAGTCTTAGCAGAACTACGCCATATAATATTGGGCAAATCAGAAAAAAAAATATTACTGATTGGCCCCTGCTCTGCAGATAGAGAAGATGCTGTTCTAGAATATGTTTCCAGGCTGGCTGTTCTTGCAGAGGTTGTCAAAGATTCTTTTTTGATCATTCCGAGGGTCTATACGAGCAAACCGAGAACCAATGGCGATGGCTATAAAGGTATGATTCACAGACCAGTTGCGTCCGGCGGAGAAGACGATTTGGTGTCTGGGCTTTTGGCTGTAAGAAAACTTCAGCAGAGAGTTATTCAAGAATCTGGTCTTTTTCCGGCGGATGAATTGCTTTATCCCAGCCTTTATCCATATGTGGCTGATTTGCTGGTATATATGGCGGTTGGGGCAAGGTCTGTAGAGGATCAGGAACATCGTCTGGTAGCAAGCGGTATGAAAATCCCTGTTGGCATGAAGAATCCTACAAGTGGGAATATCTCAGTGATGCTTAATGCAGTTGCTGCCGCTCAACAGCAACAGAGGATTATTTTCAACGGGTGGGAAGCGCAGACCGAGGGGAATCCATTTGTTCATTGTATTCTGCGCGGCTATACGACTATGGCAGGAGAAAGCGTACCCAACTACTATTATGAAAATCTGGTAAAACTTTATGATAGATATTATAGGCAGAATTTATCCAATCCTGCTGTCATTATAGATTGTAATCATGCGAATTCAAACAAGCAATATGATGAACAATTACGAATTGCAGAGGATGTGATGACTTCATGCAAAAGGAATAGGACAATCAATTCTTTTGTAAAAGGACTTATGGTTGAAAGTTATCTAGTAGATGGAGCACAGATGATTGGTGAAAGTGTGTACGGAAAATCTATCACCGATCCCTGTATCGGTTGGGAGAAGACAACTGAACTGGTTCAAAAGGTTAGCGAGATGATATAAAACTATTCTTAAAGTTGATTTTCTGGAAAGTCTGATTGTCTTCATTTGTAGCAAAGATGAACAACAATAATATTTCATCGAGGGAATAATGAAATCAGCAATCATAACTATCGCCGGTATCTCCAGCCGTTTCAATGAAGGAGTGGCGGAGAGCGAGGCGAGACACAAGATTATATATTATGAATCTGACCCTACAGACTCTCTGCTCTATCATCTGCTCATCAAGTGCGGATCATATGACAGGGTTATTCTCGTGGGTGGAAGCAGGTATGAGGCTGTAGAAGAGTACTGTTCACAGTTACCTGCTGATCTTAGAAATCGTATTTCTTTAGTCTATAACGACCACTATTCTGATCTTGCATCCGGATACAGCCTGTATCTGGGGCTTAAGCATCTTTTTGATGAGAATCCAGTTAACGATATAGATGAAGTTCTGTTTGTTGAGGGCGATCTTGATATTGATCGCGCCTCTTTCAATCGTGTTGTAGAGTCTGACGGAGACGTTCTTACTTATTCTCATGAACCTATCTATTCGAATAAAGCTGTCGTTTTGTATCGTGATGGAGAGGGACGATACAGATATGCTTTTAACAGCGAACACGGTCTGCTCCACATTGAGGAGCCGTTTTCAGTGATCCTTAATTCCGGTCAGATGTGGAAGTTCAAAACCTCGGATAAGCTTAAGGCGGCCAATGAAAAGTTTTATTCCGAAGACAAAGGCGGGACTAATCTGAAGATAATTCAGAATTATATCGATCTATGTGATAACGATGCTTTTGAACTGATAGGGCTGGACAGGTGGACTAATTGCAATACCAGAGAGGATTATCATAAGATCCTGTCATATTGGGAAGAGGAAGACATATGAACAGATTATATGCAATAAGCGGCGTTACGGGCATGACAGGCAATGAACTTGTCAGGCAGATACTGGTAGATGGAAGTCAGGATCATATTCTGGGATTTGATAATTTCTTTGCTTCCACCATCGATACAGTATCTGATCATATAGATGATAAGCGCTTTGAATTCTTTGAGTACGATATTACTGATGCCGGTCAGATGACAGACTTTGAAGACCGGGTCAGAGCTCTTTCCGGTGACTATGATGAACTGGTCTATATCAACTGCGCGGCAGTAGTTCACACAGAGCACTTTTATCATGTCTATGAGACATTTGATACTAATGTTCTGGGAATGAAGGCATTCATGGAGCAGGCTATACGGGTGGGTGCACATAAGTATATCAACTGCTCCACCTCAGAAGTATATTCCATGAACTCCTGGAACGAAGACGGCGGAGTGAAGGAATCAGACTACCTTACTATGGCTGTAGCCGAACACAGTCAGAGGACCAGCTATGCGACAGGCAAACTGCTGACGGAGTTCTTTATCAAGGATGCCGTGGATGAAGGGCGCATTAAAGGATGCTCGATCAGGTTTGCCAATGTATACAGCAAGGATGAGAGATATCCCAAACATATCATACCGTTCATCATCAACAGCTTCAGGGATAATGGCAAGGTAGTGCTCCTGGAGAACTCCAGAAAGAACAAGCGTACATTCCTAAATAATTTCGACAGCTGCAGTGCAGTGCTGGCACTGGTTAGCACAGACTCCGCCCTGGATGGAACCGTATATAATGTAGCTACCGAAGAAGAGATCTCGATCATCGATCTGGCCAAACTATGTGCTGTCAAGATGGGTATACAGGATCCAGTGATCGAATTCGAGGGTTACCGTGAATCGGATCCCGAGCGTAGACTGCTATCGACTGAGAAGATTCGCTCCCGGACCGGCTGGAAGCCGGCGGTAGATCTGGCACAGGGTCTGGATGAGTGCATCTCCAATTATCTGAGGGATCACTGAAATATTACCTTTGGGGGAATGATATGAAATCACTTGAAGAGAGAATACAGACTGTACAGAAACATATAGAAGATGACCGCATAGTCGTGATGATCATCGGTCTTGGCAGCGTAGGCACATATTTGCTAGACTATCTGGTCAGCATGAATGATGAGGCAGTCAGAATAGTTGTAGTTGGCAGAAATTACGCCAAGATGGAGCAGAATGTCAATATAGTCCGCATTGCTGCTCTGATCAGAGGCCTGAACAGATCTCGGATAGATATAGAAGACGGAGTAGACCTTACTGATATAGAGGCGATACGGCGTGCAATCGAGAAGTATGAACCTGACTTCATAGTTAATTCCAGCCGTGCATATCCGGGACTTAAATACGGCAGCATCAGCTGGGCGAATGTGCGGGCATACGGAATCTGGACACCGCTTGCTATCCGGTTTACCAAGAATGTCATGGAAGCCTGGGATAAAGCAGGTAGTGACGCTATTGTCATCAACACATCTTATTCCGATGCCGTTATCCCATGGCTTAAGAGTGCTGGTAAAGCTTATCCGGATTTCGGTAGTGGCAACTTAAATCATCTGGTACCGCGTATCAGATTTGCGGCAGCACAGATGTTAGATGTTGATGATTTCTGGAATATAGATGTGATGTTTGCTGCCGGACATTTCCATGATGTATGTATCAGCAAAGAGGGACAGACGGAAGGAGTCAAGCTTCCGCTCAAACTGTATTATCGCGGCAAAGAGATCAATCTTGATCATAACGAGATATACAAGAGGTGTGCTATATCGATGCCCGTGGATCAGCAGAGGAATATGATGAATGCATCGAGCAACTACAGGATCATAGATGCGATCATTAGTGCTGTGAGAACAGGCGAGGATCAGGTGGTCTTCAGCCCGGGCTTTGGCGGTAATATAGGAGGATATCCTGTAGTGATCGGTTTTAGAGACGGAATGCTGCATGCCGATATAGATGAATCGGTCTTTTCTTTTGAAGAGATGAACCGGGCTGACAGAAAATCCATGGCGCTGGATGGCGTTGAAGATGTCGTGGATGGCAAACTGATTTATACGGATGTTCTGATCGAGAAGGCTCAGGTTGCTTTTGGGAAGAAACTTCCCAAAGAAGTGGCTTTTGAGGAGATAGAAACAGTGGCGCAGTGGATCATAGATGAGATAATACTTCCGCAGACTGCAAAATGACATGTGATGGGGACTGAATTATGAAGGTAAAAACTCTGGTTGATATCATTGGAGCTGAGTTTTATACGGGTGTTCCTGATTCTCAGCTAAAGGCCCTGTGTAACTACCTGATAGACAGGCATGGGACGGACCCGGCACATCACATAATAGCGGCCAATGAAGGCAACTGTACCGCACTGGCAGCAGGCTATCACCTGGCCACCGGTAGGATCCCGGTGGTATATATGCAGAATTCCGGTGAGGGGAATATCATCAATCCTGTAGCGAGTCTGCTGGATGAACATGTATATGGTATTCCTGTTGTATTTATCATAGGATGGCGCGGAGAGCCGGGGATCCATGATGAGCCACAGCATGTCTATCAGGGTGAGGTGACTCTGAAACTTCTGGAAGATATGAATATCTCCGCTTTCGTGATCGGCAAGGATACTACAGATGCTGAAGCGGAAGCTGCCATGGAGAAGTTCAAAACAGAGCTTACGGAAGGCAGGAGTGTGGCTTTCGTGATCAGAAAAGGTGCGCTGTCAGATTCGCCTTCTGTGGAATACCGAAATGATCATACGATGATCCGCGAGGAGATAATCCATCATATAACTGCGGTATCGGGAGAAGATCCGGTGGTTTCCACCACGGGCAAGGCCTCAAGAGAACTGTTTGAGATCCGAGAAGCAAATGGACAGAGCCACAAATATGATTTCCTGACAGTGGGTTCCATGGGACACAGTTCATCCATAGCACTGGGCGTTGCACTGAATAAACCGGGTGTCAGGACCTGGTGCATTGACGGAGACGGCGCGGCTCTTATGCATATGGGTGCCATGGCTGTGATCGGTAACTATAAGCCGGATAACCTCATACATATTGTTATCAATAATGAAGCCCATGAGACGGTAGGCGGTATGCCGACAGTCGCGGGAAGTGCAGATATGACCAAGGTTGCCGAAGCTTGTGGTTATCCGCATACTGTAACAGTTGAAGATTATGAGAGCCTGGATCGTGAACTCGAACTTGCACGCGACAGAGGTGAACTCAGCTTCATCGAGGTTAAGTGCGGAATAGGCGCCAGGGAAGATCTGGGTAGGCCGACCACTACAGCGCGGCAGAACAAGGAACTCTTTATGGACTATTTGCATGGTTGAGTTTGATAACAGTTTTTATGAACCGGAGATAAGGTGCGGATACAATGTTAGCTCAATGAGGAAGCAGATTTGGGCTAAAGAATTGGAAATCATATCTGTATTTGATGAGATATGCAGTAAGCATGGGTTAAGATATTGGGCTGCTTACGGCACCTTATTGGGAGCAGTGAGGCATCATGGTTTCATCCCATGGGATGATGATGTTGATCTATGTATGCCCAGAGAGGATTATGTGCGTGCTGCTCGGATTATGAGAGAGGAACTTCCGGATCCTTATGAGTGGCAGGATCTGTATAGTAATCTTGAAACATGTACCCCGGAGGAAATCACGACTCATCATCTGTTGCCCTTCGCAAAGATATGCAACAGGATGACTACCGCGATCGTTCCTCCTGCCATGCCACCTGTCATCAATCAGGGGATATGGATAGATATTTTTCCGTATGATGAGGGCTTTGACGGACAGGGACTGACCCCGGAAGCATTTCAGATAGAAAAAGCACTCTGCGCAGCCACTTTCGGCAAGCCTGAGTTAAAGGAAAAACTTCTTTCCCCTGAATTTGAGCCGATCATGGACAGAGAG
Source organism: Lachnospiraceae bacterium (assembly GCA_017620155.1). GTDB lineage: Bacteria > Bacillota > Clostridia > Lachnospirales > Lachnospiraceae > XBB2008. The sequence continues at coordinate 27,632 of JAFZQY010000046.1, read as the reverse complement.
GATCTGAAGGCTATAATCGAGATGCCAATGATAGATCGGTTCAGGATATTTGAGCAAATGCTTGAGTCGGTGGTCGGAGTATCTTCGACATATTCTTACAAGCATGGTGAGATATTTAACGGGTCAAGGCCCATGGACAAAGCTTATTTTGCTGAAACACTGAGGGTTCCGTTTGAAGGGGTGGAGATTCCGATACCCGGAGGTTACCATGATCTTCTTACGCTTTGGTTTGGAGATTATCGGAAACCGGTGATGGAAGGAGGACACATTACGATATATAACCCTGAAGTCCCATATACTGACTATTTTGAGAATCCCGATAAATATATTGATACCTTGAAGATAGGCGTTGATTAGTTTTTTTGAATTCTTTTAGAAATATATCTTAACTTTTATCATTATTTGTCCGATAATAGAGACAGATGCAACTAGGTGTCTCATGAGGAGATATATGTTAATGGGCATGATGCCCGCATTTTTTGTTCACACGGAGGTGAGGATATGAACATTGAACCTTTGGGCAGCATAATGACGCTGCAAACGCAGCAGGTTCCGATCAAACAGGTGGATCCTGCACAAAAAGCCCCTGAGTATGATTCTCAGGATGGTCAAACCGGTGAGGTTACTCCCGATCTGGCATCTTCTCAGATCGTAAGTAAGCCCCAGGAGACATCCGGAGGAGATGGTCAGGGACAGAGAGAATCAGGCAATAGCTATCAGGAAGAGGCGACTGCAACCAATGAGCGCCTGAAAGAAGCTGTGGCCAGATTCAACAAGAGCTCCGGAGCTAATTCCGAGGCTGTATTTGGTATACACGAAGGAACCAATCGTGTGACCATCAAGATCGTAGACAAGAAGACCAAGGAGACCATCAAAGAGCTGCCTCCCGAGAAGACGCTCGATATGATCGCGAAAGTATGGGAAATGGCAGGTATCATGGTCGACGAAAAACGATAAGAGAGGAGAGATGAATCATGCCTATGAGAATGAGCGGCCTGATATCAGGCCTTGATACGGATAATGTCATCTCTCAGCTCGTATCGGCTAAGAGGATGAAGGTTACCAAAGCAAAAGGTGACCAGACCAAACTCAGCTGGAAGCAGGATATATGGAAGGATCTCAACAAGCAGCTGGTCAGCTTAAGAACTACAGCTTCGAATCTGAGATGGAGTTCTGCATGGAATAAGAAGACCACCAATGTATCCAACTCTTCCAAAGCAAGTGTCATCACCGGATCCAATGCCGTAGACAGCGTACAGAGTCTTAAGATAACCCAGCTGGCTAAGGCTGGCTATCTGACAGGCGGAGTGGTTAAGGCTGTTGATTCTGCCGGCGTGGCTACAGGTGAGAAGGTCACTGCACTGTCCAAGATGAGTGACTTGGGGTTTACCGGTGAGACCAAACTGAATCTTACGACCAACGGCGAGACCACTGAGATATCGATCAATGGTGAATCTTCAATCTCAGATGTGCTTACTGCTCTTAAGAATCAGGGACTCAATGCTTCTTTCGATGAGGGCAACCAGAGACTGTTCATCAGTTCCAAGACTACCGGCGCCAAATCAGACTTCACTATCACAGCTAACGATGCTACCGGTACGGATCTCATGAATAAACTGGGCATCAGTACCTATGATGCGAATACCAAAGCCCAGTTCGAGTATATGAAGAGCCACAGCACCGCATCAGATGCTCAGGCGGAAGCGCTTAAGCGTGCACAGAGCGCGGCAGAATCCTATAAGGAACTGTTCAACAGCCAGAAGGCTCAGGAGCGTACGCTTGCAGATCTTCGTGCTCAGAGAGCTCAGATGGATGAAGAGGGTAACCCTGCGACTGCTGAAGATAAGGCTGCACTTGATGCGAAGATCACCGAGGCTGAGGATAAACTCAATACCCTCACTACTCAGGTGACAGATGCATTTGATAATGCAGTATGGACCGGTACTATCAGCACTGACGATGATGGCAATATCACTTCTATAGAAAATGTAGCTGCCAAAGACTCGTTCGTTGATCAGGTAACGACAGAATTTGAGAACAGAGCAGCTTATGCTCAGACTCAGATAGATGCGATCAACGCCGGAACACTTAAGGGCGCTGCAACCAAGATCACCGGTCAGGATGCCATGATCAAGTTGAATGATGCTGATTTCAGCAGTTCGACCAATGTATTTGAGATTAATGGCCTTACGATTACCGCTCTTGGAGAGACCACCGGAACTGAAGAGATTACACTGACCACATCCAATGACACCAGTGGTCTTTATGATCAGGTTAAGAGTTTCCTGAAAACATACAACAATATCATCAATCAGCTGGATAAACTCTATAATGCCGAATCTGCATCCAAGTATTCTCCTCTGACAGATGAGGAGAAGGAAGCACTTAGCGACGCCGAGGTTGAGAAGTATGAGCAGAAGATCAAAGACGGTCTGCTCAAAGGCGATGAGACGATCAGCTCCATCATGTCGTCACTGACATCCGGAATGTCTCAGGGCTTCAAGATCGGAGACAAGACCTTCCACCTTTCCGATTTCGGTATCAATACTCTGAGTTATTTTGAAGCGGAGAAGAATGAGACCCATGCATTCCATATCGATGGTGATGAGGATGATGAGAAGACGTCCGGCAAAACCAATATATTAAAGGGATTGATTGCTTCCGATCCCGATCAGGTATCAAGCTTCTTTACCAAACTGACCAATGATATCTTTTCCAAACTGGATAAACTATCATCCAGGGTGGCAGGACGCAGGACCTATGGTTCATTCTTCGAAGATCAGACGATCAAGTCTGATACGACAAAGTATGATTCCAAGATCGCAGAACTTGAAGATGCAGCAAATGATTATGAAGATCGGCTGTATACCAAGTTCTCCAAGATGGAAGCCGCTATGGCCAAACTTCAGAGCAAGACCAGCGCTCTGACCGGACTTATGGGTGGATCTCAGTAATTCCGGACTAATAAACGAAATATATTTGTAAAACGGATGCGGTCGGGCAAATGCCCGGTCGCATCCATGAAACGGAGGATATGACATGGCTTTGCCTCAGGCATATGCACAGTACAATAACAGTAAGATACTTACAGCCAAACCCGCGGAATTGACGCTGATGCTGTATGAAGGGGCCATCAAATTCTGCAATATAGCTTTAGCGGCAATTGAAGAACAGGATATTCAGAAGGCGCATATCAATATTGTAAAGGTGCAGAAGATCATTGATTACCTTCGTCAGACATTGGATATGAAATATCCGGTCGCACAGGACTTTGAGAATATATACAGTTATCTTTCACAAAGGCTCGTGGAAGCCAACATGAACAAAGATGCTGAGATACTAAGTGAAGTTAATGGTCATCTTCATTCCGTCAGAGATAATTGGAAACTTGTGATGGAGAAGGTTGCCAGGGGAGAAGGTTGATGTCTTCCTATATAGATAAGATTGAAGAAAACCTCAAACAGAAGATAGGCGTTCTGGAGAAGGCGTATGAGTCGGATGTGAGATTCGAACAGAGCATTGATGTGAGTGATGGGGCTCTTGAACAGTATGATGAATACCTCGAGGAACAGAACTCATATCTGTCAATGTTGGATGACCTGGATACGGAGTACGATAGGTTATATGATCTTCTGTCATCTCATAAAGAAGAGGTGGCAACAGCTGATCCGTCAGTGAAGATCCGGGTCAATTCTTTAATAAACGAAGTTGAGGGAAAGCTTCAGGCCGTTCGGGAGGCAGAGGGCAGAGTTAAGGATGCTGTCGAGATATATTTCAAAAACAGAAAGTCTAAGATTGCTGTTTCCAGAAGAAATACCCGGGTGATCCAAAGCAATTACGGGGCGAGGCCAAGCCTTGCAAATGCGGACAATTCGATGTTCGATGTATCCCATTAAATTAGTACTTGAAAAAAATAAAAAAAAATTCTAAAATGAGGTTAAGAATCCCCAAAGGGATCCGATATATGTTGTGTAAGCATTAAACACAACGGTGAAAATCAAATAAGTAACCGATCGGAGCGTACGGCCGGTCTCATTACTTAAGAGAGAATCACCAAACAAACCAAAGTCTTCGCAAGGATGCGAAATTTCTAATTTCAAGGAGGAAACAATTATGGTAGTACAGCACAATTTAACAGCAATGAACTCTAACAGAATGCTTGGTCTTACTCAGTCCACTCTTACTAAGAGTACTGAGAAGCTCTCTTCCGGTTACAAGGTAAACCGTGCAGCAGATGATGCAGCAGGTCTTGCAATATCCGAGAAGATGAGACGCCAGATCAGAGGTCTTACACAGGCTTCTTCCAACGCACAGGACGGTATTTCCGCAGTGCAGACAGCAGAAGGTGCTCTTAATGAAGTACACGATATGCTGCAGAGAATGAACGAACTGGCAACCAAGGCTGCAAACGATACCAACACTACTGAAGATCAGAACTACATCAACATGGAAGTTCAGGCTCTTAAGAGTGAGATCGATCGTGTAGCTTCAACGACCACATTCAATCAGCAGAGCCTTCTCGATGGTACCTTCACAGGTAAGCATCTGCAGGTTGGCGCTGAGAGCGGCCAGTACATCGACATCAGCATCAAGTCAATGAAGGCTTCAGGTCTTGGAATCACTACATCTTTCAGCGTTTCCACTCAGACCAAAGCAGCAGCAGCTATTAGCACAATCAAGGCAGCTATCTCCAGCCTTAACAGCCAGAGATCTGCACTCGGTGCTATTCAGAACAGACTTGAGCACACTATCAAGAACCTTGATAACATCGCTGAGAATACTCAGTCTGCTGAGAGCCTTATCCGTGATACTGATATGGCTACAGAGATGGTTAAGTATTCGAACAGCAACATTCTGGCACAGGCAGGTCAGTCAATGCTGGCACAGTCTAACCAGAGCAATCAGGGTGTTCTGTCATTACTTGGCTAATCTGACTAAGTTCAGAGCAAATCTACCAAAAAGAGGGAGCCGCTTGTCGGCTCCCTTTTACTGTATCAGGGAGAAAACATGTATCGTATAGAAGACGCATTTTGTATACCGGAGATCAGAGACGGATTCAGTGTCACAGCGGGAAGGAAGAAGGTATGGGCACGGGAACTGGAAATTCTGATTGAATTTGACAGGATATGCAAAAAATACGGATTAAAATACAGGTTAAACTGCGGAACTCTTCTGGGGGCGGTTCGCCACGGAGGATTTATTCCCTGGGATGATGATCTGGATGTTGACATGTCCAGAGAGGATTATGAGATAGCCAGAAAGGTTATTCCTGCCGAGCTTGATGAAGCGCTTGAGTGGGAGGATCTGTATATTGATCTGAGCAGAGCTTCTTATGATCAGATCACGGAGTATCATAGACTTCCGTTTGCGAAGATTCGTAACAGGTATACTACAGCGATTGAATTACCCCCCATGCCATCGACGATCAATCAGGGAATATGGATAGATATATTTCCGCTTGATGACGCTTTGGATGGGGCAGGCTTCACGGATGAGATGCTCGAGATAGAGAAGGAACTGTATGTGACGGTATTCGGCCCTGAAGATGTGATGCAATACCTGATCTCGGATGAACTGAACACCGTGTTACCTAAAACTGATCTGAAGGGTATACTTAAGCTACCCTATGCGGACAGATTCCGCATGTACGAACAGACGCTCATATCTTTTATTGGAACATCGTCTAAATACGGAGTTAAGTATTTTGAACTGGTCGGGAACACGCATCAGGTTTTAGATAAAGAATTGTACGAGAATATTACTGAAATAGATTTTGAAGGTTTCAAATTTCCTGTTCCGGTCCACTATCACGAAATCCTCACACATATTTTCGGCGATTACATGACACCGGTCAAATGGAAGGAGCATTCCGCCATATTTGATCCAGATGTATCATATAAAGAATACTATGCTGATCCGAAGAAATATTCGGATCTGCTGAATCTTGGAGTTGAATGATGAGAATACAATACACACCAATGGAATTTGAAGATTCTTTTTTTCTGGCTGAGGATCGTGACGGCTTCCATATCACATCCATGATGAAGCGTGTGTGGGCAGTGGAACTGGAAATCGTGAATGTTGTGTCCGAGATATGCAAAAGACATGGCATCAAATGGTTTGCCGTGTGTGGGACGCTTTTGGGAGCTGTAAGAGAGAAAGGATACATTCCCTGGGATGATGATATAGATTTGGGGATGCTGAGGGTTGATTATGAACGCTTTGTTCGGTTTGCGCGTGAAGAACTTCCTGAGGGATGGAATCTCCATAATTTCAGAGATGACATGCACCCCAATGCTTCCACATTGAATATATTCAACACCGAGGAACTGCACACTGACAGAGAATTCCTGGAGTTGTATCACGGCTGCCCCTACGGTGTGGGCATTGATATTTTTCCGTTTGATAATTTACCTGAGGATCCGGAAGAGGAGAATATCTTCCATCTGCTGGCAACTCTTGCTTATGACTGTTTTATAGAATCAGAGAACGGAGTCCTGTATGATGATTGCTCTGATGATGTTAAGGAACGCGTGACAGAGCTGGAGAATAATGTCGGACTTATGTTTGACCGCAGTATCCCAATCAGGCCGCAGGCGCATAAATATGCCGATCAGATAGCAACAATGTATTATGATTCGCCCGCCACCGAAGTTTCCATCATAGCATTTTATACGTCCAACATTAATAACCGAAAATCACGTCCGGCATTCGATTCTGTAGTAATGATGCCTTTTGAGAATATCATGATCCCTGTTCCGGCTGATTATGACACTATCTTGCGACAGACATTCGGACCAAATTATATGATACCGGTTAAGGGCGGATCCGATCATGAATACCCCAATTATGCCGGAGAAGAGAGAATTCTCAGAAAACAATATGAGGACCAAGGCCTTGAATTTCCTGAGGTTTTTCAATAAAATACGCATTCTGTGAGTGGTTGTCATAATTTTTTTCAAAAAAGGGGTTAAGTAATCGAAACCATGTCCGATATACAAGGTGTAACGAAGTAAAAAAGGCGAACGGATTCGCAATACAGTCAAACGGATCAAAAAACTTTATTGCGGATCTGTTATTTCAGATAAGGATAGGAAGCAAGGACGCTCCACCTTCAAGGAGGAAAATAATATGGTAGTACAGCACAATCTTACAGCAATGAACTCAAACAGAATGCTCGGTCTGACAACGAACTCTCTTGCCAAGACTACAGAGAAACTCTCATCCGGTTACAAAGTAAACCGTGCAGCAGATGATGCAGCAGGACTTGCAATATCCGAGAAGATGAGACGCCAGATCAGAGGTCTTACACAGGCTTCATCAAACGCACAGGACGGAATCTCCTGCGTACAGACAGCAGAAGGTGCACTCAATGAAGTACACGATATGCTGCAGAGAATGAACGAACTGGCAACCAAGGCTGCAAACGATACTAATACTACTGAAGATCAGAACTACATCAACATGGAAGTTCAGGCTCTGAAGAGTGAGATCGACCGTGTTGCTTCCACCACTACATTCAACCAGCAGAACCTTCTCGATGGTACCTTTACCGGCAAGCATCTGCAGGTTGGCGCTGAGAGCGGCCAGTACATCGACATCAGCATTAAGGCTATGACAGCATCAGGTCTTGGAATCACTACTTCATTTGCTGTTTCCACTCAGACCAAAGCAGCAGCAGCTATCAGCACAATCAAGGCAGCTATCTCCAGCCTTAACAGCCAGAGATCTGCACTCGGTGCTATCCAGAACAGACTTGAGCACACTATCAAGAACCTTGATAACATCGCTGAGAATACTCAGGCAGCTGAGAGCCAGATCCGTGATACCGACATGGCTACAGAGATGGTTAGATACTCCAACAACAACATACTTGCTCAGGCAGGTCAGTCAATGTTGGCACAGTCTAATCAGGCTAATCAGGGAGTATTATCTCTCCTCGGATAATCTCAGATTATACAAGATTACAGAATTCAGATATAATAAAGGGAGCCGCAGAGCGGCTCCCTTTTTCAGTTATGTTTAGGTGAAACAGCCATGATGAGTGAAGAGAATTATAAGCCTGAAGTACGAGGCGGCTTCCGCATAGCGGAGATGACCAAAAGATACTGGGGGCTTCAATTAAAAACGCTTACAGTGATCGATGGGATATGCAGAAATCACGGTATCAAGTGGTTTGCGGACTTCGGTACTCTTCTGGGGGCAGTGAGGCATCAGGGCTTTATTCCCTGGGATGATGATATCGATATATGTATGCTGCGAGATGATTATGAGCGGCTGATCTCGGTGGCACCTGAAGAACTTCCGCCGTCCTATTCGATACTGGATGTGGGTGTCAATCCGGACTATCATGACCAAATCGGCAGAATAGTGAATAATCACCGCATACAGTTCGATACCGCATATCTGGCAGACAATTGCGGATGCCCGTATACGGCAGGAGTTGATATATTCATCATGGATGGATTGTATGAGAATGACGATGCCGAGGAGGATAGGCGCAGCAGAGCCATGGCCCTTAGAAAAGTTTTGTCTCAGATAACCACGGACGAAATCGATTCTAAGGAAAACAGGATGCTGCTTCATCGGATAGAAGCGGAATACGGCGTTAGATTCAAACCCGATAAAGACAGCGTGATTCACAGTATGGCCCTTCTGATCAGGGAGATATATAAAGAATGCCCCGTCAGTGAGGCATCCAGAGTGGCATATATGAATGCCTGGACTTCATGGAAAGGACATAGTCATGATAAGAAATGCTTTGACGAAATGACATATCTTCCTTATGAAGACAGTTCTGTGGCCGTCCCCATACTATATGATGATGTATTGAAGGAGGAATTCGGCGATTATATGAAGATCGTCAGGGGCTACGGGGCTGATCATCCCTATCCTGTATATATAGTCCAGCAGAAGATCATGCTGGACTATCTGGCAGAACATCCGAACGATGCATTGAGAAACTATATACTGAGTACAGCTGATAAACACACGGAGGATTTCGGCCGCTGTGTGGAGATTCTGGATATGTGCGATCAGGTGATGAATGCTATCAGAGGCGGAGTATCGGCTGATGTTACTTCCTGTATTTCTCTTTTGGACGGCATCGGCACTCTTATGGATACCTTGTCAGGGTTATTGTTAAATGATTACAGCAGCAAAGCGAGGGTGCAGTCTGAAATCATCGGAATAAAGGATCTGATAGGACAGATCACCACAGATTCGACAAATGGCAGTGATGGCGGTGCCTTTGATTTCGACAGCTATATACAGACTCTGATCGACAGCCTGAACCGGATAAGAGCAGGTATAAACGAACTGTATAATGGTCAGGACCCGATAGATTGTGTGGATTAACATGTCAGATACAAATCCGGATAAGAAAAAGATAAGCGTGATCGTTCCTGTGTATAATGCACAGAGGACTCTGGAAAGATGCGTCAGTAGCATATTGAACCAGACATATCCCGCCATGGAACTCATACTGGTTGATGATGCTTCAACCGATTCATCAAGGCAACTGATGGAGGAACTCGAGCGGCGGGCCCCGGACAAGATCATGCTCGTGCTTTGTGATGAAAACAGGGGGCCGGGAGGCGCCAGGAATGCCGGCCTGATGTATGCAAGTGGGGATTATATCGGGTTCGTCGACAGTGATGACTATATCAGCTCCTCATTTTATGAGAAACTGGTTGATGAACTCGAACGAGGCGGGTTTGATTATGTGGATTCCGGTTATTACAACGAATCCAAAGATCTGTCCATGCTCAACACAGGCAGAAATGAGCGCGGGATGCTGACAGATGCAGCCCGAAGAGAACTGATAGTAAGCGGCGGATATCTGTGGTCGAAGCTGTTCAGGCGGGAATTATTCTTCGACTACGGCATAGTATTCAGAGAAAACTGCATTCTGGAGGATTCCGAGGTCCTCGTAAAACTGATTGCATACGCCCGAAGTATCGGCGCAGTTGAAGAGACCATGTACTGGTATTCCAAATCGGCAGATTCCGCTTCTCAGAAGCATTCTCCGGCATCATATCTTGATAACATATATAATGCCATGTCCGCGCTTGCCCGGTTGGAAGATGAACTGGATAATTACCGGGAGCTTAAGCCGGCTATCGACTATGAGATCATACAGATGTACAACTATGGAGTAGTTGCGGCTTTGAAGGATGCACAGACAGATCGTGAGCTGGATACATTCGCTGAGCTTGAGAGGCTCAGACTGCTTAAGCAGTCCGGCGCCGACACTGGATATGATAATCCATATGTCCGAAATAAGATAGATAACGCAGATATTGATATCATGAAGCATAATGACAAGGATCCGAAAAATCTGATCAGAATGGTGACAGGACATTGAATAACGATAATATCACGATGATAATCCCTACGATCCCTAAGGATTATACGCGCATAAAGAGGGATTACGGATTATATTTTGACTGTCTTCCGGTCACGGAGATCGTTTATATAGGGCCGGCAGAGCTTGAACGGGTTGTAATGGATGATGTTGCAGGTTCGGGTTTCGAAGATAGAGTCCGGTTCATTAACGAGAATGAACTTATTCCGTACGGGGAGTTTGTGGAAGCCATGAATGCCCGTATAAGGTCTGAGGGATATGAAGTAGGCGGTAATTCCAAACTCGGATGGTACTATCAGCAGTTCCTGAAAATGACATACGCTACCATCTGCTCAGGCGAATACTATCTGATATGGGATTCCGATACTGTTCCGCTGCGTAAGATCAGTCTGTTTGATCCGAACTGCAAACCGTATCTCGATACTAAACCTGAATACAATCCCGGATACTTTCGCACGATCAGGAATCTGTTTGGATTTGATAAAGCGATCAAACAGTCTTTCATTGCGGAACATATGCTGATAGATAAATCGCTTATGCTTGAGATGATTCAGGAGATCAGCGGATTGTCATATGCAGGTAAGACATATTATGAAAAGATTCTGTATGCGATAGATATCGACAATATGAAACTCGGCTTCTCGGAGTTTGAGACTTTCGGAACCTGGATCATGAACAGATTTCCGGATTCTTATGTGATCAGAGAGTGGAAGTCGATGAGACGGGCCAATCTGTTTGTTGACAGTAACGACCTGACTGACGCTGATATTAAATGGATGGGGCAGGATTATGATTCGGCAAGTTTTGAGAGTTATCATCCGCTTATTCCGGACCTTGCAGAGATGTTTCGCAATAAGGAGTACCGCAGGAATGTGACTGCCAAAGAGATGTATGATGCCGTGGTCAGCAGCGGGATATTCGGCGAATACAAGGACGGGATGATCAAGGATGGCGACATATATGTGCCTGCATAGTATTGCATAGAGCGGCTGCTGTTTGATAACAACAGGACACTGGATTATGATTTATATATTCTCCCCCTGTAAAACAAAAGAATATCTGGCAGATCCTTTGTACGAGTATATATATACCGATAAAGCAGGTGATGTATTACGCAATCTCCTGAGTAATGGTGATGGGGCTGAAATCATCGGTCTGATACGTGGGGAGCGATTTCCTGTAAGAAATGACCAGCCTCTCATAGAGCCGTACATAGACAGAGTGATGGAAAGATTTGACCTGATCCTTCCGTATGAGACGGAAAAGAACGGAAGGCAGTTTGATGCTTCGGTGATCATAGGGCGCAGAGATACATTAAGGGAGATTTTTGAATTGCCCTTAAACGATCCTGTGTATCTGAATGATAATATCCGGTTGAGCAGCCATATCAGGCACATAGTGAGGGAAAAGGGATACAGGGTAAAATCCGAGCAGATATCAAAGGCGGAACCGGAGAAGTGGAATGCCGGATATGAACGGATAGAAGTCCTTCAGAGATATATTGATACGATCCTTGCGGAATATATAGGCTTGAGAAATCAATCCGGTTTTGAGGAATGCTTTGCAGAGGATGATCCCTATCAGGGGGATTTTGACGGAAAGATACCGGTATGGGTATGCTGGTGGCAGGGATTGGATGATGCTCCCGAGCTTGTTCGTGCATGTGTCAGTTCTGTTATCGGCAATCTTCCCGAATACTGTGTTCCAGTTTTGATCACACTGGATAACTGGAGCGAATATGTCACTTTTACTCCGGCCGTGATAAATAAGTTCAACAGAAGGATCATTACATATACACACCTTGCAGATATGCTTCGTTCTGAACTTATATACAGATATGGCGGGCTTTGGATCGATGCCACATATTATGTTTCACGAACTATCCCGGATACTGTTTTTGATCAGGAATTCTTTTCTCTTGCATTTGATAAACCACTCTGGGGTATGGATATCATGAGGGGGAGATGGTCATCATCTCTGCTCGGTGCAAAACAACGGCATACGCCTGTAATGCAGTTTATCATGGAGGGATTGTGGCTGTACTGGGAGCATACTGACGAGACCATAGATTACTTCTTCTGGGATTATATATTTGATGCCGGTTACAGACACTTTGAAGAGATAAGGCGGTTGGTTGATTCCGTGATACCCAGCCCGCCTGCGGCATATGACCTCCAACTGGAGATGAATCAGCGGATATCAGCGCGTGAAACAGAGAGGTTGCATAGGGAGTTTGTATTTTACAAAATAAACAGGCGTGGTGAGTATCATAAACAGACTGAGCATGGTTTTAGGACTTTTTATGCATATATAGTTGACGGATACTGTGAGGATCACGGTGAGGAATCGGACGGAGGAACCATTACACAGACTATAGAATGTAATTCCGAATCGGAGATCATAAGAGCGGTTCGAGAAGTCAATCCATATAGAATTGTGGATGTGAATGGTTTCTTTAAGGAGAAAAAGTGGATATCTCTTGGAATGATTGATGACTTTATCTTGCATGAACTTCAGGTAGAATATCCGGAACCAGGGGCCGTCTCAACCGCTACTAATGTATATGATCCTATAGCGATTCTTATTGTAGAGAACAGATACAGATTAAAACTATATGATTCGTAGTTGCGGAAAAGCAACATGGTATGAGGTTAACAGATAGTGTTACCAGAATTCTATGACCGATTCAAAAAAGAATACCAGGACACTCTATGTGAGTTGAAGACGCTTTTTATGCGTAAGGCCGGGGAAGGGGCATCAGTAGGTGACCTCTCTGTTTTTCAACAGAGAATCATAGATACCTGTACTTCATTTGAGAATACATGGTTGACGGAAGACTGTCCGATCACGAAGGCGTTTGAAGATATCTGCGAGGAATTATATCTGCTTTCCGAAGGAGATAAGGAAGCATCAGGCAGGATTGAAAGACTGCTCGACAATGCAGTTGATCTGTTTGATCGATCACAAGACAGAGAAGAACGCAAACTGGCAATAGCTCTGATAGAGAAAAATGAGGAGCGATATCTGAAGGAATGGTTGGAATACCATCTCCTAATGGGTGCAGATCATTTTTATGTATATGATCACGGAAGTACAGATGGCAGCATGGAGATCCTACAACCTTACATAGCTCAGGGCATAATTGAACTGTTTCAGGTTGAGGGGGAGTATCTTCCTACTCAAATCAGGGTGTATAATGATGCGCTTAAAAGATCCGGATATAGTTCGCGATATCTGGCGTTCATAGATACGGACGAGTTTCTTGTTCCGATGAAGCATGATAAGGTGACAGATGCGATCGATTATATCTTCAGATCATATGAAGATACCCCTTTTAAGGCAGTGGGATCATGCGCTGCAGGCGGTATAGGTGTTAATTGGAGAGTATACGGTTCTTCCGGTCATCAGACTCCTGCCGAGGGACTGGTAATTGAGGAATACCATCATCGCGGTCCGGATGATCTGATGATCAATTCTCATATCAAAACCATATGTAAGCCTTTGGCTGTCAAACAGATCGTTAACCCGCATTTTGCCATTTATGAGCCCGGTTATTGGTGTATCAGTGAGCATGGTTCCCTGATCCCGGGGCCGTTCTTCTACGATTCCAAAGGTGATATATTGAGGCTGAATCATTACTATGTGAAATCCGAACAGGAATATATGAGCAGACGTTTGAATTTCAAGCGAAGTGAGGCGGGCAGGCAAAGGATTCAGACAGAAGAAGAGGTGAAGAGGACCAATGAAGTGGAGGACAATGTGATAAAACGGTTCCTGCCTGCTCTTAAGGAGGCAATGTACAAATAATATACCGATGGTGATACTGATAATATGAATTCATTTGACAAGATCAGCATAATAATCCCCTGCTACAATGTGGAAAAATATATCGACAGATGCCTGCAGTCCGTGATCGATCAGACTTATCCTGCAGAGTGTATGGAGATCATCTGCGTAAATGATGCCTCTACGGATAATACGCTTGACCTTCTGAAAGCCTGGGAGCAACGATATCCCGACAATATCTGTGTGGTTGATTGTGAAGTGAACGGTCGTCAGGGCAGGGCCAGAAACATCGGAATAGAATATGCGACAGGTGAATGGATCGCATTCATAGATTCTGATGACTGGATCGAGAAGGATTATCTAAGTTCGATGTTAGATGCTTCCGAAGGCTGTGAAATAGTATGCTGTCGTTTAGGGAGAGACAGTTCGGACAGCCTCTCATATTTTGAAAAGCCCCAAACAGGACAAGCTGACAGAGAACTTGTTTTTGACAATGACGATAAGCGCAGGGAAATGCTCGTGCTCGCCACATTGTCCTTCAGCGCTTACTGTAAGCTTATTCGAAAATCTTTTCTTGTCGAGAATTCTCTCTTTTTCCCTGAAGGGCTTGCATACGAAGATATATACTGGGGAACGCTGATTCCCTACTATGTGTCAAAAGTGAGGTTCGTTGAGAAAGCACTGTATCATTACTATGTTAATCCTGGCTCTACTGTCCTGGCCGGTGATGCGGGATATCACCCAGATATGCTGACGGTTAATCTCATGGTGCAGGAAGAACTCAGGCGAAGAGGCTTGTTTCAAAAATACAGAGACGAGATAGAATATAATTTCCTGTACACATGCTATTTTGCCTTCTTAAAAGTGCTGGCACTGAGGTATTCCAAACCTGAGTATTCCCTTTACAGACTTCTTCGGGAGATCACTCTGGAAGCGGTACCTGATTGGCATAATAACAGATATATACGAAATGGAGATATTAAGGAGTTCCATCTGATACTCCTGGAACTGCTTGACAAGGATATTGACAAGACGGCATTCTTGCAAGTGCTGGAGGCAATAAGAAAGGCCGGAATTTAAGGATTTTTATGGAAGAGATTCGGGGGAAAGACATACCTGAAGAAATGTATAAGCTGATATCGAGCGGTCTGGAGCTGGCTCCACACGATCATGAATTGTATGAGACACTCGGGGATTATTACAGCAAGTTTAATTCAGATCTGGCATATCTGTCTTATGAGAACGCGCTGTATCTGAGCTCTGTGTCGGGTAGAGAAGGCGTAGATGCGGATATACAGAGCATCACGAATAAGATGTCTGCGATTTCGGAGCGTGATGATTTTAATGTCAGAAATGTTTCGTTTGTAATCCTTTCTTACAATACACTGGATTATACCCGGGTTACCATTGAAAGCATAAGAAACCGATGCTTTAAGGATTGTTATGAGATCGTTGTTGTGGATAACCATTCCGATGACGGTAGTGTTGAATGGCTCAGAGAGCAGGACGACGTAATACTGATTGAAAACGAAAACAATGTCGGCTTTCCCGCCGGGTGCAATCAGGGAATAAAGGCAGCGGATCCGAACAATGATATTCTGCTGTTAAACAGTGATACAAAGCTTCTGTTTAATTCCCTGTATATGTTAAGAATGGGATTATATGCGGATCCCGCTCACGGTGCATCGGGGGCGGTGACCAACTATGCCGGAAATCATCAGGTCTTAAAGTATGAATGGACAACACTGGATGATTTTGACATTCTGGCTGAGAAGAATAACATTCCGGGGACAGACCTTCTGGAATATAAAAAGATGCTGGTCATGTTCGCCATGCTGATCAGACGGGACGTAGTTGATGAAGTCGGACTTTTGGATGAAAGATTTTCTCCCGGGTACTGTGAAGATGATGATTACGGATATAGGATCAGACAGTGCGGGTACAGATGTGTGCTGTGTTGGAACAGTTTCATCCTGCATTTCGGTAGCAGGAGCTTCGGCAAGGATCCTGATCTGTATTATAAACTCATGCGCGAGCATAAACAGATGTTTTTTGATAAATGGGGATTCGAACCCGGTATCGATGTAAGCTTGATCGTACCCTGCTATAATGCAGAGCGATTCGTAGACAGATGTGTTGAATCTCTCATACATCAATCCATCGGAATAGACAGACTTCAGTTGATATTTGTGGATGATGCATCTGAAGACGGTACCTTTGAAAAACTCAGGAAATATGAAGAACAATACCCGGAGCATATAATCCTCATCTCCAATGAAACACATATGTGTCCCGGCGGGGCCAGAAACAGGGGGCTTGAGTATGCGACGGGAGAGTATGTTGGTTATTGCGATATTGATGACTATGCTGAAGCCGATATGTTCAAACTCCTTTTTGAGCAGACAGCGAAGTATTCATATGATATTGTTTACGGGAAATATGTTCGTGATGAAGGCCCGATAAACACAGCCGAACGCCTTGATGCCGAGTACCATCTTGAGCCGCGCGGAGGTCTGCATTGGAGCAAGGATGAGATCACGGAGTATGGCCATAACGGATACTTCGGAAGAATGTGCTGGGCGGGGATTTACAGGAGATCATTCCTGATCGATAATGATATATTTTTCCCTGAAGAACTGATACATGAAGATATATACTGGATGGAACTGGTCCAACTTCACGCTTCTGACATATACATAGTAGATCAGGTCGTCTATCATTACGAGATCAATCCGGATTCTGTAACGAGGGCTCGAAATGATATGAGGATCCTTGACAGGATGCCGATCGAAGTAATGCTTTTCGAAGAATACATGAAACGCGGAGCGTTGGAAGTGTATAGACCTCAGATAACGGTGGACTTCATACACAGGTTCTATATCAATACATTGAACATGCTTTTTACCAGATTCGACAGATGTCCGAATGTATATGATTCCATGCATGAAGTGATCAAAGAGTTCTTTCCGGATTGGACGGATTATATCCCGGTTGAATCCCAGGATGAGAAGGTCAGATTTCTGCTTACGCTTCTGATGAAAAAAGATACTTTAAGCGATCAGGAACTGCTTGCATTTCAGAAGGCATATCTTGAACTGTGATCTTTGCTGCCGGCAGTTCAAGAAAGAAGAATGTGTCACGCAAATACCTTCGGCAGCAAAACTTCATACGCCAACTCTTTCGCCGCAATCTCGTGTCCGAGGGCGGCGATTTTTTTTCTTTCATCATCATGATCGAGGTAATATGCACACTTATCGACCAGGTCCTCGGGACTCTCAAACCACACGATGGATTCGCCGTATGTGAAGTACTCTGCAAGCTCCGCCTGGTAATTGCTTAGAACGAATCCGCCGGCACCTAGGATGTCCACGACACGAAGCGGGATGCCTGTCAAGATGCTTCTTAAGGTGATGTTCAGGTTTATCTTGGATGAAGCGAAGATGACCGGCATCTGATCACGGTAGTTGGCGTATCCTTTGAAGTTTACACGGATGTCTGTGGGCGGCTTGGCCGGAGCATATAGATCTACATTGAAATGATCACCAAGCAGACTCAGGAGGTTCCGGCGTTCGTTGGAGGTGATCTTTTTCCTGATCATGTTCCGCAGAATCTCGTTACGGGCAGACCTGAACCCCTCGCCGAGGTCGGCTTGAACATACTTCGCCATCTCGGCGCAGATAGCATCATCCATAAGCTGACCAGATAGGTCAATGCCATAAATCTGCGGCTGCGATGCTATGATTGCATCGAGGAAGCCCTTCAGATAATCGGGCAGATACTGAATCTGGTCATAGAAGTTGTACTCGTCGTTATAAAGACTTCCGAGAAATGTGATGTCATGCTTCGGATTATTGAAGTGTGGAGCACACATTTTTTCGAGGCGGCGGATGTTACATGCCATCGGCATGTAGTCAACCGTAGAGAAACCTTCGGACCGGTAGCGCTCGACGAGACCGTAATCGAAGAGGAAAACGTGATTGCAGTCATTGGCCAGTGTTAACGACTCGAGAGTATAGTGCGGGGAGTCGTACACCCACGATATATAGGGGATACCTGTATCCATCGCCGTTTCTGAGATCAGCGGGAAGTAGTCGAACGAGAAGACGCAGTCGTATCCGCCTTTTATCTTTTCACGAAGCTTCGAACAGAACTTGTCATCATTTGTATAGTTCGACATCTTTTCCGAGAAGATGTCGACTTCCCAGCCGAGTGCGCGCATGCACTCCGTGCAGTCCTTTATTGAGTTTTCTCCCCAAGTGTAATACAGGATCTTCATATCAGATTAATTGTACACTTTATTGCGGTGACAGGCATCTGTTTTTCGGAAAAGTATGATAACATTATGGTATGAAAATCCTTTTTTACGACATGGGCAGTTACCTGTATGACGATTGTCTCGAGACTCTTAAAGAGATGGGACATGAAGTCAGGACGGTATACTACCACTTCGACAATCGATATGAGGATGATTTCTTCTGTGAGAGATTTGAGGCGAAGGTTAATGAGATCGAGCCTGAGATCATATTTAGTGTGAACTTTTTTCCGCTGGTAGCGAAGATCGCGAATGAGCATGGTCTTCTGTATATCTCGTGGAGCTGCGATTCTCCGCTGGCGGAGGGACTGGAAGAATACTTCGATTACGATACCAACAGGATATGGCTTTTTGACAGACAGGAAGTAGTCGGCTATGTGAAGAAGGGGCATAAGAATGTGTTCCACTGCCCGCTGGCGGTAAACATGAAGCGGCTGTCGGCGATGCTGGATGGCGGCGTGAGCGGTGGTGCGGGAGGCGTGTACGGTGGGGCGAGTGATGGCGCGTCCGCCGGTGATCTTCTTCGGAAATACGCTTGCGATGTGAGTTTCGTCGGATCGCTTTACAATGCATCTCTCGAGGGGATAGTCGCACCGCTCGATAAGTATCTGCAGGGGTATATCGAAGCTCTTTTGCAGGTTCAGATGGAAATATACGGAACGGATATCCTGACGCCTTCGATACCGGATGAGATACTGGAGAAGATCAATGGGCAGTACAAGGCGCTGAATGAGTTGGCCGGAGCCGAAGGTGATGCCGTTTCCGAACTGAACAGGAAGGGTCTCGCTTTTGCGATACAGAAGCAGATCACTTTTGCGGAGCGGGTGACGCTTATCGATACCCTCGGAAGCATGTGCGACATGCGGTTTTATTCGACGAAGGAATATCCGTTTGAGAGTAATGTTAAGTTCATGGGGCCGGTGAAATATCATTCACAGATGCCTTATGTATTCAGGGCAAGCCGCATCAATTTGTGTCCGACGCTCCGGAGCATAGTGTCAGGCATACCGCTTCGCAGTCTGGATATTCTGGCATGCGGAGGCGTGCTGATGTCGAACTGGCAGCCGGAGCTTGCCGAGTTTTTTTCTGATGGTGAGGATGTCATCATGTATTCGAGCCTTGAGGAGGCGGTTGATAAAGCAACCTGGTATCTCGAGCATGAAGAGGAGCGCACGCAGATCGCAGGACATGCGAGATCAATCCTGGAAGAGCATTTTTCTTATGGTGATAAACTGGAGCAGATTCTTCGCGAGTCGCTGCGTTGAGTGAACGACATAAGCCGTTGCATTGAGTGAACAGCGGGAATCACTGCATCGGATAAGCGGGAACACGATATGAACATAGTTATAGTAGCGCCGAAAAACGGCAGATTCGAGAAAGATAAAGAGAATATAAAGGCGAAGCATGAAGCTCGCGGTGATAAGTGTTTCTTTATATTCAGAGCCCAAGGTGATACGCGAAATATCATGGTTGATATCAGGTCATATGAGCCGGACCTGCTGATAACCGAGGACCTTGAAGGCTTCGAGATGTGCACGCTCACGGATGCGGTGTCTTATAATCTGATCCACTGCAGGCAGTATCACTATATCTATTCTGAGCATCCCGCGAATGAGAAGTATCTGGCGAAGCAGCTTAGCCTAGTGATGACATTTATATGCCCCGATGAGGAGATGGCTTCGCGCTTCAGGACTCGATATCCCGACCTTCCGGAGGTGGTGCCTGGCACCATTTTGTTATGGTGAGTTATGGAACATTTTCCGAGTTATGGTAAGTTATGAAACTTTTTCCGAGTTATGGTAAGTTATGAAGGAATGAGATATAATGTATAGAGTACTGATAGGAAGGAGACGGGGAGAAAATTGGGCAGATTAAAAAAAGAGGACAATCCATATACACTTCAATTCAGTTACATTCCCCCTCAGTTTATAGAGAGACGTTCCTATACATCTGAAATAATCAGCTGTTTTACCAGAAAAGTTCCTACATACAGGGCTCTTTTTATCAGCGGTGTTCGTGGCTCGGGCAAGACGGTTATGCTCGGTGACATAAGAAACAGAATCGGATCTATGGAGGAATGGATTGCGATAGATATTAATCCTGAGTCGAATCTGATGCATTCCATAGCTGAGAAGTTGTATCAGATTCCCGAACTCAAAGCGGCTTTTATCAAAGCTAAAATGGACTTCTCTTTTGCCGGTATAGGAGTTCATGTAGAAAATGCAGAGCTGGTAGCAAACAGCGATGAGAACGTCGTGGAACTTATGCTTTCCGTTTTAAAGAGAATGGGGAAGAAGGTTTTTATCACTATCGATGAGATTTTTTACAGCGATAACGTTTCCTTTTTTTCGCATGCGCTCTCGTCATATGCAGGATTGAACTACGATATATATGTTCTGATGACTGGTTTACGGGAGAACATAGATAAAATACGGAATAATCCCTCGCTTACATTCCTGTACAGAGCCAGGATGAATGAACTGGATATGCTGAATATAACTGCGATAAGTGCTGACTACCGGAAAACATTGGGAATGAGCGTTGCACAGGCTGACAGACTAGCTTTTGAGACTAAAGGGTATTCACTGGCCTTTCAGATCATTGGATATGTATATTGGAACGCTCTCAGTGAGTACGAGAATCTGGACGATGCCGATATGGACGACATCTATAACGAAATTGACAGCGCATTGGCGGATCTGTCTTACGATAAGATAGTTCATGAATTATCGGCCGGTGATATCAAAGTTCTGAAGGCTATGTCGAGTATAATTCGTACTACAGGAACAGGTACAATCAAAGTTGAGGATATCCGAAGAGAAGCCGGAATGACATCGGAAACACTTTCTACTTACAGAAAGCGACTTATAGATGGCGGGATTCTTGACGGAAGCCAATATGCACACTTGAGATTTAGATTACCGCGATTGGAGAATTATGTAGAGTTTCGGTAATAATTCGGCAGGGGGGATTATATATGAGCAGAGAAACAGAGAAGGCTATGAAAGCGATGCACGAGTTTATTTCAGAGAATATAGACTTGGAAAACATGCCGGAGGAAGAGGTGAACTCTAGACTTGATGAATATATGCAAAACTATAACAACAACCTTCCGATAGAGGAATTAACGGAAAAGACTGCCAAAACAGCAGACGATTTCGTTGAACTGGCCGAGTATGCCGAAGATGACGCGGCTGCGTTAAAGTATTCTCGGAAAGCTTTAAAACTTGATCCCGACAATCTTGATGCTGAACGTATCGTGGCTATGGCCGGGAGCAGAGATCCTATAGATCTGATAAAGAAACTGGAACGTGCGGTAGCTCGCGGTGATCAGGTGATGCAGAAAAAGGGACTTTTTGATGAGGACAGTATCGGAGAGTTCTGGGGTATCTTGGAGACAAGACCATATATGCGATTACTTCATGCTTATATGGAAGTTCTTAGTGAATGCGGCATGGTGAGAAAGGCTGAAGAATTATGTGAAAAGATGATTCATCTCAGCGACAATGATAATCTGGGAGTCAGATATCGCTTAATGCATCTGTATGCTTTTTTCGAAGAGGAAGAAAAGGCTCTTGAACTTTATTCAAGATACGAAGGTGATCAGGAGACGCAGATGCTGTTACCGCTCTCCGTACTTTATTTCAAGAAGGGTGATTGGAGTGTGGCGGAGAAATATCTGAAACTCCTGTCAAAACTGAATAAGGACACCGTAAGATTCATTAGGGCGGTTTTGGAAGATGATCTGGACAGGTATACCGACGAAATGAGCGGTATCGGATATCGGCCGTACTCTATTGAGGAACTGCTGGTGGATTTGATGGAGAACCGCTTGCTGTTTGAGAATACTCAACATTTCTTCTTATGGGCATATGACAGCCTGAAAGCGAAGAGATAGGATAATGCTAATTTCTGCTACATAGGAGGTACACGAATGAAACTACTGTTATATGCTGCAAAAGATTATGATATCAAGTATTTTAAGCGCGTGGGGGAGGCTGATTTTCCTGAGATCGAGCTTGAGTTCATCGAGCCCGAACTGGATCCGATGACCGCGACGCTTGCAAAAGGATATGATGCGATATGCGCTTTCGTGAGCGCTGATGTCGGCGCAGAGACCCTGAATGTGCTCTCCGAGTGCGGCGTCAAGGCTGTGCTGATGAGATGCGCCGGATACAACAACGTGGATGTTGAGAGAGCGCATGAACTCGGCATAGCGGTTAAGCGCGTTCCCGCATATTCGCCCGAATCCATCGCTGAGCATGCGATGACTCTTGCGATGAGCGTAAACCGCCACATACATAAGGCGTACAATAAGGTCCGTGAGAATGACTTTACACTTAAGGGACTGCGCGGCCATCAGATGTACGGAAAGACCGCAGGTATAGTTGGCACCGGTAAGATCGGCGCGGGCATGTGCCGCATCTGCCACGGGTTCGGGATGAAGGTCATCGCTTATGATATTTACGAGAATCCTTCACTGAAGGATTTCGTTGAATATGTTTCCCTGGACGAACTCTACGAGCGAAGCGACCTGATCTCCCTGCACTGTCCGCTGACAGACGAGTCGTATCACATGATCAACATCGACTCGATCAAGAAGATGAAGAACGACGTCATACTGGTCAATACCTCAAGAGGCGCACTCGTCGATACAGAGCAACTCATCGAGGGTATCCGCATGGGCAAGTTCCTGGGTGTCGGACTCGACGTATACGAAGAGGAGACCGGTAATGTCTATGAGGATAAGTCAGACGAGATCATGATGCATTCAGTGACATCGAGACTCCTGTCATTCCCGAACGTCATCATCACTTCGCATCAGGCATTCTACACCAAGGAAGCGGTCATTTCGATATCACAGACCACACTTCAGAACATGGTCGATGCGATGAACGGCGTATCCGGCCCCAACGACTGCTGAGTTTATAGAAATTTTATGGTGCCTGGCACCATTGTGTTAATTATGCACAGACTGTACGAAAACGAAGACATAACCGTATTCTGGGATTCGGATAAATGCAGGCACGCGAGGCAGTGTGTCTACAACAGCCCGGAGGTTTTCAATCGGGATAAAAGACCCTGGATCGACATAAGCGCCGCTGAGAATGCGAAGATCTGGCAGACAGTAGAAAAGTGTCCGACCGGAGCGCTTACATGCGCATATAATCACGGTATCCGGATCGAATTCGATGAGGCGCGCGAGTGTGCGATCGCTCTCGACGGCGATGCCGAGATCGGTGAGTGCTGCTATGAAGCCGGTGCTGATGGCTGGACGATATACCACACCGGAGTCCGCCCTGAATATGGAGGAAAAGGCATAGCCAAACGCCTCGTTTTCAAAGTCCTTGAGGAAGCCGAGCGCCGCAAGATCACGCCACACGCCACCTGCTCCTACGCTGCGAAGATATTGGTGCCAGGCACCATGAACAAATTATGAACATACTGTTATTTCTGATTATCATACTTGCATTCATAGTCGGAATCGGAATCCTGAACGAGAGGGTATTCCACATTCAGAGCGACATCGCTCTGATCATGTTCTCGGTGATCATCTCGCTGATCCTGGTCGTGATCAGCCGTTTCTTCACTATCGAACCCCTGGAAAAGTTCATCCGTAACATCGGCGAATTCGGATTTGAAGAGTATCTGATGGACGGCGTTCTCTGCTTCATGCTATTTGCAGGAGCGAGCAAAGTTAACATGAGCAAATTCAGGCAGAATGTCCGCCCGATCATGTTGCTGGCGCTGCTTTCCACTGCGATTTCGTCATTTCTTTACGGAGGTCTATTCTATCTGATCGCACTCCTTTTCCGGATACCGATGGACATCTGGACCTGCATACTTCTCGGGTGCGTGGTCAGCCCGACTGATCCGATCGCCGCGACCGGAATTCTAAATAAGATCGGCCTGTCGAAAAACGTCTGCTCCGTCATCGAGAATGAGTCGCTCTTTAACGACGGCACCGGCGTTACGCTTTTCATTTTTGTAAAAACTCTGATCGCCCCGGTCGGCAAGAGCAACTTTGTGGAATTGATGCTGAAGGAGATCCTCGGTGCGGTCGCTGTCGCGCTTATCGTATCGTTCTTACTTTTCCAGCTGATCAAACTGACCAGAGATCCGATCCGTTATATCTTAATCTCACTCCTGGACGTGTCATGCGTGTACCTGATCTGCGAGCATCTGGGCTTCTCGGGCGTCATCGCATCGGTCGTGTGCGGCATGTTCTTTTCCTATCAGATGAACCGGATCGACCGGCGCGCCAAAGTTATCGACCCGAAGGATTATTACAGGGATTTCTGGGAGATCCTTGAGAGCATCTTAAACGCCGTGCTTTTCATCATGATCGGTCTGCTCGCGCTCGATATCGAGATCAGCCGATATGTCTTCATCGTGGTACCGGCGGCGATAATCATCCTGATCATGTCCAGGGCGGTCGGAGTGTTCGTAAGCTCCGTGCTGACGGGCAGGAGCATTCCCGGCAAATACAGCATGAAAGAATTTGTGATCCTGATGACATGGTCGGCTCTTAAGGGCGGACTTTCGCTGGCACTGGCACTTCAGACGGGTGAATTCCTTGCGCCTGACATATATAACCTGTTCATAAATGTGACCTATGTTACGATCTTCTTTACGGTGCTCGTTCAGGGACTGACGGTTAAGAAAGTGTACTTCCGTCTTGAAGAGCACAAAGCTGCGAGGATCGCGATGCAGAAAAGAGGCGAAATATGAAGATAATCGTTGTGGGACTCGGCGAGGCCGGACGTACTCTCATCAGGATGCTGGATGCTTCCGAGCATGACATATGCGTGATCGACCGCGATGCAAGGTGCGTGGATGCCGTCACTGACAAATATCCCGTAAACGGCGTGGTCGGAAGCGGCGCGTCTGCGGAGACGCTGCGTAAGGCAGGCGCTGACACGGCGGATGTTTTCATCGCGCTCACGCACACTGATGAGATCAATCTGATCAGCTGCATGCAGGCCAAGGCGCTCGGTGCATCCAAGTGTGTGGCCAGGCTTCTGATGCCCGATCTGGTTGCCGAGGACGAGCAGCTCAAGGAAAAATACAAGATAGACTACTTCGTAAAACCCCGCGCGGATATGGCGGACGAGATATACAAGAACATCGGTCTCCCCGGCAATATCAAGCTGGAGAGTTTCATGAACGATGAGATCTATGTGATCGACTTGAATCCCATAGGAGGCTGTCCGCTTCTGGGACGCAATATCGCCGAGATCCGCGAAGAGATCTGTCCCGACATGATGATAGCAACTGCGATCCGCGGAAAAAGAGTCCACACTCCGAAAGACAATTTCGTCGTAAAAGAAGGCGACAACCTCTACATCACCGTAGAGCGAGAGCATCTTGAGGAGGTGCTTGGTAAGATCGGAATCCGGAGATCACCTTCCGACAGCATTGTCATAGTAGGCGGCGGCATCACCGGTGCTTATCTTGCGGAAAAACTGACTGCGGATCATCGTAAGCTCACGATCCTGGATGATGATCTTGACAGATGCAGGGAACTGATGGACCTTTTCCCTAATGCCCAGATAACCTATGCTGAGGGGGATATCACGGAAGTTCTCGAGGAAGAAAAAGTGAGCAAAGCCGACGCCATCGTCTCGCTTACGGATAATGATGAAACGAATCTGGTCGTCAGCATGTTCGCGTGGTCGAAAGGGATCCCTTCGGTCATCACGCGCGTAGACAGACAGGTGCATGTAAAACTTCTGCACAAGGTAAATATAGATATCACTGTATCGCCGACAGAACTGACCGTCTCGCGCATCATGCGATTCATCAGCAACATGGCCCGTCCGGATGAGGACGAGCATGTCGGCATCATGGAATTCATCGGCGACATAAGGAAGTTTTAAAAAATTGGTGCCAGGCACCATTACAAAATTGTTACAATCTGTAACATTTCTGTAATGGTGCCTGGCACCTATCGTCTACCGCATGCTGTATTTAAGCTCTGCAAGCTTCCAATCCTCGGGCGTATCGATATCCTGTACTTCGGTTTCGGGTATCTCCATCGGGAGGATCCTGCCCGCCGTGATTCGGCGCGTATTTAAGAAAGAATCCGTTCTGAACACATAGAACTGTCCGGCATCGTGATACCACGGCGTCAGATCCTGGCTGCGCGCATCCATATATTCCGGAGCACGGAACTCGAGATATCCGTCACGGATCTCATAAGCGCGCTGCGGGGGGTAAGAGTATCTTACGACCGGAATCACTGTGTCGGCGCACGAACCACCATCCATAGCACCACCTGTCATATCATCGCTTCCGGCATTCATCTCGCCGGCGTTCTCTTTTTCCAGCATCCCGACTGCTTCACGCAGCCTGTCGGCCGTGATGAAAGGTGCCGTCGGATATATGCATGCCGCGATTTCGAACTTTTCACCGCGGGCCTCATAGGTATTAAGCACTTCTATGAGTACATCACTTGTCGTAGCGGTATCATTCGAGGTCGCTTCGCTTCTCATAAACGGAACTTCTGCACCATACTTCTTTGCGATCTCCGCGATCTCTTCATCGTCCGTAGACACCATCACAGTATCGAACGAACCTGACTTAAGCGCCGCTTCTATCGAATACGCGATGATCGGCTTTCCGCAGAATTCTTTTATGTTCTTGCGGAGAATCCTTTTACTGCCGCCCCGCGCGGTAATTATCGCCAGACTTTTCATGTTTTTCTCGCTCTTTTCAAAAAATGTTTCTGATCGACAGGTATGAATTGTCATTTTATGACCCAAAAGTACCTTTGAAGCCCGTTTGAGTCATACATTTTAGCTCATACGGCTAATCCTGATCGCTATTTAGGATACTTTTGATCGCAATTCATGACTCAAATGCTCCCTTGAAGCCGGTTTGAGTCATATGCTTCAGTTCATCCTGCGATTATTTGAGCGTGATTTATGACCTAAAAGCTCTTTTGATGTCCATTTGGGTCATAAGTCCGCATTCTGTGGCTTTATATACTTCGATTTTTTTCAGTCACACAACTGGAAGAAGTAATTTGTGTTATGACATGCGGGTAAAACGAAAAAAAGAAGCGCGTACGCCGATTGAATCATAATGACCGCTCGGTAAGAAACCGCCTCTTTAGATGATATTATATGCACATTGTTTTGGCTGTCAACAGCATCTTCGATTTTG
>JAFZQY010000045.1 GCA_017620155.1 Lachnospiraceae bacterium | reverse complement strand
CGAGAGAAGCTGTGGCAGCGAGCCTTGTACTTCTTGAGAACAATGATAAAGCACTTCCGCTCAGAAAAGAAAAGAATGCTTTTATCGGTCCATATGCCGATACCAAAAAACTTCAGAGTTCGTGGGCTTTTTCGGGTGATGACGAAAATACCGTGACCGTATGGGAAGCGGCATCGCAAATTTTTGATTCGGAAAGTATCAGAGTCGCAGCAGGCTGTACGATGCTCGATCAGGATGCGATGACTGCAAGAGGAATCCGCCATACGGATAACTGGCAGGAAGAAAACGACAAACTCCTGGCGGAGGCCATCCGGGCCGCAGAGTGGGCAGATACTGTGGTCCTGTGTCTAGGAGAGGACTATACCCAGTCCGGAGAGGCTACGAGTAAGGCAAGCCTTAAGCTGCCTTCAGTACAGCTTAAGCTTCTTAAAGAGATCAAAAAAGCAGGGAAAAGAACGGTAACGCTTGTATTTACCGGAAGACCTCTTGAACTGAAAGAAGTGCGCGACCTTTCGGATGCATTGATGATCTGCTGGCTTCCGGGTACCGAAGGCGGTCATGGCGTGATGGATGTTCTGTCAGGTAAGGTCTCTCCTTCGGGAAGATTGCCTGTCAGCTTTCCTTATACCGTCGGGCAGGAACCGTTGCATTACGATATGTACCCAACAGGCCGCCCCAAATCCGAAAGCGGACCGTCAGAGTTTACTTCGAGATATCTTGACTGTGAGAACGGAGCGCTCTATCCGTTTGGTTACGGACTCTCATATACTACTTTTGAATACGGAGAGCCGAAGCTGAGCGCGCCTTACATGTCACCCGAAAAATCCATAACAGCCTCCGTAACAGTTAAGAATACGGGAGAGATGCCGGGCGATGCGACGGTACAGATGTACATAAGAGATCTGACCGCAAGCCGCGTCCGTCCTGTCAGGGAACTGGCCGGTTTTAAGAAGATACATTTAGGTCCCGGAGAAGAGCAGGAGGTAAGCTTTGATATAAAAGAGGAAATGCTGCGCTTCTGGACCGCAGAGGAAAAATGGGCAAGCGAGCCCGGCTTGTTTAGAGTGTGGCTTTGCGACAGCAGCACTGACGGAAGTCCGGTTGAATTCAGTCTGAAATGATCCTCCGGTTTATAAGAGCCGGTATCGCAGCACAAAAGGAAAGAGAAATAATATATGCAAAACTTTGAAAAATTCGATATGAAGAAACCGCCTGTAAGAACAAGGTGGTACTTAAGACCGCTGACATATATTCTCAGCATGCCGGATGTATGGAAGCATAAAAACAAACTTACGAAGGTCGGGACAGAGGAACTTAAACCTCCTTTTGTCCTGCTGTGCAATCATAATGCTTTTATGGACTTTAAGGTTGCGACCAAAGCTATCTTTCCGTGGAGAGCCAATTATGTGGTTGCAATCGACGGTTTTATCGGCAGAGAGAAGCTTCTGCGTGACGTTGGATGCATATGCAAAAGAAAATTCACGAATGACGTTATACTGGTTAAACAGCTAATGCGGACCATAAAAAACGGCGATGTGGCCATTATTTATCCTGAAGCCAGGTATTCTTTATGCGGGACGACTGCAGTGCTTCCCGAATCCCTCGGAAAGTTATGTAAACTTCTTAAAGCTCCCGTCGTCACTCTGATCTGTCACGGGCATCATGTTAATTCCCCGTTCTGGAATCTGCATGACAGAAAAGTCCGGCCGACGGAAGCGGAATTTAAGATGCTCTTCACCGCCGAAGAGCTTCAGAGCGAATCCGTAGATGATATAAATAAAAAAATAGTCGAAGCATTCCAATATGATGATTTTGCATGGCAGAAGGAAAAAGGCATCAGGATCACATATAAGAAAAGAGCAGAAGGTTTACATAAAGTCTTATATCAGTGCCCCAAATGTATGACAGAGTTTAAGATGTCATCCGAAGGCACAGTACTCAGATGCAACGCATGCGGAAAAGAATGGGAGATGAGTGAACTGAGTGAACTGAAAGCAAAGGATGGCGAGACCGAATTTTCGCATATTCCCGACTGGTATGAGTGGGAAAGGGCAAATGTTAGAAAGGAAGTCGAGAACGGAACATATTCCTCGGGAGAACTGCCTGTAAAAGTGAATTCTTTGCCCAACGCCAAAAAGTTTATCTATCTGGGAGAGGGCACGATGATCCATGACGGTAACGGTTTCCTGGTTAAGGGGATTGATGTCGACGGCGATCCTTTTGAGATGAAAAAAACCGTTCCTTCGTTGTATTCATGTCACATTGAGTATGAGTACCTCGGTAAATTCGGTGATTGCGTGGACCTGAACACTTTAGAGGATACATGGTATATTTACCCCGATCCGGAAAAGTGCGAGTTCTCCGTCACTAAAATGGCGCTTGCGACAGAAGAATTGTTTTATCACTACAGGAGGGAGAGCAAATGATAATTCAGGGCATAGATGAAGGCAAGGCGTTTGACTGGGGAAAGACCTCT
This sequence comes from Lachnospiraceae bacterium, assembly GCA_017620155.1. Lineage (GTDB taxonomy): Bacteria > Bacillota > Clostridia > Lachnospirales > Lachnospiraceae > XBB2008. The sequence goes on along the minus strand of JAFZQY010000045.1, from coordinate 3,751 downwards.
GAAGATTACGCAAAATACAGGGATATCTATCCGCAGGAGTTCTATGATTATATTCTTGGCCTTGGGCTCTGCAAAGACGGGCAGAAGGTCCTTGATATGGGTACGGGAACCGGAGTGCTTCCGAGAAACATGTACAGATACGGGGCTAAGTGGATCGGGACCGATATAGCCGAAAACCAGATCGAACAGGCAAAAAGGCTTGCTAAGGAAGCCGGGATGGATATTGAATTCTTTGCATCAAGAGCCGAAGATGTGTCATTCCCCGACGGGACATTTGATGTGATCACGGCCTGCCAGTGTATATGGTATTTCGATCATGATGTAACAGCACCCAAGTTTGCGCACATGCTTAAAAGAGGCGGAAAGTTTCTGATCCTGTATATGGGCTGGCTTCCCTTTGAAGATCCCATTGCAGGGAAAAGCGAGGAGATCATCCTAAAGCATAACCCCGGATGGAACGGATGCGGGGACACGGTTCATCCCGTCCTGGTGCCTGACAGGTATCTTGAATACTTTGAACTGAAGTCCAGGGAGGAGTTCAGAGTTGATATACCATTTACGAGGGAAGGCTGGCACGGACGGATGCGCGCATGCAGAGGAGTAGGCGCATCCATGTCGCCGGAGACGCTGGCTATATGGGACAGCGAGCACATGAAGATGCTTAACGAAAATGCTCCCGAAAACTTCGCCGTGAAGCATTATGTATCCATAGCCGAACTGGAAGTGAAGTAATACCGCTCGCGGATCACAGTATCCAAAGGAACGGTTTGAAGATGCGTGAGGAATAAACAGACAGCAGGTAAAGAAAGGCATGTCAGAACAATTTTCAAGAACGGAATTATTACTGGGAAAAGCTGCGATGGATCATCTGGCCGGATGCCGCGTAGCTGTATTCGGTATCGGCGGGGTCGGAGGATATGTATGTGAAGCGCTCGCGCGAAGCGGCGTCGGCAACCTCGATCTGATAGATAATGACAAAGTCTGCTTATCAAATATCAACAGGCAGATCATAGCTACGGAGAAAACAATCGGTCAATATAAGACCGATGTTATGAAGCAGCGCATTCTCGATATCAATCCGGATGCGACAGTGAACACATACAGATGCTTCTTCCTTCCGGAGAATGCTTCGGACTTCCCGTTTGAGGAATACGATTATGTGGTCGATGCCATTGATACGGTCACGGCTAAGATCGAACTGGTGATGCAGTGCCAAAACTACGGAATTCCGATTATGAGCTCCATGGGAGCGGGCAATAAGCTTGATCCTACCATGTTCCGTGTTGCCGACATCTATAAGACCAACATGGATCCGCTGGCAAAAGTCATGCGGCATGAACTGAAAAAGCGAGGCATTAAAAAACTAAAAGTCGTCTATTCGGAGGAAAAACCGGTCTGCCCGGCTGAGACTATAACTGAGGGCTCAAGGCGAAGCATCCCCGGAAGCACGGCTTTTGTACCCTCTGTTGCAGGATTGATCATCGCGGGAGAAGTCATCAAAGATCTGACGAGCGGACTATAATGAAGCGGCCTGTAGAGACAAGCCGGACCTACCCTAAGGAGAGAAGTACATGAAAGAAGCATTATTGATCATAGATGTTCAAAACGATTATTTTCCGGGCGGGACAAATGAACTCCATAACCCGTATGAAGCGGAAGAGCGTATCAGAGAATTGATCGCCGAAAGCAGGGAGTGCGACCGGCCGGTCATCTATATTCAGCATATAAATCCGCCGGATGACTATTTTTTCCTGGAGGGCACACATGGCGCTGAGATATCCGACCGGATCAAACCCATGGACGGAGACAGGATCATAGTCAAGAATTATCCCAACAGCTTCCTGGAAACAGAACTCGATGAATATCTGAAATCGCTTGAGGTGGATACGCTGATCGTCTGCGGAATGATGACGCATATGTGCGTTGATACCACAGTCAGAGCGGCTATGGACTATGGGTATCAGGTAAAACTTGTTGCGGATGCATGCGCGACCATGGATCTGGAGATAGACGGAGAAGTCATCCCTGCAGACATCGTCCAGAAAGCATTCATCGCATCACTGGATGGCGTGTTTGCGACAGTGATCTGACCGGCCTGAAGATTGGATACCATATTCGTAAAAAGTATTGGAGACGACGATTTATAAGGGGATTGAAACATGAATAAAGAATGGTCGGAGAAAAACAAAAAGATGCAGTCGCTTATTTCCAAGGAAGCGACATTTAAAGAAGGAATAGAGGTGCTGCTTGAATTAAGAGGCGAACTGTTCTCACAGATAGCGTATATTGTGAATACCTATCCTGAAGAAGCTTTTTACCTGATGCCTTTTGCCGGGGCAGACGGCTATCACAGCAAGACGTTAGCCTATTCCATGTGGCACATCTTCAGAATTGAGGATATTGTTGCCCATACTCTGATCAGCGACGATAAGCAGGTCCTTTTTGCAGGTGAATGGCAGAAGAAAACCGGCAGTCCCATGGTCACTACCGGAAATGAATTAAAAGGTGACGAAATCGCAGAGTTCTCAAAGAAACTGGATGTAAAAGTCCTGTTAGATTATTGCAAAGCAGTGATGGATTCTACGGATGAACTGCTCCGAGGGCTTACATATGCCGATTTGAAAAGAAAATTTACCGAAGAAGATAAGAACAGGATAATCGACAGTCAAAGTGTAAGCACGGACGAAGATGCCATATGGCTTGTCGATTACTGGTGCGAAAAGGACATCCGCGGACTCATGAAGATGCCTTTTTCGCGGCACTGGATCATGCATATAGAGGCTATGTGCCGGATCTGTAATAAACTGTGTCAGAATGCCCGGAAGGGAACTGACCCGATCGCGCGGTGCGGTCTGTCTTGTAACCACTGCTTTTTAAAGGCCTGGTGCGGAGGCTGCAGAACCGCCTATAATACTTGTTCCGATGCCATGAATCATCCGGGAAAAGTATGTCCGAACACTGCCTGCTGCCTGGAAAAACAGATAGACGGCTGTTATGAGTGTGACGAGCTGGCAGAATGCAGGAGGGGATTCTACGAATATGACGATGTGAACGCCATTAAGGCGATGGCTATGTTCACACGTAAGTACGGCAAAAAGGAACTCTTAAAGACCATGGATAAGCTTCATGAAGAACATGACTTTGAGAAGATCCAGGAGGTCCTCGGGAACGACCTTGACGAAGGCTTCAGAATCCTGGAGAACACAAGGGGATAACAAAATACTGATAATATACAGGACGTTACGCCGTAATGGCAGGGAAACAGGCTCTCATCGACGTTTGCGGATGATTTGTACTACTGCCGATTCGGTAGTATGAACAAATCGGAGTTTAAAGAGAGGATGAATAGCATGGAGAAGTATAAGAAGTATTTTACAAAGGAATATCTGATGGGCCCCAATTCTTTCAGGCTTCTTGATGAGTTGATACGCAGAAGTCCTGAAGGTACCTGCTTTAAACGAACGTTAGATCTGGGCTGCGGTTATGCCCTGACATCGCTGTTTGTAGCCAATGAAACGGATGCTGAGCACGTTTATGCATTTGATCTTTGGGTTCCTGCAACAGAAAACTATAAGAGAATACGTGATAACGGTCTGGAGGATAAGATTATACCGATCCATGGTGATGCCATGGATATGCCTTTTGCAGAGGGGTATTTCGATGTCATAGTCAGTGTGGATGCGTATCATTACTTTGGGTGTAAAGAAGGAATCTTTTCCGATAAGGTATTACCGTATGTCAAAAATGGCGG
>JAFZQY010000044.1 GCA_017620155.1 Lachnospiraceae bacterium | reverse complement strand
GGTCCCTATCCGGCGTAGGCGGAGGATATTTGAGAGGAGCTGCCCTTAGTACGAGAGGACCGGGGTGGACGGACCACTGGTGTATCTGTTAGGAACCAATCCTATGGCAGAGTAGCCAAGTCCGGCAGGGATAAACGCTGAAGGCATCTAAGCGTGAAGCCCCCCTCAAGATGAGATATCCCAACATGTAAGACCCCTTGAAGACTACGAGGTAGATAGGCTTAAGGTGTAAGTGCAGTAATGTATTCAGCTGATAAGTACTAATAGGTCGAGGGCTTCATCAGGACAGGATTTTGTGAGATATTCTCGGTGGTTTTCGATTTTTGTTCGCAATGCACGGATGATCCATGCATTGCTTGCACAGCGTTCGCAATGCGCGACTGCATCCTCTCTCGGTACTGCTTCGCAGCACCTCGCGACGCTGCATTCGCACTATGATCCGCTAAACATCCATCCGTCCGGATGCGAGCATCCGACGTCTGTCCGTTTAACGCGGATCGCATTGCTCACTATTCCTCGATAGCTCAATGGTAGAGCATTCGGCTGTTAACCGAAGGGTTGCTGGATCGAGCCCAGCTCGGGGAGCTCTTTGATAAACAGAAACATATGGACCTTTAGCTCAGTTGGTTAGAGCAACCGGCTCATAACCGGTCGGTCCTGGGTTCGAGTCCCCGAAGGTCCACGAAGTGTACAGCCTCTGTGATGTTTTATATGGCATCTCAGAGGCTGTTATAGTATGATAAACATGTTATGGGGAAGAATGTATCGGGGAAATCTAATCTAATATTGTCCGAAAAAACGATCTCTGCCGTAAAGATCATCTTCTTTGTATTTTTTGCCGTATCGGTGATCGGACTTATCTATTTCAGCAGCATTGATCACTCTAAAACTCTTGAATTCAGCGAACCGGTATATATAAATGAGTGGACGGTTACCGATCCTGACGGTAATGTTTTTACATCGGGCGATTCATATCGGAACGAGGGCCTTCTCAGAGGAACATATGTGATGGAGTCTAATCTTCCGGATGATATCTCGGATGATTCGTATTTCTGTGTGGTCGTGGGCGGAGATGTTGCCGTCTATATCAATGATGAGCTCAGGAAGGATTTTGTGGAATCCAGGGATATCCCTGTTCCCGGGGGATGCGTCAAGAGATTCTACATGCTTGTACCCGTATCGCCCAAGGATTCAGGTGCGCCTGTCACGATAGTCCGCATAGGAACGACCAGGCGCGGGTATGTATATCAGGATACTTTTGTTACGACCGGCGGCGGATTCATCATGTATATGATGTCCAATTACGGGCTTCCGCTCATGCTTTCGGAGATCCTCTTCATTTTTTCCGGAGTATTTACGATCATAAGCTTGTCCATGATGCTCCTGTACCGAAGGCGTATCGACCTGCTGTACGGCTCGTTATCGATCCTGGTCATCGCGGGATGGCTCATCACCAATTCATACATATATCCGTTCCTGTACGGACATTATCATATCGACGGAGTCATGAACTACCTTCTTTGTCTCATGATGCCGTTTAACCTTGTTTTTTATCTGGATGCGCTTCAGCATGGCAGATATCACAAGGTGATGTCCGTTGTATCATGCGTGGCTGCGGTCAATCTCATCGTCTGGCCCATACTTCATTTTTCCGAGACATTATCATTTCCGCATGCGCTTATCTACATAGATGGATTCCTCGGGCTTGAACTCCTCACGGTGGCCGGAGCGCTGGTAGCTGATGTGATAAAGGGCGGCGCGAAGGAATACAGATATACCGCCGTGGGCTTCGCCGGATTCTTCGTCTGCGGCGTTGCCGAGATAGTGATCTTAAACTTCCTGCCCATCATGAATGAGAACATCCCGATGCTCGTCGGGCTTGCTTTCATACTTGGGCTGGCCGTTATCCAGCAGATCGATGACTTAAGAAGGATCCGCGAGGAAGGCCAGAGGGCCGTGGACTTATCGGAAGCCAAGACGAGGTTTTTGGCCAGCATGTCGCATGAGATCCGTACTCCCATAAATGCTGTCCTTGGCATGAACGAGATGATCCTTCGCGAGAACAAGGATCCCGTGATCGATGAGTATGCCAACAGCGTCAAGAGTTCGGGGCAGATGCTTCTCATGCTCGTAAATGACGTGCTTGATTTTTCCAAGATAGAAGCAGGCAAAATGGAGATCACCAAAGCCGAGTTCAGTTTTTCTTCGATGCTTCAGAGCATCATGCCGATGCTCAAAGAGCGTGCTGATGAGAAGAACTTAAAACTTAAGATCGAGCTACTTGATGATGTGCCCGACGGACAGATCAGCGACGATTTCCGCATAAGACAGATCCTCATAAATCTCATCAACAATGCGATCAAGTATACAGATGAAGGATCCGTTACGCTCATGCTCGGAGGAGAATATGACGGTGATGATACATACCTGCTCAAGATGAATGTAAAAGACACCGGACGGGGCATAAGCGAGGAGGATCAGGAGGATCTTTTTGAAGCATTTTCGCGTGCCGATGTTAAGAAGAACAGAAGCATAGAAGGAACGGGCTTAGGGCTCGCCATCGTCAAGAGCATAGTCGATTCGATGGAAGGAAAGATCGAAGTATCGAGCAGGTACGGTGAAGGATCGGAGTTCATCGTACATCTCCCTGTAGGAGTGTTTGATAAGACGCCCGTAAGCGAAGATTATGAAAAAACTGTCCGGAAAAACATACCCGGTGCGTCGATGAGTGATTATATCGCGCCCGATGCCGCTTTGCTCGCGGTTGATGATAACTCTTCCAACCTTAAGATCGTCAAGCTTTTCCTCAAACGCCTGAACATAGTTCCGGATCTGTGCGACAGCGGTCTGAAGGCGGTAGAGATGTGCAGATCAAGGCGCTATGATCTGATACTGCTGGATCATATGATGCCCGATCCCGACGGGATCAAGACTCTGGGCCTCATCAGGGGAGACGATTCTTCGCTCAATAAAGATACACCGGTGATAGTTCTGACCGCCAATGCTCTGGCCGGAAGCAGGAAGATGTATCTGGATGCCGGCTTCATAGATTATCTGACCAAGCCGATCGATTCTGCGCTTCTTGAGCAGACTATCAGGCAATATCTGCCTGCAGAGAAGATCCTGTCTGCATCCGAGCCTGTAGAGAAGATCCTGTCTGCATCTGAGCCTGCCGACGCCATCGCTGATCCGGCTTCATCCGATGCAGCATCCTACGATTCCGAAGATGTATTGCATTTTGAACCGGTATCTTTGAGGGAGCGGCTTGAGGCGATAGAAGGGCTGGATTATGAGACCGCCATGGGCTTTACCGGCAACGACGAAGCGCTTTTGCAGGAAATGGTCGAGACCATCGCATCAGAATGCGATGAAAAGATAGAGATACTCAGAAGTTGTGTTGCAAACGAAGACTGGAAGGGATATATGCTTGAGACCCACTCGATCAAGGGCCTTATGGCGTCGATCGGACTTGGGGGAATGAGCGAAAGGGCAAAAAAACACGAATTTGCAGCCAGAGATTATGATTTGGAATTCATAAAGTCGGATTGCGAAGAATTCTTTGCGGAATATAAGGATGTCTGCAGCCGGCTGGTTTGAGGTGTGCAATGAAAATGTTATGGCGTTTGAGCCGTGAGGCGATACGTTACCGGACGCTCTATATCATAGCGATACTGTCGACGTTTGCACTGACGGCTGTCAATCTTGCGGCTCCGAGAGTTCTGTCTTCCATGACGGGGATAGTGAGCAGCGGAGTGGACGAAGCCGGACTCTCAGTCATCTGGAAACTCACATGGATCTTAGTCGCGCTTTATCTGTCGCGAATCCTTTTCAGATTCTTAAGTAATTACCTTGCTCACAAAGCAGCCTGGTATCTGGTCGGAGATCTTCGTACGAAGACCTACGACAAGTTAGAACGCATGCACCTTGGGTATTTCCATGACAAGCAGACCGGCGATCTGATGAGCAGGATCGTAAACGATACCCGCGATTTCGAACTTCTCTATGCGCACATGATCCCCGAAAGCATCACCAATATCATTACTTTCGCGGGCGTGCTCATCGTACTTCTTACCATCAATGCCAAGCTCGCATTGATCACATGCGCACCGCTTCCTCTGATATTCATATCCGGACTCGTCTTTTCGAAAAAGGTAAGACCGTACTTCAAGATCTCCCAGAAGAAGATGGGCGAATTAAGCGGCAAGCTTCAGGATAACTTATCGGGCATCCATGAGATACAGTCGTTCGGGCGCGAGGAGTATGAGACCGAGCAGGTCAATATCAGCAATTTCGAGCATATCAAAGCCATGCTCAAGGCACTCAAGATAAGCGGCATCTTCCATCCGACGGTCGAGTTCATCTCGTCTCTGGGAACGATACTCGTCGTGGCTTTCGGCGGATATCTCGCATGGAAGGACGGACTGAAAGTGGAGGATGTGGTCGCATTCCTTCTTTATCTGGGACTTTTCTATGCGCCTGTCACCGGGCTTGCCAATCTCCTGGAAAACATGCAGCAGTCGCTGGCCGGAGCAGAGCGTGTGATGGCAGTACTTGATGCGCCGTGCGAGATCACGGACAAAGAAGGCGCCGTGCCGCTCACAGATGTAAAAGGAGAGATCAGGTTCGATCATGTGAGCTTCTCATATGAGACCGGAGGCGTCGTGTTAGACGATGTTTCATTCGTGTGCCCTCCCGGCAAGATGCTCGCTCTCGTAGGTCCTACCGGAGTCGGAAAAACGACACTAACCCAGTTGATCTCGCGGTTCTATGAACCGACATCCGGAAAGATCATGCTGGATGGTCACGATCTTAATGATGTGACGATAGAGAGCCTCAGACAGAACATTTCGCCGGTGCTCCAGGATACATTCCTTTTCAACGGAACCATCGCGGAAAACATCGGCTATGCTGTTCCCGAGGCCGATATCGACGAGATAACGGAAGCAGCCAAGACCGCCAATATACATAATGACATCCTGAATATGCCCGACGGATATGACACTCTCGTCGGAGAAAGAGGCTTACGATTATCCGGCGGACAGAAGCAGCGCGTAGCCATAGCCAGGGCGATCCTCAGAAAATCACCGGTCATCATTCTTGATGAGGCGACCGCGTCCGTCGATGTCGAGACCGAAGCGCAGATACAGGAGGCCATATCAGGAATATCGGGATCCAGGACGATCATCGCGATAGCACACCGCCTCTCGACCATAAGATATGCCGATCAGATCCTGGTCATAGAAGAAGGCCGCATCACCGAGTCCGGTACGCACGATGAACTCGTGGCCCTCGGAGGCAGCTACGCCCGCATGTCCCAAATTCAGGGCTGATGTACACAAATCCCTTGACGAAATACTACCGAATGTATATTATTTATATTGCTTAATCCGAAGCGTTTTTTACCGACAAAAGCCTGCTTTTGTCGGAAGAGGAGAAGCCGCGAAGCGCTTGGAGCCCCGATTGTTTGAGGGGCGACGGTAGCGAAGCGCGCTTCGACGAGGCCCAGTGGCTCAGTTGGTTAGAGCGCCGCCCTGTCACGGCGGAGGTCGACGGTTCAAGTCCGTTCTGGGTCGTTAAAAAACGAGTTCTTTGCTTGTAAATACTTGCAAAGCACTCGTTTTTTGTGTAAAATAGTAATGTTCTGTGCCTGCCGGCATGGCGGAATTGGCAGACGCCCGGGACTTAAAATCCCGTGGGTAGTGATACCCGTGCCGGTTCGACCCCGGCTGCCGGCACTACAGTAAGCGCTTCGCGCTGACTG
>JAFZQY010000043.1 GCA_017620155.1 Lachnospiraceae bacterium | reverse complement strand
GCGGTAAAGCCGGACAGGAAATAATACTGTGTCTGCTCCGGAGTAAGGATTGAAACCGGAGGAAGTACGCCGAATGCATCAGCTGAAAGGAAGATTACGTTCTCAGCTGCAGGACCTGCAGAGATCTTGTTTACATTCTTAGCGATCTTCTCAATGTGGTCGATAGGATAGGAAACACGTGTGTTCTCTGTAACGGACTTATCAGCGAAATCGATCTTGCCGTCGTCAGCTACGGTAACGTTCTCAAGAAGAGCGTTTCTCTTGATTGCGTTGTAGATGTCGGGCTCGGACTCTTTGTCAAGGTTGATAACCTTAGCGTAGCAGCCGCCCTCGAAGTTGAATACGCCTTCATCATCCCAGCCGTGCTCGTCATCACCGATGAGGAGTCTCTTGGGATCAGTTGAAAGTGTGGTCTTACCGGTTCCTGAAAGTCCGAAGAAGATAGCTGTGTGCTTACCTTCCATATCAGTGTTTGCTGAGCAGTGCATGGAAGCGATGCCCTGAAGAGGCAGGTAGTAGTTCATCATTGAGAACATACCCTTCTTCATCTCTCCGCCGTACCATGTGTTGATGATAACCTGCTCGCGGCTTGTGATATTGAATGCAGCACAGGTCTCTGAACGAAGACCGAGCTCTGCATAATTGGTAACCTTAGCCTTGGATGCGTTGTAAACAACGAAGTTGGGCTCGAAAGAAGCAAGCTCATCAGCTGTAGGCTGGATGAACATGTTCTTTACGAAGTGTGCCTGCCATGCAACTTCCATGATGAAACGAACTGCCATTCTGGTGTCCTTGTTTGCACCGCAGAATGCATCAACTACGAACAGTCTCTTGCCGGAGAGTTCTTTCTTAGCGATCTCCTTAACTGCTGCCCAAGTCTCCTCTGTCATGATGTGGTTATCATTGTGATACTCTTCCGAATCCCACCATACAGTGTCCTTGGAATTAGCATCCATAACGATATATTTGTCTTTGGGAGACCTTCCGGTGAACTCACCTGTCATAACGTTAACTGTGTCAAGTTCTGTCATCTGGCCCTTGTCGAAACCTGTCAGATCGCTCTTCATCTCTTCCTCATAAAGGAACTCGAATGAAGGATTATGGATGATCTCGGTTACGCCTGTAATGCCATACTGTGTTAAATCGATTGCCATATTCTTTCTCCTCTGTTTAATATATTGTTTGCTACAAGCCATAGTTCTCCTATGACCACCGCTCTATATCATATCTCTTTTTTATGGGGATATCAACAACGAACTTGTGAAAAAAATGTTAACTATTGCACAGATTTTGTAGCATTTTTAAGCCATGCAAGTTCACGCTCATCTTCCATGAACGGAGCAATATGGGAATACACGCCCTCATGATACCTGTTAAGAAGTTCGATATCATGGGGTTCCATATATGAAGTGTCTATGAGCTCCAAGTCAATGGGAACCCAGGTCAGGTGCTCAAACTTAAGGAAGTGGCCGTCCGGAGATGTGCCTGCATCCACAACTTCCAGGATATTCTCGGTTCTGATCCCGTACTCTCCCTCAATATATACGCCCGGTTCATCGGACAGAGTCATGCCGGCCTTTAGAGGCGCTTCTCTCATGCCCTCGGCGAATTTGGATCTGATATTCTCGGGTCCGGTATGCACTCCGAGCATGAAGCCGACTCCGTGGCCGGTCCCGCACTTATAATCTATGAGGCAGTTCTTCCAGAGAGGTTCTCTGGCAAGGATATCCAGGTTCCGTCCGGTGCACCCTTCGATAAAGACGGCATCCGCAAGCCTCAGCATGCCTATGCATACGAGCGTAAAGGATCTTCGCATCTCATCCGTGACTGCGCCTACGGCTATGGTCCTGGTCACATCAGTGGTACCTCCCATGTACTGTCCACCGCTGTCCACGAGATACATGCCCTCGGGCTCAACCATGGCGAAACTTTCCGTTGTCGCTTCGTAATGCATCATCGCGGCATTCGGGCCGTATGCGCTTATTGTGTCAAAGGACAGTTCTATGAAGCCGTCTATCTTCGAACGCATCTCATCGATCTTAAGAGCGGCCGTATACTCGCTTATCTCTTCTTTTCCGACATTTTCCTTCATCCAGAAAAGGAATCTGGTAAGCGCCGCACTGTCGCGGACATATACATCCCTGATCCTCTCGAGCTGCGTCTCATTACGCACCGACTCCATATCGGTCGTGGGATTGGGTTTATCGATGACCTTCCGGGCATGATCGGTGATCGTCTTATATATTGCAAAATTGATGCTCCGGGAATCTATGAGAACTGATGCGGACTCCATGGCCGGAGCAGCCCCGCTTAAGAATGTATCAAAGGCATCATACGGATGGATCGTTATATCCGCTTTTTCAAGATGAGCTCGCACATCATCTCCGACCGATTCTTCATACAGGAATATATGCGCCTCCTCTGAGGTGATATACATATATGAATATGCAACAGGAGTGCATGCAATGTCATTGCCGCGTATATCAGCCAGGAAGCATATGTCATCGAGTTTGGATAAAACAAAAATGTCAGCCCCGGCTTCCTTCATCCTGCTCCGGACTTCCGAAAGCTTATCCGCAGTCGAAATACCGGTAAGATCTGTCCCGAGCGCAAATATCCTGCCCGGATCCACTCCCGGGCGCCCTTCCCAGACAGCCGACGCAGGATCGGCATCTACCTTAAACGGCGCTCCCGCCGCCTCAAGGATCTCGGATAAGTCTTCACCTTCTTTGGCAGTGATCAGTCTGCCGTCAACGGCGAATACATCTCCGGACGAGATGTGACTCTTCACATATTCTTTTACGGTGGGGACACCGGGCTCACGCTCTTTGAAAAGGATGATGCCGCTGCCTTCCAGCTCATTCGCGGCCTGGATGAAATACCTTCCGTCGGTCCAAAGTCCGGCTTCGTCTTTCGTCACGATCACCTTGGCATTGGAGCCCGTAAAACCGGTCAGCCATTCCCTGAACTTATAATGATCCCCTACATACTCGGAATCGTGGGGATCCGAAGTGGGGATCATAAGCATAGTAATCCCCTCACTCTCCATATATGAGCGAAGGCTCTCGATTCGTGAGGGGATGATATTAACGTTTGACATATCTGCAGCCAAATTCATTATTCGGTCAGACCAAACATATCGTGATACCACTTGAGTGACTCGATATATTTATTCTCTACCTGCTTGTCGGAGATGTCACGCAGAAGCATTACCCTGGAAACCTCGGTCCAGTCAGCTGCTTCATAAGACTTGATGAATTTCATGACATCGGAATACTTGCCATTATCGGTAAGGAGTGATTCGCGGATCTCCTTGGCTACCACTACCATATCAAGAGCTTCCTCCATAGGCTTCTCGAGCATGATATCGAGCATGCTGAAGAGTCCCATCAGGAACAGTTCATCGGCATCCATCGCGAAGTTAAACAGAGTGGCAAGTTCCTGAGCAAACTTGGCTCTGATCATTACCATACGTATGATTTCATTAGGCCTGTCTGCACAGAGTTCCTGGGTAACCGCCGTATTGATCCAGCGCTTAAGTTCCTTCTGTCCGATCATCGCACATGCATGCTTAACGGAAGTAATCTCGGAATTCCTGGACAGGCGGTTTGCTATCTTAAGAAGCGAGATGACAAGGGCGGCATCGCGACTGATGACATCTGCGGCATCCTCAAGATCGAAGTCAACATCATTAATGACATTGAGCAGTTCGATGTAGTTGACCTTCAAAGGAGCGATCTCGGTATCCGCTTTTACATGAGGAACACGGAAGAAGGCGCCTTCGTAATACTTATATCCGCCGTTCTCCCTGAGTTTATCGAACTCTTCCTGGGTATTTACATTAACCGCGCAAAGCTGGATATTCGGGAAAAGCTTGCTGAAATAAACCTGAGCCTTGGAAATATCTATTCTGGCATGATTCAGAAGCACATAATCAAGCATCTTAAGGATGGGAGTATATGATTCAAAATCACTGACTGCGAGTTTTCTCATCGCCAGTTTGAATCCGAGGCCCTTAAGTTCGGATACTCTCTTTACTATCTCATCCGTAGGTTTGATCTTGGTACTGAGCAGAAGAACAACTCTGTCATTGGGAACCTTGCACTGTCCTGCTATATCGGAATATATCGAGATATGATTAACTTCCACGAATACTTCTTTATCATCGGAGAGTGTCTCGATTCCTATACTGTTAAGAACCTCCAGACCGGAAATGGAGCCCGCTCCGTCAAGAGCGGCGATACCGATCGATGTCGGGTTCAGGAGATAGTTCTTCTTCAGCGTGAAGAGGGAATAAGCGGTTACGCTCTGTTCATCGTTAAATAAGGGTATCAGTGTTGAAAGCATACGCTCTCCTCCTTTGTTTTTTGATGATTTTGACCATCAAACATATACTATCTGATATATTTTACCACAAAATGCCCAAATTGTTCCATATGTTTATAAAAATGTAATGATTCTGACGATTGCTTTTTGTTTTCTGCCGACTTATAATTTCAAATGTTTGTGTTTTAATAATAAGAAGAGGTAATCATGCAATATACGCTTGGAATTGATATAGGTTCAACAACCGTCAAGGTTGCGATATTAGATCCCGAGGGCTCTCTCGTCTTCTCGGATTATGTCAGGCATTACGCCGACATACAGAATGCCTTAAGAGGGCTTCTGTCGGATGCTGCCGATAAACTCGGAGACATCACTGTTCATCCGATGATCACGGGTTCGGGCGGACTCACTCTGGCGAGCCACTTAGATGTGCCTTTTACCCAGGAAGTCATAGCAGTCGCCACCACTCTGGAAAAATATGCCCCCAGGACCGACGTTGCTATAGAGCTCGGCGGTGAGGATGCCAAGATCATATATTTCGAAGACGGTAATGTGGAACAGCGCATGAACGGAATCTGTGCAGGAGGTACGGGATCCTTCATCGACCAGATGGCATCTCTTCTTCAGACCGATGCCTCGGGCTTAAATGAATATGCCCGCGGATATAATTCGCTCTACAATATTGCCGCAAGATGCGGAGTGTTCGCCAAGACCGATATCCAGCCTCTCATCAACGAAGGCGCGACCAAGGAAGATCTGGCGGCATCCATTTTCCAGGCAGTGGTCAATCAGACGATCTCCGGTCTTGCCTGCGGTAAACCGATCAGAGGTCATGTGGCCTTTCTCGGAGGTCCTCTTCACTTCCTCGACCAACTGAAAGCCGCATTCATAAGAACGCTCAATCTCGATTCCGAGCATGTCATAGACGCCGAGAACTCTCATCTTTTCGCTGCTATAGGTTCCGCACTCAATGCAAAGGAAGACATTCACTATACGATGAATGAGATGTGCGGCAAACTGTCCGAAGAGATCCATATGGATTTCGAGGTAGCCCGTCTCGATCCTCTGTTTGCGGACAAACCGGAGTATGAAGCATTTCTTGACAGGCAGAGCAAATACAAGGTTATCCGCGCCGATCTATCCTCCTACTCGGGAAAAGTATTCTTAGGGATAGACGCCGGTTCTACCACGACCAAGACCGCTCTTATCGGAGAAGACGGTGCTCTCCTTTATTCTTTTTATTCCAACAACGACGGTTCACCGCTCGGAACATGTATCAGATCT
>JAFZQY010000004.1 GCA_017620155.1 Lachnospiraceae bacterium | reverse complement strand
GTTCCGATCGACAGTCTGATCGTATTCTTACTGATGCCCTGATCCGCAAGTTCCTCATCGGAAAGCTGCGAATGAGTCGTTGATGCCGGATGGATCACAAGACTCTTGACGTCCGCCACGTTTGCAAGCAGTGAGAATATCTCAAGATTATCGATGAACTTCCATGCCTCATCCTGGCCGCCCTTAATGTCGAACGTGAAGATCGAACCGCCGCCGTTGGGGAAGTACTTCTCATAAAGGCTGTGATCCGGATGATCGGCAAGCGAAGGATGATTGACTTTCTCAACCTTCGGATGTTTGCTCAGGAATTCAACGACCTTCTTTGTATTTTCAACGTGTCTTTCCAGTCTCAATGAAAGAGTCTCGACACCCTGCAGAAGAAGGAACGCGTTGAACGGTGATAAGGTGGCGCCCGTGTCGCGGAGCAGGATCGCACGTATGTATGTTACGAATGCAGCAGGTCCAACCACATCATAGAACGATACGCCGTGGTAGCTCGGATTGGGAGCTGCGATGTTAGGATACTTGCCGCTTGCCTTCCAGTCGAATTTACCGGACTCCACAATTATACCACCGAGTGTGGTGCCGTGACCGCCGATGAACTTCGTAGCCGAATGAACAACGATATCGGCTCCGTGTTCGATCGGACGGATCAGGAAGGGAGTGCCGAATGTATTATCAACAACCACGGGCAGTCCGTGCTTGTGTGCGATCTGTGCTATCGCATCGATATCGGGGATATCACTGTTGGGGTTACCGAGTGTCTCAAGGTATACTGCTCTCGTATCGTCCTTGATCGCGGCCTCTACCTCACTAAGGTTGTGCGCATCCACAAACGTCGTATTGATGCCGTACTGGGGAAGAGTGTGTGCGAGAAGGTTATAGCTTCCGCCGTAGATCGTCTTCTGAGCCACGATGTGTCCGCCGTTTGCGGCAAGAGCCTGTATCGTGTATGTGATGGCTGCCGCTCCAGATGCAATTGCGAGTGCTGCGCTTCCGCCTTCAAGGGCAGCCAGTCTCTTCTCGAGAACATCCTGCGTGGAGTTCGTCAGTCTTCCGTATATGTTTCCCGCATCCGCAAGTCCGAAACGGTCGGCAGCGTGTTTGCTGTTACGGAATACATAAGATGTTGTCTGGTAAATGGGGACCGCACGTGCATCCGATGCCGGATCCGGCTGTTCCTGTCCAACGTGTAACTGTAATGTTTCAAATTTGTAATCGCTCATTTTTTCAATCTCCTTATATATAGTCAATTTATATTAATCTGTCTGTGTGCTCCCCATACATCGGCAACACATTGAGTCTTTCCACTTGTTCATAATGAATCTGTACATTAATAGTGTCTCCTTTCATTTAGCTGTTGAGAAGACTATAATACTATTCTCCTAGTATGTCAATAGGTTTTATAAAAATTGTAGGATTTATTTTTTGACCGGACGGGGGTCAGACCTGCTTAGCCCTGATCCTGCGCAGTTTTGCGCTGTTTAATATGAACCTGAGTGACTCGTCGATCACGACCACGACGAATATGGCCATGATCCCCATATGGAATCTCATGACAACAACAGAGCTCAGCGCGATCACAAATACGGTTCCGAAAAGCTGAGTCTTAAGCATCCATGAAGGTTCGCCGTAGCCTTTGATACCTGAACCGTAAATGATGTTTCCGCTCTTCGGGAACAGATCGATACCTACAACGAACAGATAGATGCCTGCTGCCGCGAGCACCGCACTGTCGGTGGTAAAGAGTCCGAGTATCTTAACAGGGATCAGCATGAATATTGCAAGGTTAAAAGCGCAAATAGCCCAGCTGAGGACAGCCGATGTCAGTACGACATCCCACACTCCTCTGATGTTCTTCTTCCCGGTCTCAAATCCGGAAAGCGTGAGCGTTGCGGTTCCTATCGATGTGACAAGCACAACGGCGATCAGTTCCACTCCAAATACGATGGAATGTATCCCTGCAGCTTCAATGGAAACCTTGTTGAGCATTGCGATAAGATAAAGGTTTCCGAGATTCCATGCAAAATCCTCACATGCCGCAGGCGCACCGTATCTGACCGTTTCCGCGAACAGGGCCGACCTCGCCTTAAGTATCCTTGCAAATGACGGGCGAAGCTTCAGATCCTTTGTTGTCAGAACATAAACAAGAACGATCAGGTCACCGAGAAGCTCGGCAACGGTCGTCGCAAGAGCGGCACCCCTGACCCCCATTGCCGGAAAGCCGAAATGTCCGAATATCATCGCATAATCAAGTATCACATTGGCTATAGATCTCGAGAGCCCGTACCAAATCATGATCTGCGTCTTCTGACTCACCTCAAGAAGACAGCTGACCGAAGCACCGACACCCGTAAGTATGAATATGGGTGCAAAATACTGTGCGTAGTCTATACTCATACCTATTATGCTCTCATCCACGCCCATCAGGTGAAATGCGACCTGCGGGCACAGAAGCCAGAACAAAAACAGCAGTACACCCAGTACATTATTGAATTTGAAAAGCGCGGCGAGAAGATCCCTGGCCCTTTCGACTTCGTTCGCGCCGTATGCCTGGCTGACCAGTATCGTCGCGCCGGTCGTAAGGGCAAAGATAAGACTCATCGTCGTCCACATGGGCGTCGTCGCATTGCCTACGGCACTCATGCTCTCGAGCGACAGTCTCCCGATGAATATACGATCTATCATCATCTGCAGTTGCGAGATGAGGTTCGACAGCATGATCGGGATCGCTATCGCAAGTATTTTTCTGGAATATGTTTTCATTATTTCCTCCGGTAAAACGTAAAACGGGGATTCCGCTTTTGCGGAATCCCCGAAGATCATTACCGACTTTCCTTTATGGCATTTATAACCGAGCGGTATTCCTCAAGGAATCCCTCATGCCTGTTCTTTATCAGTTCGGTATCGCCGTCACGTGCCGCGTATTCCATCTCCCTGGCATGCTCCGAAAGCTTTGCGGCACCTATGTTCAGTGAAGTGCTCTTCACCGAATGCGCCGCTATCCTGTAGGCTTCCCAGTCTGCCGCAGCATATGACGACTCCAGATCACTTATCTTCGTGACTTCCGCATACTTGGTCAGGATCTTTTTGTACAGATCCCTGTTACCCATGCAGTATTTAAGACCCGTTTTCTCATCTATCTCGGGAACGGCGGAAACATGTACATCCTCAGCGGAAGTTTTCGGCCCCGCTGCCCCGTCGACGATCTTCTCTTTCGGAAGATACTCTCTGAGCGTATTGTCCATTTCCCTCATCTCGACAGGCTTTGCAAGAAAACCGTCGAATCCCGAGCTTCTGTATTCCGCATCCGCCCCGCTTAAAGCATTGGCGGTAAGCGCTATGATCACGGCATCTTTGCCTCCCGGCATCTGCCTGATCCTCTTCATTGCCTCGACACCGTCCATCACGGGCATCATATGATCCATGAAGATAATGTCGAACTTGCTCTCTTTGAAAAGCTCGATCGACTCAGGGCCGCTCGATGCTCTCGTTACATGTATGCCGTATGGTTGCAGTATTCCTTCGGTAACGTCAAGGTTAAGTTCGTTATCATCGACAACAAGCACCTGTGCATCCGGTGCCGAAAAGTCCACGCTGAACGCTTCCTGTCCCGTCTCACTCATCCTGTTTTCAAAGTTACCGAGCGGAGTCCAGTCCGTAACTTTGAGGAGCAGGTCAAACGAAAAGATGGTCCCGAAGTCATATACGCTGCTGACGCTGATCGTCCCGCCCATCATCTCAACGAGTCTCTTACTGATCGCCAGTCCGAGCCCCGTACCTTCAACAGACCTGTTTCTCTTTGTATCAACCTGAGTAAAACTCGAGAAGATATTCTCGAGATCCTCTTCCTTGATACCGATACCGGTATCCTTGATGCTCATGTTCAGCCGGCAGTGTTCATCGTCTTCTTTTTTGCTGGTGATCTTCCACGTGATGCATCCTTTGCTCGTGAACTTGACCGCATTGCCGAGAAGATTGATAAGTATCTGCTTGATCCTTATCTCATCTCCGAAGAGTCCGGACGGAATGCTCTCGTCCATCTCACATATCAGACTGACGGTCTTGTTCTCCAGCCTGACCTCGGTCATCGTCCTGACATCGTTCAGCATCGATACCGTCTGGATATCATCATCTATAAGTTCGAGCTTGCCCGACTCTATCTTGGAGAAATCAAGAATATCGTTGATTATCGATATGAGCGTACGCGAAGCTGCTTTGATCGAAGCGGCACGGTCTCTTGCTGCCTCATCGTGCGAATCCCTGAGGATGAACTCGGTCATTCCGGCTATGGCGTTCATGGGCGTACGGATCTCGTGGCTCATGTTCGCAAGGAAGTTGCTCTTTGCCTTGTCAGCCTCCTCGGCACGTTCAAGTGCAGCGACAACGTCCGTCATATCGGTGAACAGTATTGTCAGTCCCGCGATCTCATCGTCACGCCTTATACGTCTGATGCTAAGACGTGCATCGCTTCTTTTGCCGTCGCGTTCCCTTCTGATCATGTACGGCTCCACGCTCTCGCCACCAAGGACCTTGCTGCAGTTGTTCATCAGCTCATCGATCACATCGTCCTCGAGGATACCATGAAGCGTAGCCCTGACGGATAGTCCGTTCTTGATATCATCACGGCTTACACCGTTCTTGTATTCAAAGAACACATCCGAAGTCATAACGGTCTCAAGATCGTAATCCGTTACGATGAGAAGATCCGGGAACGTCTTTAACAACTGTTCGTTATAAAAGATCTGCTTCAGGTTCTCTCTCTGGATGAATGCCTGAGTATGAGCCGCCTGCTCATTGGCCATACGGAGCATCTCATTGTTCTTATTCAGTTTTCTGATCTCTCTGAGAAGTTTCTTGTTTTCCTGACGGAGCTGGTATTCGGGATCCGTCTCGTTCACTTCCGTATTGATCTCCATTTTTCTCTCCATCAAAGTGCAAGGATCGTAAATGTGAAGTTATGGAACATGTTGTATTCTTTTCCGGTCTTGCTTCCTTTTACCGGACAGAACTCTCCGTATGCGTACATTCCCGCAAGGTTCGTCCCCTCGGGAAGCCTGTTCTGGTAACTTGCGGGCTCGGATGAACTGTTGGCTCCGAGAGCGACATAACGCGCACAGCAAGATGTACACAGAAGCGTTGAATACTTCGAACCTTCCCTTGCCGCAAACGCCTCGTCAAAAGCATGCTCGATCGTATACTGCACGTCATCTTTATTAAGAAGTCCGATGTTGAGTACCGTTCCCTCCGGTATCAGCCCGTAAAAGAGTCCCGAGCCTTCTTCAAGATTCAGGCTCGACAGCACCCTTCCGACTTCCACATTATCGTCATCATCACCTTTTACGGAAAGAACGAACGGTGACATGATGTAATCGGCAAGAACGTCCTCCTTGTCCGTTTCCATATCTTCCCTTTTCAGCGTATCGACAAAAGTCCTCTCACCGAGCATCAGCACCTTGTTGTCGACCGATTTTGTGACTTCATATGAGAAACTTGCTTTGTTCTTTATGGAATTGACATGGATAAACATCGGGTTGACGTTTCCGCTGATCGTAGCCATGACAAGTCCCTTGTCATCAGCCTTGTCATTACAGAATACCTTGACGTTGGTGAAGTTAAAATCATCAGATGAAAGACCGCCGTATACCGGAGCTCCGCCGGACAGCTTGTCCATCATATTGACCATCTCGTCTCCCGAGACGTTTCCTTCTCCGTTGGCCATGCATGCATAGGCGAGTACAAGCTTGGGAGCTTCATCAAGCGCTGCCGTGGTCTGTCTGTATGCATCAGTGAGTTTTTCTTCATAATTGCTGCGGTTAAGGCCGCAGGCTATCCCGGCGGCAAAAGTGCAGTCATCCGCACTCAGGAGCAGAACGGATATCCCTCCGCCGCAGTACCCCTGCTCGCCCAGGAGCGAAGCCATCGCAGTACTTCCTATCATGGGGAAATCCCATTTCTTCCTCAGATGCTCATAAAGTTCAAGATAGTCAACTTCTTCCTCGGTGAATATGATCGCGAGCGATGATTTTCCGAATTCAAAATCCGCCGTCTGCTCAAACAACTCCTCGACGGCAACATTCATTTCATCGATCTCTTCCGTGTACAAAACCGCTGATCTCATAAGTATCCTCCGTTCATTTGTGCATGGTCATTAATCAAAAAGGGACCCCGGTCTCCCGGAATCCCTGCAATAACTACATCGGAGTGACAAGATTCGAAGTTTTCAATCATAAACCTCGCAAGTGCCGAAAAGAAAGGAGGTTCGGGCATCCCGCCAAGGTTAATCTTAACCAGAATCTTAACCATCCATGCTACCAGATCAT
>JAFZQY010000042.1 GCA_017620155.1 Lachnospiraceae bacterium | reverse complement strand
GATACCGCATAGGTGAACTCTTCCGCACTCATGTCCTTGATGTCATAAGAAATGCTCATCACGGATACCGGCGATGCTTCATAAGCCGCATAAGTATCCTGCACTCTGTAATAGGCTCCGTCGCGGACCCTGCAGACTCTGAGTCCGCCGCCTATGTATATCTTCGAATCGTCTCCATCCTGCTTTGCGCGCGTTATATCAATGTTGTCGGAAAGCACATCTAAGAAATCCGCCGTATCGTCGGTAAGGAAATCCTCTCGAGTCTCTTTCGCTTCCTTCAGTTCCATCCTGTATCCGTACAGGCCCTTATAGGCTTCGGGAATATTGGTCAGCGCAAGCACCGCGAGCAGGAACACCTTCGCATTAAGGCCCGTCCGGTCTTTCATCATCCAGATATAAGCAATGAAGAGCATGCATCCTATGATGAACGGTGCGCCGTACCTCTCGATCGAGGCGATCATCCCTTCAGCTTCCAGATACTGAGTCTCCGTGGCAAAAATGGTAAGGTGCGCAACATAGATGAGCGCGTAATAAGCTATCCCCACTATCGGTACGCACACGCAGATGAAAGTGCCGGCCCTGCCGGGCAGAAGTTTGAATACTCTGAGCAGGATGAGCAGCACGGTGATCAGAAGGAGCATCGCAGCAGGCGGAAGATCCACCCAGGTATGCGATATGTGCACAGGCTCCTTGAAAAACGCCTTGACGAAAGCGGCTCCGAACTCATTCTTATACGGCGACAGCCCGTACTTATCGGTGGTCATGTAGGTGACCATCGTCGATGTGGTCTGGGTTACGCGGCGTCTGATCAGACAGAATATCATCCAGCTCGCTCCGGTAAACAGCGGACCGATAATCACAAAGAACAAGCGTAAAACTTTCTGTTTTGTGACATCTGTCATATTCAATATCCTGTATGTCAGCCAAATGATGATCCCAAATAAAGCCCATATAGATCCGGTGGATTTGGCGATCACGAGCACTGCGAGATATACTGACGGCCTTATGATATCAGGTGCCTGGCACCATTTTTCTTCCGTAGCGGTGATCAGTACGCTGCCGAACAGAAAAGCCATCGATAAGTCTGCGCAGAATCCGCTGTAACCGTAGATATCTCCTATCCCGGCAAATCCCCAGGCTGCCAGGGCAAGAAGCGGACTTACGATCACTCTTTTGCCTGTGATCTTCTTAAAGCAGGGCATGATGAAAGACAGATTAAAAAGATAATAACCGGTGAATGCCAGGCTCTCACGAAATGTATGTCTGTCCATGTGGACAAGATACCATTTGGCCAGCTGTACCCCCGGAGGGTAATCTCCGAACGCGGGCGATACATTTGCATATTTGGACGCAAATCCGCCCAGATAGTACAGGCTCTTTAAGTCGCTCGCCCAGTAGTTTACATCATCCCACCAGGTGACGATCTTTGCGCTCTGAGTAAGCGGTATGGCTATGCACAGGATCGCGTATGTGATGAAGCCTGCGCTCTGCACATTTTCTTTTGCATAAGCAAGAAGCCCCTGCAGGCTTACATCAGCCTCAGCGTCAGAACCTTGCCGCCCTCGCCGCCATATGTACGCGAGAAGCCCCATAGCCGCTGCAGGCATGAGTATGTCTATAAACATAAGGAAACGGCCGTATGCGAGCACATACAGCACGAGGATGGTTACGCACCACACAAACGGCAGCATATCGCTTAAGCTGACCTTAAGCAGATATCCTGCCGTGAATGCTATCAATAGAAAAGAAATGATATGTACTACCGCTGTCATTCTTCAGGCTCTATCAATCCGTATGAATTATTCTTTCTCTTGTAAACCACGTTAACCTGATCTGTATCGGCGTTCATGAATACATAGAAGCTGTGTCCGAGGAGTTCCATCTGTACGCACGCATCTTCGGGATACATGGGCTTGATATCGAACTTCTTGACTCTGTCGATCTTAACTTCCTCTTCATCGTCAAGTTCCTCATCCACGAAGTTCTTGGAGAATGAAGCTGCAGCCTGATGCTTGTCAATGATCTTGTTCTTATACTTCTTGAGCTGTCTCTCGATGATCTCTTCTACCAGATCGATCGAAACATACATATCCGTGCTTACCTGTTCGGAACGGATGATGCTGCCCTTAACGGGGATCGTCACCTCTATCTTCTGATCCACTCTCTCAACGCTTAACGTTACATGAACAATGGTATCTTCCGAAAAATACTTGTCTAACTTGCCGAGCTTATCTTCTACTGCGCTCTTAAGTCCGGGGGTTACATCGATATTCTTGCCAACGATTACAAATTTCATATGCATGGCCCTCTCTTTCGATTATTTGCCGGATGCGATCCGACATAATAATTCTATCACACGCATGCATTTTTTTCCATTCACTGGGATTTCAAATTTTCGAACAATTCAGGTGTTATTGATGCTTCTTTTAGAACATTTAGAAGTCAAGACTTTTTTCAAAACCGGGATATTTTTCGTGATTATTTACGAGAACATATGTTTGACAGTTTCCATAAAATGATGTGAAACATGTTTCACAATTCGGTGGATAATGTGGATAACTTCGTGTATAAGTATCTATCCGCATAAATGCGTTACCACAATTGTGGATAACTTCCACTTTAGCAATATCTGATGTTATTTAGCAACACTAAACCTATTGTGAAAAATATACAAAAGGCGCAGCCTCATCGGCTGCGCCCTCTTAGCTTTCGTATTAGAAGATTCTTCTGATCGACAGGATCGAACGATATGTTGCACTCGATACGATGATACCGGTCCTTGAAGTTGATGCGTGAACGATCTGTCCGTTGCCTGCATAGATGGCCACATGACCGGAATAGCAAAGGATATCTCCGGGCTGTGCTTCTTCAAGTGATCCTACCGTAGCACCCACGCTTCTGTCTGCAGATGAAGAGTGAGGCAGGCTTACACCGAAGTTGTTGTATACGCTCATTACGAATCCGGAGCAGTCACATCCGTTGGTAAGTGAGGTTCCGCCGTATACATAGGGGTTACCCACGAACTGCATTGCGAAGTTGACTACGTTCTGTCCGGAGGCGCTTCCTGCAGGAGCATAGTTTCCGGTATCCACATATCTGGAACTTGAGCTTCCTGAACTGCTTCTGGATGCCGCTGCTCTCTGTGCAGCCTTACGTGCTTCTGCCTCCTTGGCAAGACGGGCTTCCTCTTCTGCCTTGGATTCGGCTTTAACGAACTCGGTGGAAAGAGTTACATAGTCTGTGGAAACGTATCCGTCACCTTCCTCTATATTTACCTTAACCCAGCCGTCAAGTTCTTCCATGACGATCAGCTGATCATCTATCGGGACCATACCGATCACGGAACTGTCTGTTGTAGGTTCTTCTCTTACATATAATGTAGTGGTTGTAACGGTGGCGATACGTGTTCCGACCTTACGGGCCAGATCAACTGCTGCAACACCTGTCACACAGAACTCGCCTTTAACATATCCTTCAACGGAACCGGATGAGATCTTATACCATCCGTTCTCTTCCTCTATGAAATTACCGACTGAATTGTTATAGAGTTTTCCGACTATCTCACCATCTTCACTGGGGAGATCCCTTACATTGACATAGTTGGTGACCTGAGCAATAACGAGGTTCTTGAAACTTGCTTCCTCACTGGACTGTGCACCTGATGCAGCACGAAGGTCTTCGGTATAACCTCTTGATACGATGATGGTATCCTGGATCACCTTGCCGGATTCGGTCTGAGCCGGAGTGGCAGGCTCCACTTCGGGAGCGATGATGCTCGCATCAACAACCGATGCGGTCTCTGCAAAATTGGTATCCGTTACAAATAAGCCGGTCTCGACTCCGAGCTCATCAAACGCATCCTCCACATTGGTGGACTCTTCGCTTGTGCTCTCGCTCTCACTCTCTGATTCCGTCAGAAGCTCGGACAGAGCCTTGACATTGGTTCCCAAAGCATAACTGATGCCCGTAGCCGGAAGTACATCCTTAGTTGATATAGCAGCCTGAGCATCGATCGAGAAGCTCATCACTGCCATGACACTTGCTGTTATTAATGCTACTGCTTTTCCTAAATTCTTCCTCATAAAATCCTTACAAATATTACATGAAATGTTACGAAATTGTTACATGCAGGTATAAATGTAACATCTCTGTAACAATTTGTCAACTATAATCTTTTATGTAAACCTATAAGGCATCATCCTAAGGTCCTGATGTAACCCCGGCTGCATCATCCTAAGGTCCTGATGTAAACCTCCGCGGACGATACCGCGCAGGCTCCGTCGGCTACCGCAGTGATGACCTGGCGCAGATGCTTGGTCCGTACATCGCCCGCCGCATACACACCCGGAGCGCTCGTTTCGCAGTCCTCGCCGGCTATGATATAACCTCGCTCATTCAGGTCGCATACACCTTTCGCCAGATCTGATACCGGATCCATGCCTACCGCGATGAATACTCCCGATACGGGTATATCTTTGGACTCTCCGGTTTCCTTGTTATGGATCCTGAGTGCGCTGACAGTTCCTTCACCGATGACTTCATCGGGGATGCTGTTCCACTCGACCGTAACATTTTCCTTCGACAGGAGTGCCTTCTGCAGGCTCACCGAAGCACGCAGCTCATCGCGTCTGTGCACGAGCGTCACATGCTCGCAGAGCCCTGCCAGGTAGATCGCATCCTCCACGGCCACATCTCCCCCGCCGATCACGACGGTATTCTTTTTCCTGAAAAATGCTCCGTCGCAGGTTGCGCAGTATGATACGCCGCGTCCTGCGAACTCCGCTTCGCCCGGAATGCCGAGCTTGGATCTTTCCGCGCCCATCGCAAAAACTATCGTCTTAGCTTTGTATGTATCTTTGCCGCCTTCAGCCTGATATAAGCCGTCCGAATTCTTAACAGATGAGATCATGTCTTCTATAAATACAGCGCCCATCTTTTCGACATGGGATCTGAAGGTCTCACCCATCTCGAATCCCCCTATCCCGGGAAGTCCGAGATAATTGTCCACCTCGGTGGTATTGATGATCTGTCCGCCGGATACCGGACTCTTCTCGACTATAGCAGCATTAAGTCCTGCCCTTGCGGCATAGAGTGCGGCTCCCAAACCCGCGGGGCCCGATCCGATTATCAGCATATCAAAAACATTATCCATCTCTTAACCTATCCCTTTCTGCTTCATGCGCTCTTTACACGAATCCGCAATCTATTGCTTCACGCAAATCCGCCGTCTATGGTTATGACCTGTCCCGTCAGATACGAGGGGGCCGAAGCGAGTGAAACTGCCAGAGCCGCCACCTCGGAAGGAAGCCCCAGTCTGTCGGCGGGTATCTCTTCTATAATAGATGCCAGCTCCTCGGTGGAGAAGCATCTGTTCATCTCAGTATCAATGACTCCGCACGCTATCGCATTCACCTGAATGCCCGTCGGTGCGACCTCTTTGGCCAGTGCTTTCGTAAAAGCGTTCAGCCCGCCTTTTGATGCGGAGTATGCGACCTCCATCGATGCGCCGCGCTCTCCCCATATGGAAGAGATATTGATGATACGGCCGCTTCTATTCGGGATCATCAGATTAAGCGCAGCCCTGCTCGTTAAGAAAGCGGAATCAAGGTTAACGTTTATGATGCGCCTCCACTCATTTAAGGTCATGTCCTGAAGCAGGCCTATGTAGGATATCCCCGCATTATTTATAAGAAGATCCAGAGAATCGATCCCTGCAAAAAGCGCCTCGACCTCATCTTCTTTGGACATATCCGTCTCTACCGGAGTTACGCTCACCGCATAGGTCTTCATTAGATTCTCCGATATGTCTTTTAATACATCAAAAGTCCTGTCACATGTGAGATACAGATCGTATCCCTCACGTGCCAGGGCCTCCGAAACAGCAAGTCCTATTCCCCGGGAAGCCCCGGTGACCAATGCTTTCATATTTATATCCTCTTATAAAACCCGTATCTATCTGGCAGTCTTCTCTGATCTTCCGTAGAGTACGGTCAATGTTCTGATCTCATCACAGAGTTCATCGGTAAGCGCATCTTCAGACATGCGCCATACCCAGTTGCCTCCGACTGTCGAAGGCATATTGATCCTGGCCGAATTATCCAGCCCGAGATAGTCCTGCATGGGTATGATGCAGGTATCGGCTACGCACATATGCGCAGCCCTGATCAGAGCTGGTCTGATCTGCGATCTTCTCTTAACTCCCAGGTACTTCATCGCAAAACGCACATCGCGGGCGGCGGCGGATTTGATCCAGCCTTCCACGGTATCGTTGTCATGTGTTCCCGTATATACGACACAGTTGGATGTATATACATGGGGAAGATAGTCGCTGGGCTCCCTGTGGTCAAAAGCGAAAAGCAGCACTTTCATGCCGGGGTATCCGGTCTTCTTCACAAGCTTGATAACGGAGTCGGTGAGGAATCCGAGATCCTCGGCGATCACGCTCTTTTCTCCGAGAGCATCCTTGATGGCCTTGAATATATCTATGCCGGGGCCTGTCTCCCACTTGCCGAACTTTGCGGTCTCATCGCCGTAGGGAATCGCATAATACTCATCGAAGCCCCTGAAATGATCTATGCGCAAGACATCATACAGACGGTAGCAATATTCGATCCTCTGAATCCACCACTTGTAGCCGGTCTTCTTATGATAGTCCCATTTATACAGAGGATTGCCCCAGAGCTGCCCGGTCGCAGAGAAAGCATCGGGAGGGCATCCTGCAACGCCTATGGGGAAGTTCTCCTTATCCAGCTGGAAAAGCTCGGGGTTAGACCATGTATCAGCCGAATCGAAAGCCACATAGATCGGAATGTCTCCGACTATGCTCACGCCCTTTTCATTGGCATAGGCCTTCAGCGCCTCCCACTGTGATGCGAACATGTACTGCTGGAACTTATAGAAACCGATCTCATCGGCGAACTTTTCGGAATATGCCTTGATGGCACTCTTTTTCCTGAGCCTGATATCCTCATCCCACTCTATCCAGCTCTTCCCGTCAAAAGAATTCTTGACCGCCATATAGAGCGCATAATCGTCAAGCCAGAAAGAGTTCTTTTTGCAAAAAGCGGTATAAGCCTTATCTGAAGCGATGCCGCTCTTGTGATACGCTTTCTTCAGGAGCTTGAAGCGGGTGTTGTAGATGTGCTCGTAATCGATGTCGTCATCATCTGCGCCCGAATATGTGGCTTCGCACTCTTTGCGGGTGAGCCAACCCCTCTTTACAAGGTCATCGGGATCTATGAAATACGGATTACCGGCAAAAGTCGAGAAAGACTGATAAGGCGAATCGCCGTACCCGGTAGGCCCCAGCGGAAGTATCTGCCATAATGACTGCTCCGCATCGGCCAGAAAATCTACGAATTTATATGCTTCTTTGGAAAAAGTGCCAATCCCGTATTTAGACGGAAAGGCAGATATGGGCATAAGTATC
Source organism: Lachnospiraceae bacterium (assembly GCA_017620155.1). Classification (GTDB taxonomy): domain Bacteria; phylum Bacillota; class Clostridia; order Lachnospirales; family Lachnospiraceae; genus XBB2008. The sequence goes on along the minus strand of JAFZQY010000042.1, from coordinate 5,765 downwards.
CCACTACGTCTCATTGCTAACCCCCCGAAAAACTTACAGATATTTGCTGATACGGTCCATGTTGGAAACAAGATTGTCGATCTGAGAAGAAAGCTCACGGATGTGTGCCGCGGATGTGCTGACTCCCTCCGTGCTCTCTTCGACCGTCTCGGCTATGCCGGTCACTTCGGATGTGATGTTCTTGACCAGCGTGCGGAGTTCGACCGCCATGTGAGAGACCTCTGTTACGATCTCGTTGATATATGATGCATCGGAACTGTACTGGTTGCCTGCCTGAACGAAGCCTTCATAATCAGGCATAACGCTCTCGTTGACATATTTGACCATCGTATCGGAACTCTCGATGAGTCCGCCGACCGCCTCGACAACCATGCTGTTTACATTCTGGATATCATTGGCGGCTACTCTTGAATGATCGGCCAGTTCCCTTATCTCATCCGCAACGACCGCGAAACCTCTTCCGGCCTCACCGGCGCGCGCTGCTTCTATGGATGCGTTAAGTGCGAGCAGATTGGTCTTACTGGATATGGCCAGTATCTCTTTGGTCAGTTCGTTTACACGCTCTACACTCTTGGATTCTTCTATGGATTTATTCAGATCTACGAGGATGTTGCCCATCACGTCCGATGTGTTCTTCATGTTATTCTCGGCGGTGGACTTCATCTCATCGGCACGCTTGCTCATCTGCGAAGCATAGCTCAAAAGATCCTCGGATGCCTGAGCCAGTTCTATGACATGATCTCCGACTGCTTTGACATCGGAGCTGACGCTTGCTGCCGTATCGGCCACATTGCACATGGATGATTCGAGAGCCTGCATCTCGCCTGATGTGGCATTCGAATAATCATTGGCCGTCTCTATGTTCTCGCGCATGGAACCCAGGATCTTCTCTCTTTCAGCCCTGTTCTTCTCCTGACGCGCAGCCTCCGCTGCTCTTTCGCTCTGCTCGGCCTCATCTGCTACATTTGTCTTAGTCCTGTTCCCGAATAATCCCATGTGATCCCCCTATGAAATGAACAACAACTCTAACTATACTATTATATAATATTATAATCTCATTTGCATCTGATTATTAGTACATCTTCTGTTGCTCGCGCATATGCTTTTCATACAGTTTCTGCTGTTTAATCATCTGCTTCCTCGCTTTTCTCTCGGCATGAGTCGATAAGCGTATGACGATGATGATCAGGATCACTATCAATGTGAGGATGACAGATACCACAAGAACAGGATCTTTAAGCAGCTTCTTAAGTATAGCTCCGGGCTTCTTAGAGCCGGGTCCGTAACCCGCATAATCGGCTACGGCGATGCTGATATCTTCTATGACGCCTTCTTCGAATATATCGGGAAGTCCGACATCCTCCATCACTTCCCTGAAGCCTTCGTCGCCATGGTATGTGGTCAGATGCATATAGCAGTCTATGGCGGCGTCCCGGTCTTCTACGGACATCGCGAGGATATCAAGAGCAGCCAATGCGCTCGTGCCGTATGATATATAATACATGGGGCTTTCGAAAGTATGCGGTATCATGACCCAGAAATAATACTGAGCCGAATCCGTGTCGCTGCCACGGCCGTATTTCTCAGCGACATCATTGAACATCTCGTTAAGTACATCCGTCGTCAGTTCTCCGTCATATGTATATGCAAGGTACTGGAATTCATCATAGATACAGGCATCGATGACCGAATCCATCATATCGGTTATGACTGCGTCAACTACATCATCCGCACAGGAATCACCGTATATCTCATCTGCATATTCGAGGCAGAGAAGTTCAAGACCCTGCGAATGTATCTCGCCGACATCCACATTATGAACATAGTCGAGGGTATGCTTGTACCCGTGGAAAGTCTCATTATAGTGGCCGAATTCATGGATGACTGTCTGGATATCATGCCAGTTCTCATAGGGAGAATCAAATATAAAAGCAGCCCCGTATGAATACAGAGGGACAGTGTAACCCGTCTCCATTTTGTTAGGAGAAGAATCGATATTGTAAAGCCCATGCTCCATCATATAATCCCAGGCCTGCTGCAGATCGGGATGGATCTTGGGTATGACCGGAGCGACTCTCGCCAGCCTCTCCTCTCCGGGCAGGTTCATCATCTCAAGCTTGTAATTATAGTTCAGATCAGCATCCATCTCTTCGTAAAGTGGAACTATATACCTGCTCACCCCGTCATAGACCGTCTGTATATCCTCATGGTCATAATCGCGTGCATAGATATTCTCGTACACATAATCGGCATAGTTATCATATCCTCTTATTTCAGCAGCACGTTTTCTGTTTTCCACGATCTTCACATACAGAGGTGCCATCATTGCGTTTCTCGCTTTATAGAGTTCGGTCAGGATCTCCATGCGTTCGTCGTAGCTTTCATAGTCGCCGTGATTATTGAGTCTCTCGAAACTCCAATCCTTGCCGTCTATGCTTACATGCACATCTGATACATATAATCTGTCATATTCCTGGGTATAATCCTGAAAATCCATAGAGAGCTGCTTCTGTTCGGGAGTCATGTCCTCATATTCCAGGATCGAATCGGCCAGAAGATCATCATTCATATGAGACCTTAACGCATCACCGCACGAAGAGTTAAGTGCTTCTCTGATCAGGATTAATACGCGGTCTGTCAGATCGGTGTCAAATTCAGCCATGCGGTCACTTAAATCCGCATACTCATCATTGGTCACATCAGTGTTATAACGGACTTCATTGAGCTGGGCCTGGGTAGACATATAATCGGTAAGAGCCAGCACCTTATCATAGTCGGCCAGGATCGCAGCCTCATCTTCCGCTTCGATATCAGCTTCAAAGTCGTCAAGAAAAGCCATCGAGGCTTCCTCGTCAACCCACTGTATCTCCATGTCGGCATAGTCCACATCCGCATGGTACTCCGAATCGTCATAATAATCCGAAGCGGAAGCTGTAATGGGATTCAGCACATATATAAGGGCCAGGAACGAAGCAAGCAAAGTCACGGCCTTCTCTTTAAGTCTTTTCTTCATGTATTCTCCAAACGTTTCTTGCAAAATAATAAGTCAGTATTTAGAATTATCTTATCATTCTATCGTGAAGTAAGGTAAGAGGCAAGAGATGAACTTCGATATTCCCGAACCTAAAAAGCAGGATAATACTGCGGATCAGACTACGCAGAAAATAATACAGACCTCACCCATCACCCCCGATACCCGTATGTCCGTATCGGGCATACTGCATCGCGGCGAGAGCAGGTCTGTATGCATATTGCTTGAAAATGCTTCATGCTATGCGGAGATCCGCATGCCCGAAGGCGAGATCCTCTCCTGCAAAGGTTACGACGAGGAGGAGACCGAAGAGATCATCGCATATCTTACCGAAAACATGGATGACATCTTAAACGCAGCAAGAGATGTCAATCCGATGAAAGCGTTCATGAAATAAACAAAGGCTTTCATAAAAAACAAAGGCTTTCATCTGCTGAAAGCCTTTGCGAAAGATCTTTATTTATTTGCCTTGCTCAAGGTAAGCACTCTGTCGAACTCATCAAGTATATCCTGCTCCGGCTCCGGAGTAAGAAGACTCACTACTACGCAAAGCACAAGGCCTACGATGAATGCGGGAAGCAGTTCGTATATTCCCCATACGCCGCCGAGGGGCTTGATCAGATAGTGCCAGATGAATACCATCAGGCCGCCGCCGATCATTCCTGCGATGGCGCCCTGCTTGTTAGTGCGTCTCCAAAAGATAGCCAGGATCATGATAGGTCCGAATGCACCGCCGAAGCCGGCCCATGCAAACGACACGATGTTGAATACGTTGCTGTCAGGATTTCTTGCTACGAATACTGCAAAGATAGCGATAACAACGAGGGTGATACGCGCCATGAGAATATTCTTTTTCTCATCGATCTTAAGTCCGAGTACTTCATGAAGGATGTTCTCGGATATGGATGAGGATGCAGCAAGGAGCTGTGAATCACAGGTGGACATCGTACATGCTAAGATTCCCGCAAGGATCACGCCTGCGAGAAGTGCGGGAAGCGCACCGTACTCGGCAAGTTTCTGCGAGATCGCGATGACTGCTCTCTCGGAATCTTCAAGTTCGCCGATTGCGCCGTAGTTAGCCATAGCTCTGGCCATGATACCGATGAAGATTGCAACGCCCATGGCGATGAACACCCAGACAGTAGCTACGCGTCTTGAGAGTTTGATCTTCTCAGGCTTCTCGATAGCCATGAAGCGAAGAAGGATGTGGGGCATTCCGAAGTATCCGAGTCCCCATGCCATCGTTGATACTATGGTGATGATTCCGCCGTAGCTCGTTGAAGCGCCGGTAGCGTAGTCGTTCGTATTAAAAATGCTGATATATCCGTCAAGTGAACCTGCAAAAGTGTTAACAGCGTTGAAGCCTCCGCACTGTGATACTCCGAAGCACACTACAGCGATAAGCGCTATGGTCATGATGATCGACTGAACAAAGTCGGTTGTTGATGCTGCCATGAATCCGCCCATTGCCGTATATGCGATGATGATGATCGCGGAAATGATCATCGCTACCACATAATCGATCCCGAACAGTGATGAGAACAGTTTACCGCATGCGGCAAAACCGGATGCAGTGTAAGGTACAAAGAACACTACGATGACCACGGCCGATATTCCCATAAGGATATGTTTCTTGTCCTTGAATCTCTTTTCAAAGAAATCAGGTACCGTATCGGCATCTATGATCTCAGTATAGAATCTGAGTCTCTTGGCCTCTAAAAGCCAGTTGAGATATGTACCGATGCCAAGACCTATCGCAGTCCAGAATGCATCACACATTCCCGAGAGATATGCTACTCCGGGAAGCCCCATGAGCAGCCATGAAGACATGTCCGAAGCCTCCGCACTCATGGCGGTTACATACGGACCGAGCTTACGTCCGCCCAGGTAATAGTCCTCTACGGTGTTATTGTCCTTGGCGAATTTCGCACCCAGGATAATCAGCACGCCGAGATACAGGGCGATCGCGATCATGATGTAGATGGTTGACATAACTTTACTCCTCTTTCTTTACTTTATATGTATCCTTCTGAGCACGCTCATTACGATGCGGCCCAGATAATACCTGTAGTATATGGCCCTTGAGCGAAGTTTTTGAATTAAGAGTTTAAGGCCTTCGGGTTTTATCCCGACACTTCTGTATGTTAATGAAGAAACCTTGTATCTGTCAAGTTCCGCGCGACATTCTTCGGCTGTGAACAGTTTCCCTTTCTTATCCTGATAGGTCAGAAAACTGTATATATTCTGCTCCGAAGCCCAGAATCCGTCGGATACGTTATACCTCGCCCAGTACTTGGGCGCGATAGCGCATTTAAGCTCTGTGCTCGTCATTGCGGGAAATACAGCAAAAGAAGAATTGGACAGAAGAAGGTATCTCGCGTTCCTGATGATGGCGTAGTCGCGTCCGATGTCGTTAGTTATCGCTTCGATCTCCGGCAGGACCTTATGCGCGTTCTCTACCTCATCCGTGATGATCAGGAATCTCATGTCAGGATTGATCCTACGCATGTTCTTAATGCCGTTAAGCCAGTACTTACGCTCAAGGAAAAGCGAAGGCTCGTTGCGGTAGTCTCCGCATCTCATATGTATGATGCACAGATCATCGGCGGTATATTCATGGGTGTCGAATTCGGGCTTGACCTTAAGCCAATCCGGAATCTCATCCATATATTCGGAAAAGTAGCTTTCAGCCTGGAGATTGCCGTAAAGCAGCGTATCGTCTTCCACTTCATGT